>CAYQJW010000096.1:0-1640 GCA_964418025.1 uncultured Candidatus Saccharibacteria bacterium | reverse complement strand
ATAAAACGGTCAAAGGTATCACGGCGCATTACAAATTCCTCTGGCGACATAATACTGTAATTCAACTCTCCCCCAAATTGCTTGCTGGTAGATCTTAAAAATTTAGCTAATTGAACATCGCTAACGTTTCCAACTAATAACAAATCTACCACCAGCTCTGGACGGCCTACAAAGATTCCGGATAAAAAAATCCCCGAAAGCGTTCCTAGTTTTTTAATACTACTTGCCAGTTCATCTGGCCATTGTTTGTGTTCTTTTCTAAAAGAATCCTTAAGTTGTGGAATCATGGCGTGGCGCTGATTCAATAAGTAAAAAGTAGTTCTATTTTTAGAGAAAGTCTTAAGCAAATTTTGCTTCTCCAAATCGGTTGCCGAAATCTTCACCTCACTTGGGTTTATTTTTAAACGTCTAGATAATTCTAGAACAGAAAAGCTTCTTGGTGTGGCTGTAATAAAAAATGCCAACAGCTCGGCCTGCGAGCCTGTGTCTATAATGTCGGATAATCTTGTAATCATATCTAAAATTATACCATACCCTTTTTCCCTCTTTTATATGATTGAATTTTAAGGATGATTTTGTGATATAATTAAGGAAATGACAGAATTAGAAACACAAGTAGTAAAGATTCAGCTGGGAGACAATCGTCAGTCTTCAACTTTCGTCTATACCCTAGCCGAAACCATCGATTCTATTGGTACAGAGATCTATGTGATCTGTGAATTGCCCATGTTCAATCCTGCAGCAAAAGATGAATGCCAACGAATCGCCGAAGCAATTACTGCTTCTCTAAAAAGAACCTATCGCAGAACCTCCGAGCATGGAATTTTCGAATCCTCCCTAGCTAGTATCAACGAAGAGCTCAGCAAGCTTGTCACTCTGGGCAAAACCCATTGGTTAGGCAAACTTAACGCCGCTGTTGCAGTCAAACACGATGGCGTATTAAGTGTTTCTAGCGTTGGAAAAATTTCTGCGTTAATTTACCGCGAAGGCAAGTTTTCATCTATCACCGACAATTCCATTGGGAGCAATCAACCTCTAAAAACTTTTGAACAATTCTCCGAAGGCAAGATGCGTCTAGGAGATTTATTTATGCTTTCGACCCCAGAACTTTTGAATCATATTTCTATTGATCGTATCAAAAATTTGATTGATAAAAATGACCTACCTATCGCCGCACAAAGTATCATTGAATATCTTAATGATGATATGGGTCCAGACGTAGCTTGTGGAACTATCTTTGCTTTGCAAGTTGAAGCAGGCACGACTTCTGATGAAGAAGTTGATTTAAGCCAATACTTAACAGGACCAGTCGCGAAGTCCGAAGTTATTACAAATCCTGGCCAAGTTGGTAGTAAAATTAAAGGCTGGGTTCCACACAAAGTAAAACAAGCCGCTAGTACTGGATTATTAATCTCCAAAAATTTCCTTGGTGATTTTAAAACAAAATATATCAAGAAGAGTTACTGGCAAGGCATTGCTTCGAAGTCTGGAAAAGGAATTGGTTTAGTACAAGGTACTTTAAAAAAGACTGCTTCAAAATTCCAACCAAATCAAATTAGTGGGCAAGTCTCTGGTTATAGCCGACAAAAAAAGTTTTTCCTAATTTCTGCAGCTATCTTGTTAATTGCTTTGGTCACCAA
>CAYQJW010000095.1:0-1806 GCA_964418025.1 uncultured Candidatus Saccharibacteria bacterium | reverse complement strand
TGTAAATGTTATCCAGCTGATGCTTGATAGCTAAAACTTCTTCATTCACTTCGTCGCGTGGTTTGTACACAGCTCTTCGTAACATTGCTTCAATTTTTTCTTTCTCATCAGAATGAACTTTTTTCTGATACTTCAACTCTACGACAAGATATTTTAAAAAGAAAACATCATCACTGTTGAGTTTTTCTTTGAAGACTTCCATGTCATGGTCAAGCTCTAGCCACTTGTCTTGCACTGCTTTTCTGGCTTTAGCCATTAGCTTTAGATCATGATTGCGATTTCTCATAGCCTTATAAAAGGTGCGTGCAAATAATGCAGAGAGTAGAATCGTCGGTATCCATTGGATGCCTCCACCAGCTGCGCCATATACTCCAAAGAAAATGGAGATTATAATGAGTAGAGCCAATATCGAAAACATCACTATAGCCGGTTTTGGGTGGTTAATAGCATACGGGACTTCACCGGTGATTCTTGTTTCTCCTTCGGAATTTTTATACTCACTATATTTACTAGCTTGCTTTTGGAAAGGAATAAGTAAAGGCACTTTGAGCATGTCAAAATCTTGAAATATGTGCGCACTGTACATGTATTTGATGAATTCTTTGTCGCTTAAGCTTTGAGTAAAATCAAGGTTAAACTTTCCTGTATATTCTTCCCGAAGCTTTGCTTCTTTCCGTTCAATGACTTTGGTCATCAAATCCCCAAGAGTAAGATTAAAGTTGCCAATGTTTCTGTTGTCTATGGCGGCGTTAATTTTTGGAGTGGGTGAGCCTGGGATCGATACATCAAATAAGCTGGGGGTTAACCCGTTTTGTGTAGTTTGATTCGTCATTATTTCCTCCTAACCGAGATCTGATAATCGTGAGATTAACAATAAATACTACTAATTAATTGGGTTTTTGTCAATGAATATAAAAACTGCCTTTCGGCAGTTTGAGCAGTTTTCAGTTATGATTTTTTCCAAAGTAGACTTACAAGACTTGCACCAAGTAATCCCATGGTCAGGTCTTTCATTGTATCCCAGACGCTTGGTTGCATGTGGGTTTGGAGAAGTGTGTCGCCAGCAAATTCAGTTATTTCCCAGAGAGTTGCCGCTAGGGCGGTAATAGCAATTGCTAAAAAGATTTTTACTACCGGAGTAGTTTTTAGTTCGCCTTTATCTTCAAGATGTTTAAAAATATAATAACTGCCTGCGGCGATCGCCATCCCACCAAGAAAATGCATGGGTGTGTCTAACCATCTTACGTAATAATATAAACTCAATTCCTGAGAGATTAAATGAAAAGCTAACACTAAAGCCGGCCAGACCGCAATAGGAAAATAGATTTTAAGTTTATTGTAATATTTCATATATCAAAAATGGTCTCATAAAGACCATTTTTTAATTATTCTGTTTTTGCTTCGTCTGTTGCTGGAGCAGTAACTGGTTCAGCATCGTGCCTGTGTCCAGTATGGTCTTGACCATCACCGTTTGGGTGAGCTTTCGGGTGTTGAGCTTTTACACTTAAGTTAAATTTATCGATAAATTCTTGGTTGCCTTTGTCGTCTATAAAATGTTCGGCAAGTTTTTCTGGATCAAGACCGGCTGTACGAGCAACCGCAGTTACTAAACGAGATAGAGTAGCGTTGCTTTGATTTTGTTCGTACATCAAACTTTCTAAAATTTGACGCTTGCTTAGGTTGTTGAGTTGAGATTTTGACATGTAGTTACGGTTTAATAATATTAAGTGAAAGAATCTTGAATATAAAACTTCTGGCGGAAGCGGGGAGATTCGAACTCCCGAACCCTTGCGAGTTACTCGCTTT
>CAYQJW010000094.1:0-1809 GCA_964418025.1 uncultured Candidatus Saccharibacteria bacterium | reverse complement strand
CTTGGGCTTCGGCAGAGGCAGCTTTAACAGCAGCTTCTTGAGAACTAGTTCCACCGTATGATTGCCCACGAATACTTCCAACAGCACTTCCGCCAATACCAACCGTCCCACCAATTTGGGCATTACTAAATAATGGTTTTTTTGCATAAGCATCTATGAAACCCAAAGCAGCCCCACCTAAAATTAATCCAGCCAAAAAAGCATAAGCCACTTGGCGGGTTAGAAAATTAATCTTTTTATTTAAGATAGTATTACTTTTTTTCATTAAAATAATTTTTGTTGAACCAAACTACCTGCCTGGCTTTGTGCTTTAGATAATGCACTGCTAGTTTTTTGGCCGCGGAATAAAATATTTTCTATTACATCACCGATTAGTGCATCAAACTTTTGTTCATCAACTTTATAAAACGACTTTGCGGTTAAGTTAGCATGGGCAAACACACCTATTTCTAAATCTTGGGTTTGTAATTCAATAAGATCACGACGTGATGATGGCTGTTTATCTTTGGCATAGTAATTATCTAATACTTTAGAACCGGTAGCAAACTTTAAAAAGTCCCAAGCTGCGTCACGAGTCTTTCTATCTACACTTGCCTTGCTTACCACTTCACCAAAGTAACTCGCAAAGTTAACATTCGGTTGAGACAAATCATACTGGGGAACCGGAGCAACATCATAATTTAAATTTGGGGCCTTTGCATCAATTTGAGCTCTCGTATAACTATAGCCATATAAAAAGGCTGATCTACCATTAGCAAAAGCGTCGGTAGAATAATCACTATCAGAATTCCAAGTGTAGTTTTCGCTATTTGGATTAGCGAATGATGTATAAAAATCTACCGCTTCAATACCAGGGTTAAAGCTCCTTCCGTCCTTCTGTATATTAGAAGCGAATCTTGGACTACGACCATCGTTAGACCAAGGGACAGCTCCAGCTTGCAGCATCATCAAATACACCACATCAACAGCTCTGTTTACATTTTGATAAGTTCCAATAGCTACACCACTACGATCGAAGTAACCGTCTTCACTTTGACTAGCAATTTTTCTTGAATCAATAGCAAGTTGATCCCATGTAGTCGGAGGAGTCGCAATACCGGCGGTCCCCATAATATCTTTATTATAGTAGAGAGCAAGCGAGTCTACCCACAGGGCAGTACCGTAAACTTTATTATCACGAACGAAGTCGGTATAGACCACATCAACGAAAGCATCTTTATATTCTTTAAGTGTGTAAAGTTTATCTGGTGCAGGTGTGACTTTGTCCAAATATTCTGGCAACCAAGTATTATTTATAGAAAATATATCTGGGCCAGTACCAGCGGCCAACGCATTGATTAAATCGGTTTCATAATTTTCAATATTTTTCTTGGTATATTCGATTGTTACATTAGGGTGAGCTTTTTTGTAAGCTTGAATAAGAACTCCCATCTTGTCGCTATCAACAAAAGGTTTCCAAATTTTTATAGTCACTTTTCCAGCTTTGGTATCACCGCCACCACAACCAGCCGAAAGTAAAACTAAACTACCTATCACCAAAGCAAAGGTGAATTTTTGTAAAATAGATTTTTTATCATTTTTCATTTTTGTTTCGATTAAAACTTTTGACTACTCTCTTTAAATTTTCATTTTTTAGAAAATATTTATGCTAAACTTTTAGCTTTTTTAAAAATTCTGCAAAATCGTCATGTAAGTCTTCGTGCTTCAAACCAAATTCAACAACTGCTTTTATATATTCAAGTTTATTACCACAGTCGTAATATTTTCCATTCTGGATTTCTATAGCATAACAGTCTTTATTTTGCTCTA
>CAYQJW010000093.1:0-1823 GCA_964418025.1 uncultured Candidatus Saccharibacteria bacterium | reverse complement strand
GGTGTGCACGAAATCTTAGAAAACACCCCTCAGATAGAAGAATTAATCGTAAAGCGAGCTACGAGTCAAGATATCGAAAAACAAGCCGTAGCAGACGGTATGATCACTATGTGGCAAGACGGCTTCATTAAAGCCGTAGCGGGGCAAACCACGATCGAAGAAATTCTTCGTGTAACTAAGGAATAAATGCCAAATTATACATACACAGCAGTAAGCAAAGATGGAAAACATCAAACCGGCGAAATCGAAGCGGCTAATTTTTTGTCGGCTGGCCACTTGTTAAAGGAACAAGGTTTGATTCCTATGGAGCTAAACGAAAATAATAGCTTTAACTTCACGGCCTATCTTCAGGGGTTTTCGAGTATAGGTTTAAAAGACAAAATTGCCTTTATCCAAAACTTGGGTCTGTTGTTAAAGTCCGGTGTGGCGGCACCACGGGCAATGCGGATTATTTCTAAACAAACCAATAATGGAAAGTTTCGTGCTATTTTAGATTCATTGGCGGGTGCTGTTGAGTCTGGTAAATCGTTACACGAAGCTATGGCTGTGCACCCAAAAGTTTTCTCTCACATTTTTATAAGTATGGTAGAAGTAGGGGAGCTTTCTGGAAACTTAGAAACCAGTTTGGAATACTTGCATATTCAATTACAGAGAGAAGCCGATTTAAAATCCAAAACCAAAGGCGCGATGATTTATCCAGCAGTCATTATTTCTGCCATGGTAATTATCGGTGTGTTGTTAGCAATTTTTGTACTTCCATCTTTAACTGCTACTTTCAAAGATTTTGATATGGAGTTACCGATCATGACTAGAATAGTAATTGTGATTAGTGACTTTTTCGCCGCGAATTCCGTGTTGGTAATTGCAGCTATGATTGGCGCAGTGATAGGATTTTTATTAGGTATCCGCACTACTCCAGGAAAGAGGATTTTGGCAGCTGTATTGTTGAATTTTCCTATGATCAGTCCGATTGTGAAAAAAATTAATATAGCTAGATTTTCTCGTATTCTAGGGTCTTTGATGAAGTCGGGAATCTCGGTGGTCCAAGGTTTGCAGGTTACCGGCGATGCTTTGAGTAATGTTTATTATCAAGAAGTTTTAGCCGACACTGCCGAGAGTGTAAAACTTGGTAAGCCCTTAACAGAATCTTTGGCAAAGCACGAAAAGCTCTTTCCATTTTTGGTTACACAAATGATCTCTATTGGTGAAGAGACAGGAAACCTCGAACAAATTTTAGAACAACTCGCTGCTCATAACGAAGCCGAAATAGATGACACCATGAAAAATATTTCTTCGATTATCGAACCTTTGCTGTTATTGGTGATTGGTGTGGTTGTTGGCTTCTTGGCCATGGCTCTAATTATGCCTATTTATAATATTGGAACTTCTATTGGGTAGTTTGGTATTTAGGGAAGTATAGACATTACTTTGATATAATAAACATACATGCACTTCAATATTCTGCAAAAACGACACCACTACATTGGTCTCCATATCAACAATCATGCTATCAAGGCTTTGCAGTTTGAAATTTCTAAAAAATCTAATTCTGTAAAAGCTTACACTAATGTGGCTATGCCAAAAGGCATGATCATGAATGATGACTTTACCGATCAATCAGCTTTATCAGACTTGATTATTCGTAGCTTAGACAAACCACAACATGGAAAATTTTCTACTAATCGAGTTGTTGTAGCTTTGCCGGAATCTAAATCATTCGTTCGTATTATTCCCATGCAACTAATGAGCGATGCCGAAGTCGGTAATGCAATTTTATTCGAGGCCGAAAGCTATATTCCTCTGCCAATGGATCAAGTTTACTT
>CAYQJW010000092.1:0-1876 GCA_964418025.1 uncultured Candidatus Saccharibacteria bacterium | reverse complement strand
GTGGCCTGTAATACTGCCGCAGCAACCAGTGAAGTCACTTATATGGTCTATAAATTGGTGGTGGGAGCCTTGCAAGAGGCAGGAGACTACCAAAACACTGTAACTTACATTACTACAGCGACATACTAATGAATATAAGACTAAAAAGCACTATACTAATAATTTTCTTAGGGGTGCTTTTTGCATCTCAGGTTGTATTTGTACAAACAGTATTTGCTCAAAATGTGAGTGAAACCAAAACTAACAGTCCGGTTGTAAATACTCTCTCTAACGCAGATCAAGAATTAGGGATCTCTCCGTTCTTGCAGGAGTTTGAAGTTGCCAAGGGTGCTACGACTTCCTCTACTATTAATGTCAGTAACACTGGCACCGAACCGATCACTGTAACAATCAGCACAAAAGATTTTTTACCAGGGGAACGTGGTGAACCTGAGTTTATTCCTGACGATGAAATTAACGAAGCAACTTTTTCTTTAGCATCGTGGATAAAAATAAAAGGAAGCACTGTGATTACTATCGCCCCGAACAGTGTTACACAAATTGAATATTCTATTACACCACCTGTTAATGCAGAACAAGGTTCTCATTATGGTGCAATACTTTTTAGTTACTCTTCTAGCAAACAACTTTCTGGTGTGGGAATTACACAAGCTATCGGAAGTATTATTATCGTTGGTTACGGCGAAGCGCGTTCGAATGGAACTCTAAATTTTTATAGTGATACAAATTTAAGCTGGTGGAATAACAAAATTGAATTTACAAATATTTTTTCTAACATTGGTAATGTCCATGTTAAGCCTAAGGGGGAAGTGAGTGTAAAAAATATGTTTGGGCAGGTAGTTGCTACTCCAGCAATTAATCGTGATGCCGCGAACGTATTGCCAAAATCAGATCGAACTTTTATTTCTAGTTGGCAACCTGGGGCTTGGAGTTTTGGGAGATACAAAGCCGAGTCGTTAATAACTTATGGACGAGAAAGATTAGAAGTTAGAGCAGTGCAAATAATTTGGATACTACCACTGTATATATTATTTGTAATCGGAATATTTATTGCACTGGTGTTGTGGTACATCTTGCATGGGCGACACTGGCATCGACGAAGAATTATTCGCAAACATTTAGAACGCCAATCAAAGACAAATCTCTAATCATTTTAAAAAGCTACTGAAATATTCCAGTAGTTTTTTATTAACAGATACAGATATTGTTTTCAGAGATCATAACTTCACAGTAGCAAAAATTTCTGCAAGAAATTTTGATGCGACGTAGAAGTTTAGATCGAAGAAACAATATCTGTATCTGTTTAATGTAACAAACCATTGACTATATGCTGTTTTTTTGCTATACTCTAATTAAGATAAGTTTTGTTAAGTTAATGTACTTTAACTATACAAATTATTAACTAAAGTCGAAACAAAATAACAACTCAACAAAGAATTATAGTCCAATTTAATGGGGGACTAATTTTATATGATTGAGAGCTTATCAAAAAACAAAAAAACAATTAATACTTTAAATATATGACGAACAGTCAGGATTTGCAGGAGCTGTTGACCATCAAAGAAGCAGCCCGACTAATCAACGTTCATCCTAACACTCTACGCAATTGGGAGAAGGATGGAAAAATACAAGCAGTTCGCTTAGGATCTCGGAGAGATAGAAGATATCCTAAACAAGTTATCTGGGAATTGTGTCAATTATCAGCATCGTACTAAGAAACGATGTTTTTGTGTTTTTAGGGGGCGTGAAACTTAAGAAAAGTGATGAAACAAAAGTTGAAAACAAATATTAATATTGCATACAAAAAAATCGAAGTGACTATCACGGCGTTCGTTTTGATTTTAGCGTATGCAATTTTTGCACTTACTGCTGGTGG
>CAYQJW010000091.1:0-1903 GCA_964418025.1 uncultured Candidatus Saccharibacteria bacterium | reverse complement strand
CAGACTTTGGTGATTATGGCGCTTTAGTTGGATCAAAATTTATTGAAGGCAAAAAAGTTGGGGCCCGAATAAAAAATGATGAATACGAAAAAGATAATCTGAGTGATTTTGCTTTATGGAAAGCTTGGGACGAACACGATGGACAGATCTATTGGGAGCACCCACAATTGGGAAGTGGTCGACCAGGATGGCATATTGAATGTTCGGCAATTAATCAATTAGCTTTTAACGGAGACATTACAGATATCCACACTGGTGGAATTGATTTAATATTCCCCCATCATACTAACGAAATTGCTCAGAGCCAGCCCGTCTACAAAACCCCTCAGAATATCACAGGAACGTTTGTGAATAACTGGGTACATTCCGAACATCTTCTAGTTGATAACACAAAAATGTCTAAGAGTTTAAAGAATGACTACACTCTAGCAGAACTAGAAACCAAAGGCTTTTCAGGGTTGGATCTGCGTTATTTATTATTCCAAAGCAGTTTTAGACAACAAACTAATTTTACTTGGGAAGCCATAGAAGCAGCCAAAACAGCTAGAACAAAATTGGCCAGTTCAGTAAGAAGTAGCGCAGAAACTCAAAAAATTGATGACCAGTTCTTAACTGCTATTAATAATAATCTTAATACCGCGGAAGCCTTAGCGCTTGCACACCAGAACAAAGACAAACTACTAAGCTATGATCATATTTTAGGACTAGGTTTAGAAGTAAAGGAGTCTGTAGAAATTCCTGTTGAGGTGCAAAAATTATTAGACGAACGCCAATCCGCTAGAGACAACAAAGATTTTGCAAAGTCCGACCAATTGCGAGATCAAATTGCTGAACATGGCTTTGAAGTTAAAGACACTAGCGACGGACAAGTAGTTTCTAAATAAATCCAAAATAAATAGGTATATAAAAAGAGATGTGTTTTTCTAACACATCTCTGTTAACAATACATCGATCAACAACGTTTCGATCAACCTAACCAAATTGGCTGGTGATGAATCGATAGTAGTCGATCTTCTTTTTTTGGAGCTCGGCGCCAGAAAATCTTTTTTCTAGCCAACTGAATCCGGTCGTGAATATATATTGTGACAAGCGGAAAGGTACTTCGTCTTTACTACAAGGTGGAAATAAACCGTCCAAACTAGTTAACTCCTCTAAGGTTAAACTAGAGGGAATCAAATTTACATCAGTTTGATCCTTTCGTTTTTCTACGATTGCATTGACTGCGGCAAGAAACTTGCCTTTTGTAGCTGAATCCAAAACCTTAGTTTCTAAGTCATGTGACTCGACTTCTTCCGATATCCACAAATCAGTTCCATACTGATTATTTTTGGAAGACTGCGCCCCTTCTCGAAATTTTTTAACATGATACATCTCATGTAAAAAGAAAGCCGAGAACCAAGGTTCTTTAAAATCAATAGAAGCTAGCATTATCGCGTTAAACCTAGGGTTAAACGAGAGTAGGGTCAATTGATTTCTTGGATTTTGACGAGCCTTAGAATCGAACAAGCAAATTTCCAAATAACTCGGGTCATTATGCCCCTTAAAAGCATCTCCTGTTCGACCCATCATCATAGGTGCATTTGTAGCACTAGAAAACAAACTCACGTACAGCTTTCCAGAGTATTGGTCAGCAAACTGCTTTACCTCGGGAAGATTCGAATATGTTTTGAATGAATTCTCTGCTTTCTGAATGGTTGACTTGGAAACGCTAGTAAACTTAGCAAGATCTGTTGCTTCTATTTGACTACCCGAAAATAGCCATTGCTGTTCGGGCCTCTTGCTGGAAAATTCAACCATTGCCTGGTTAAACTTTTCCGAAAGTGGATCCGCCTGGGTCTTGTCTGCCGGCTTATCCGTCGTCTTGGCAGTGTTCGTGATGGTGCTTACAGGCAGTGGTGTTTTT
>CAYQJW010000090.1:0-1913 GCA_964418025.1 uncultured Candidatus Saccharibacteria bacterium | reverse complement strand
TCATGAAGTGAGTTCCATCACTGTCTGCATATAAGAAGTTGGCATTTTCACGAGCTACATCTGCGGCTTCAACTTTTTCTCCAAATTTGAAACTGTACTCTAAAACTTTTCCTGTAATGACATTACGCAACTTTGCTTGCATAACGGGTTTTCTTTGAGCGGTACGCATTCTGTTGGACCATATCACTTGGAATGGTTCCTTATTCATGAGTATCACGGCTCCTAATTTAACGTCATTTAGATCCATTATATTTTTTGTTAAGATTTATTGATAAGCAGAAACCTTTAGTCTAAGAAAACTCTCGAGAGCTCAGCCACTCATTGCGGAAGCAATGTAGGTGGCGTAGCGAACGGATGTTTTCGTGACAAAGGTTTCTGCGTATCTGTTAGATGTTCAATCAAAAGTATTAAGCGGCTACGAAAGGCAATAATGCCATGTGTCGTGCACGCTTAAGGGAGGTAGTAATCATGCGTTGGTGCTTAGGGCAAGAACCAGTACGAGTACGACCCATGATTTTGGCATGAGGGGACATAAAGCGACGCAATGTTTGCGCATCTTTGTAGTCTACAGTGCTAATTTTGTTAGAACAAAAATAGCAAACTTTCTTAACAACAGGTGCATTGTCGCGCTTGTCGTTGCGTCGGTTATTATTGTGATTATCTCTTGGCATTGTTAAATATTATTAGTTAATTGATGGTCTTGTGACCAGTTTGAGTCTAAAAGGGGATGTCATCAACATTGATGTCTTCACCTTGTTGAATGGTAGGAAGTTCTTCGATTGGGTAAGATTGTTCATCAGCATTGTTTGCTGCAGGAGTGGATGGGCGTTGGCTAAAACTATTGCTTGCACCACCGGCACCGCCAGCGTTACCACCGGCGCCAGTACCACCGTCTAGCATGATCATGTTGTCACCGATAATTTCGGTTTTGTAATTTTTCTTACCATTGTCTCCGTCCCAACTACGAGTTTGTAGACGTCCTTCGATGTAAACACGTTGCCCCTTTTTTAAATACTGAGCAGCGATTTCACCAAGTTTACGCCATAGCACTACATTGTGGTATTCAACATTTTCTACTTTTTGACCACTTTGTTGATTAGTGTAAACGAAGTTAGTTGCAAGGCCCAATTGACAGACACTAGTTCCTGTTGGAGTAGTGCGAAGTTCTGGATCACGAGTTAGGCGACCGATGATCATTACTTTGTTTAAGTCCATATAAATTTATTTTTTAATTATTTTATTGAACCTCTAGATTATAGAACTTCTTCCGAAAGAGCTTTTTCGATTTCTTCATCCAAAGCTTCATTGCTGACCGGTGCAGCTTTTTTAACTGGCTTTGGTTTGCTCTCGGTTGTTGCTGGTGCTGAAGCACTAGCAGCAACTTCTTCTGGTGGACGACGCTTAATCTTAGATTGAGCAACTCGGTCTTTTTCGAGACGTTCAAGATGTTCATCTGTGTTGATGATTAAGTGACGGATGATAGTGTTCTTTTGTGTACGGATTTTAGCTTCTAGCGCGGCTAGATCTTTTCCTTCCATATCAAAATTAACTACACCGTAGTGTCCGTTACGAGTCTTACCAATTTGGTAAGCTAGTTTTTTCTTACCCAACATTTCGTGGATAAGGTTGCTTCCACCGAAGTCGGAAACAGTAGTTTCTACCTGTTTAGAGGTTTCTGGTACCTGATCGTCAGATACACTAGACGCGAGAATATACATTAACTCATATCGCGGCATAAGGATGGTTCCTTATCTCTACACCCCAATTGGTACAGAGAACATTAATTGTTGTTTATTCTTTTGAGATCTCAAATATATTGTACTTTATACGTGTTCAAGAACAGATAAAGAAAATAGTATTTTCATTCAAAATTTCCTTAATTTTATCTCAATTTTGCCATTTTGGCAAGGGGA
>CAYQJW010000089.1:0-1961 GCA_964418025.1 uncultured Candidatus Saccharibacteria bacterium | reverse complement strand
TTGCTGGGTGTTTTTGTTTGTGACTGTTCATTGTGTTATATTTTAGTTATGAAAATAAAGCATGTCATTACAATTGTTTTGATAATATTGGCAGCAGTTGCTATCACTGGTGCTGTAGGCTTAGTTTTAGGTGCTGGGATTGGGTCAAATTATGGAAGTGAAGGTAAATGCAGTGAGGTTATTAACTCAGTAAAATGCGAAGAGTCTTATGGCTTTATATACCAAGGATTACCTGGATATGAAGGCGGTGGGTTACTGGGCTTACACTTAGGTTCTGTAGTTGGATTAGGTGTTGGTATCTATATTTCCAGTCAGTATCTTAAGAAAAAAAGAACCTCCTGATAAGTTCTTGATATCTCATATAGCAGATAAATTCACCCAAGTCTTTGGGTGTTTTAATCTATAAATTTACAATTAGAACTGGTGTATAATAAATTTATGAATAACGAGCATAATCATTTTGCTGAAAATCTAGCAGAAATGGAACAACGTAAAAAACGTTGGGACGAATTAACTGAGGAAATCAATCAAATCACAGATAGACTAGGTGAAGGAATAGACGAGGGTATTAAAGAAGCCATCATTGCACTTAAAGGTTTAGATATAAATACTTCTCAATCCTGTGGTGGTCATGATGGTCACGATGGTCATCCAGAGGGTACTCCTTTTGTTGACATTAGTGCACCTGATATCTATGAGCTCGAACAAACCCTAAATAAATTACTGGAGCAAAATTCAGAATCTCAACAAATCGATGAACTTATCGCAACGATTTCTAATAGTAATAAAAAAGAATGTGCAAAAATTGCACCTTATCTAGAAGATTTTTATAGAGACCGAACTGTTGATCCTAAAGTAAAATTGGGACTGCATTACTATGATTTGGCGATAGGTAGGTTAGAAAGCGAAGCCGCAAATATTCGCGAACGTAAAAATGAACCAACCCTTCCTACACAGCAAGAATTAGAAATATATCAAAAAGAGATGACTGATTTTATAGAGTATTTAAAATCCAGGTATTTCGAAACAAAATAGTTCTAACAGCCTTTAACACACCCCGCCATCAAAAACATTAGTATAAACTAGTGTTTTTTGTTATCATCAATTAATGAATTATTTAATTATTGTGAACGGATTACCAGCTACAGGAAAAACAACTCTCTCAACAAAATTAGCGGAGAGTTTAAAAGTTCCCATATTCAGAAAAGACGATATTAAAGAAAAGATTGCTGATAGGTTAAGCAATCTAACAACAGATGATTCTTATAGATTAGGTTTAATTTCAAGGATGATGTTAAGTTATCTTGCTGAGAAACTAAGAGATGATATGACATATATAATAGATTCTAATTTTAGCCCAGGTCAAGAAACAGATTCATTTGTCAAAGAAGTTAAAGGGTTAAGAGTAATTGAAATATTTCTCAAAGCAGAAGGTAAAATCTTATTTAAGCGTTTTGCAAATCGAACTAAAGAAAGACATCCGATTCATTTAGAACATCATTTAGATGTGTCAAATTTTGAAAAGACAATTACAGAAGGATTACTTGAACCTTTGAACTTAGGAGTTATGATTGAAGTCGATACCACCAATTTTAACTCTGTTAACTACGATAAAATTATCGACGAAGTCAAGAGTTTATTAGCTGGGTGACATATGGTTGTATCCAGTTCTAACATCCTCTATTACACACTGCCAGCAAAAGCACTGCAGGAATATGCGGTGTTTTTGTTTGAGGGCAGACAGGAATAGAACTGGTGTATAATATAATCAAATATGTTTATAAACTTTTTAACAAATTTTTGGGTAATCCAATTTATAGGTGTAATTGCCTTATTTTTTATTGTTCTCGCTTTTCAGGGGAAGACACGGAAGTTTATTCTCTTAGTCCAAGTTGTGAGCGCTTTGTTTTTTATTGCGCATTATTTTTTGTTAGCCGCGACATTGGGAGCTATTTTAAACA
>CAYQJW010000088.1:0-1971 GCA_964418025.1 uncultured Candidatus Saccharibacteria bacterium | reverse complement strand
GGAGCTACCGCGATTTACCTCAACGCTACTGTAATACAACTGTATGTTATCGTGATGAACAATCAGGAGAACTAGCCGGTTTATCTCGCGTTCGAGCGTTTGCACAAGACGATGCTCATGTATTCACTCGTCTTGATGGAGCCAAGGAAGAATTCTTAAAAGTTTGGGAAGTTGTAGAAACATTCTACAAAACCTTTAACTTCGACTTAAAAGTACGCCTATCTCTTAGAGACCCAGCCAACCCAGATAGTTATTTAGGCGAACCGGAACAATGGGAAAAGGCTCAAGATCTGCTGAGAGAGATTGCCAAAGAAAAAAATATTGAAACCTATGAAGGACTAGGAGAAGCTGCCTTTTACGGTCCAAAGCTAGACTTCATGTCTAAAGATTCCCTTGGCCGCGAATGGCAAGTTGCCACAATTCAATTCGACTTTAACATGCCGGAACGATTTGATTTGTTCTGCATTAACGAATCAGGAGAGCAAGAACGTATTGTCATGATTCACGCTGCCATTATGGGTTCGATTGAACGATTCTTGTCTGTCTTAATAGAGCACACTGCGGGAAACTTCCCTACTTGGTTGGCTCCAGTTCAGGCCGTTATTGTACCGATTTCCGAAAAGCAAAATGACTACGCTCAAAAAGTTTTACAAGAATTAACTGAAGCAATCCCAGACTTACGCATAGAGATTGACGACCGAAGTGAATCTATGGGCAAACGCATCCGAGAACACGTTACTCAACGCGTGCCATATATTCTTGTGGTTGGCGATAAAGAAATCGAAGCCGGTGGTGTTGCGGTTCGTGGTCGAGGTGAAGTTGACCTTGGAACAATTAAAGTAGAAGAGTTTAAATCTAAACTTTCCGAAGAAATCGAAACAAAACAATAGTTAATATAATTCAAAAAGCCTGCGATGTTCAGGCTTTTTTGATATAATAAAAACAGGAGGAAAAATGAGATCTAAGTCACAAAAACCATTTGAATCTGTCTCTCATGGCCAAATTATTGAATCGATACATTGGCACCACCAGATCACAGAAATGTTTTTAACCAATCAGAATGCAAAAACTATTTTACCTGCATATGATTTGCATTTAGAAATTTTTGCCAAATTAAAAAGTGGCCAAATATTAATTTCGACCACTCATGGAATTTTAATTGGAATCGCTAAAGATTGTGATACAAACTTTCGACTAATTACTGTCCCATAAACCTGCTCCTTATTGAGTAGGTTTTTTAATTACTAATTATACTGTCGGCGGAGTTAAAGGTGCAGAAGGAGGTGTTGGAGCAGAAGGCATAGAAGGGCTAGACACAGCAGGTGCTTCTGTAAATGCTAGGAACCATAGTAGTACTAAGTTTACTGGGCTGATAATCATCAATACACCCCAAAGCACACCACGGTTTCGCATCTCTGCGATCTTAACCCATACATAAATTATTACTACTAGGTTTAGAAACGGAATTAGGAAACCTAAAAACCACCATAACGGCAAACGGGCAATTTGCAGCATGTAGAAAACGTTAACAATTGGAACCCAAGCCATCCATTCATTTGGAGTATTAGTTTTTTTACCAATTGTAGCCAAACAGTACGCAGCATAAAGATATACCGCTAAACCGATCAAGAAAACCACTAACATTACTCCAAGACCAAGGGCTGGAGAACCAGCTGCCACTGCAGATGTTGCAGGATATGTATAGTCCATATAACTATTTAATTATTAATTAACTGTTTTAATTATACCAAATTAAGTCAAAATTCTCACCCCAGATTTTGTAACAGCAATCGTGTGCTCAAAATGAGCAGAAAGGCCGCCATCACTAGATCGGATGGTCCAGCCATCAGGATCGAAAATAACATGAGGCTTATATTGGCAAACCATAGGTTCAATTGCTAAAACCATATTCTCTACCAACTTAATCCCCTTGCCTGGCTTTCCATAACAAGGAACCGCTGGATCTTCATG
>CAYQJW010000087.1:0-2025 GCA_964418025.1 uncultured Candidatus Saccharibacteria bacterium | reverse complement strand
AGAAACTTTTCTAAAGGCTCTAATTTTGCCTGAACATTACCTTTAATGGAATCTGTTAACGTTGTATTTGTTGCTTTTATATTGATATTCATAGAGTTCCTTTCTATATGTATTATACCATTATTCCAAAGCCATCGAGCTCGTCTTTTTCGAAACCTATTAAATCTGGCTCAATCCCGAGCTTTACACTAGTTTTTTTCTCAACTTCTTGACTAACTTGTTTATATAACTGAAGCACATCAGTGCTGGTTGCGGAACCGGTGTAATTTAAAATAATTGCTGGTTGGTCTGGGTTAATTTTTGCACCACCGATTGTAAAGTCTTTAAAGCCACAGAGTTCTATTAAAAAAGCTGCAGGAGTTTTATAACCCTGAGGTACTTTTAATTTGTCTTTCATGGCTTCCAACTTCTTTGCTGCATCCACAGGAAAACTTGCTTTGATGTTCGCAGAAAACAACTCGAACTCAGATTCAGTAAGTAAAGTGCCTCGGAAGAACGAGCCACTGTTCCCTTTTTTTGCTTCACTTGGAAAAGGAAATTTTAAATTTCTAATCTTGATTATCGCCTGTCTGATTTCTAAAAGAGTTGGTGAGGTTTTTTGAATTGAAAATTCTTTCGCTAAATCACCGTAACTTAAATTAGGCTGAGCTACTTTATTTAACACTAATGTTGTCGACAAAATAATATACCGGCCTTTTTGCGAGCCATTAAAAATACTGCTTCTGTACCCAAACCCGAGCTGGTCATTTTGCAAAGTAGTAATAGTCTCTGCCTGGGTATCAAAAACTTCAACTTCTTTTACAACCTGACTCGCTTCTTGACCATAAGCTCCAACATTTTGCACGCAAAAGGCTCCAGTAAAACCAGGGATATGTGACAAGTTTTCGATACCCCACCAGTTCTCACTGACTGCAAATTTTACTACATCATCCCAAACCTCTCCGCTTGCCACTTTAAGCACAACTTCGGAATCAGTTTCAGAAACTAAATCCATACCGACACTTTCGATTCTAATCGTCACACCTTTATAACCTTTATTACTAACTAATCTATTACTCCCACCACCCATAATTAGATACGGAAGTTGTTTATCTTTTGCAAAATGCACAGCTTCGATAACTTCATCTGTGTCTTGGGCAAAAATCAAATATCGGCTTGGGCCGCCGATATAAAAAGTTGTGTAAAAAGCTAAGGGGATATTTTCTAGGACTTCCATAAATCAAGATTAAATTATTTTTCAGGATTTCTTCTATTTCACTAGTTCAGTGGCTAAAGTATTAAAGTCACCAACAGCCATGATGATCACTACATCAGTCGGTTTTAGCTCAGCATTTAATATTTCTAATGCGCCTTGCTTGTCCGCTACTAATCGGGTGTTGTCATGGTTTTTAGATATAGCATCAACGACTTGCTGTCCTGTGATTGTGCTTTCGGTTCGCTTCTCTCGAGCTGGATAAATTTCGGCAATCAAGACTTTGTCAGCATCTTTAAAACTAGTGACAAGGTTTTCTAAAACTGCCTCGGTTCGACTAAATGTGTGAGGTTCGAATACTGCCCAGATTTGAGACTGAGGAAAACGCAAACGAGCCGCAGCTAAGGTTTCTTGCACTGCAGTAGGATGGTGAGCATAGTCATCAAAAACTTTTACACCATTTTTTTCGCCAATGTATTCAAATCGTCTTTTTATACCGTGATAAGAATCTAATCCACTTTGGATCGACTCGGTAGTAAAACCAAGTGTGCGTAATGTTGTAATCACAGCTAAAGCATTATACACGTTCATTTCTCCAAAAGCATTTACAGAATAATCTTCCAGTGATTGCTCCTTGGTTACAGGGTCAATTCTTGAAACAGAAAAAGTTGTTTTGTCTGGTAAGGTTTGAATATTCTGAGCTGTAAAATCGGCAGGATTATGCAAACCGAAACTAACCTGACCTAAATTACTATGATGAACAGTCTTAGTTAGCTCACCAGCATCAGCGTTATAAAATATCAAACCATCGTCTGGCATTTTATCTATTAATT
>CAYQJW010000086.1:0-2036 GCA_964418025.1 uncultured Candidatus Saccharibacteria bacterium | reverse complement strand
ACACAACATTATGAACACTCTTATCGGTGCGCGTGAAGTTGTGTGTTTTTGTTTTGTTAGATGTTAGAAAACTCAGGAGGAAATTAATGTTTAGAACAAACGGTAACGAGTTAGAAAGACTCCCCTTACATCAAGCGATTATTGTCGGTATAGAAAACAGCTTAATGGCGTTGGAAATCCTAAATAATCGGAAACCAAAAGTTAACCCATCAACAGATGTAGGTTCACTTCATCAGGATCACAAGAACCTTTTATTTCATGAAAAAGAAGTGGCAGAAGTTAAAGGCCAGTTAAAAGCTTACCTTAGCCTGCTGACATGCAACATGAAGAAGGAACATTTAGACGAAATCACCAAGAAACTTTGGGAATTTACCCAACGTTTCGATAATTCTGATATTGTTTCGGCTCTTAGGAAACTAGAGGGTCCAAAACCTGTGGTAAAGAAAACGGAGGGTGTATGATCAATATTGAAGGTTTTTCTGGTGAAGGATATCTTGAAGTTATCCAGAAAATAAAAAAATGGCAAAGTGAATTTGCAGATACATTTTCGCTTAAACCAGGTACTGTAAAGATGTACCCTAAAATTACTCACACAGAACATTACGCAGTTGGACACAGGAGTCGGTTAGCAGGAGCATGGACTGAGCATTTCATGACAGTTGTGTACGAGCTTTCCCTAACACCCGAAGTAATAGTGGAGGCTGAATCTCAAGTCATCAAGAAAGATGGTAAACCTAAAATCAGATCTAAGAAGATACCTTACAGCAAACATGCTTCAGTGACTTCTCGGGCTTGCAATTAAACCAACATTTCTAGGAAGTAAAAGTTTACTAAATTAAACTACTTCCCCATTCTTCGTTCACGGCGCTCGAAATCTTCGAGCGCTGTTTTTAATTGTGGTGTTTTAAAATCGGGCCACAATTCATCTGTAAAATAAAATTGACTGTTAGCTGTTTGCCACATCAAGAAGCCTGCAGACCAATGCGGCTCGCCGCCAGTACGGATTACAAAATCCACATCTGGCAAACTTGAGGTCATTAAATTTTCATGGATGTCTAGTGCTGTGAGTTC
This sequence comes from uncultured Candidatus Saccharibacteria bacterium, assembly GCA_964418025.1. Lineage (GTDB taxonomy): Bacteria > Patescibacteriota > Doudnabacteria > UBA920 > UBA920 > UBA920. Next base: position 965 of record CAYQJW010000086.1, on the reverse strand, counting down.
ACCATCAGTACCTTTATTGGCGGAGTTACTTTTTGCTGATGATAACTTATTTATAGTACTAAGCATTTCCCGTTGGCCATCATAACCAAACAATATTGTGATGCGGTGCTCGGTAAATTGTTCGGTCTTCTTTTCTACATCTAGCAAAGCCTGCTTCAAACTACTATCACGAGCAAAGTCTTCCCACTCACCTATCACTTTCAAAGAAATCTTATTGTTCATGAGCTTATCCATGAGTTCTGGTTTCTCGAGCTCTTCTGCCCACAAACGATACAAAACATCGACTTCTTCTTTAGTCCTCTTTTCTAAATTACTGTAAGAACCAGCCCAGAAAGTTAAATATTTTATACCTGAATCTTGACATGCTTCGGCAAGCTCCCAAAAACGCTTCACTCCTTCGACATGACCTTGCCACGGCAATAAAAGATGAGCTTTCGCCCATCTTCGATTTCCATCTGGAATAACCGCTAAATGTTGTAAATTTGGATAATGATTTGATTCGCTCATAAAAAATCAGTGCTGCTTAAACTAATGCTTTTTAATATGGTCTCTTAGATCTTCTAAAGTCTCTTGGAGTCTGGCTATAGCTCCTGCTTCGGTTTTAAGTTCGCGTTCAGTTTTTTCTGTTAACTTCTTTTCGCCACGCAACCCAGAAAGAATTACTTCGTTCCCAATGAAACTAGACACAAAAACTCCGGACAACAATAAAATTATAGTACCTAACACTATTGATAACGGCCCATCCCACCAAAGGTAACCAGAAGTTTCTAACGCATACATATCTTGCCAATTAGATAAGATTAGCATAACCAAATCCATAGAATGCCAAATACCTCTCCAAAACAGCACCACCCCTGAACCTGCAATTAAACCGTAAATTATTGGGCGATGGCTTAGCCAACCACGAATTTGATTCTCTAATTCGTCAAAAAATTTTACCATATTTGTAATTTATTTTGTATTTA
>CAYQJW010000085.1:0-2040 GCA_964418025.1 uncultured Candidatus Saccharibacteria bacterium | reverse complement strand
TTCTGGCGGAAGCGGGGAGATTCGAACTCCCGAACCCTTGCGAGTTACTCGCTTTCCAAGCGAGCGCACTAGACCACTATGCGACGCTTCCTTGTCTTGGGTCTCTGCAAAAATCTTGATTATTCTAACATTTCTAAGGGGTTTTGTCGAGTGTTCAAAACCCTTTTTTATTGATAAAGTTAAGGCAGAATGACAGATAATACCATCCAAGACATCAAAGACAAACTTGATATTGCCACAGTTGTTGGCAGATATGTTCAGCTTAAAAAGAGTGGCACAAATCTTAAAGGTTTGTGTCCGTTTCATCATGAAAAATCTTCCAGTTTTATGGTCTCGCCATCCAAGCAAATTTGGCATTGTTTTGGTTGTGGTGAAGGTGGGGACGTTTTTGGATTTATTAAACGTTACGAAAATATTGAATTCCGCGAAGCTTTAGAAATGGCAGCTGAGATGGCAGGAATCGAACTCCCGAAGTTTAGTGCTAAGACTGGTCCAGAGAAATCTGTTCTTCAAGACTTAACTCGAATAAATGATTTTGCTTCTAGTTTTTTTGAAAAAGTATTACAAAGCACTCAAGGGCAAGTAGCTCGTGATTATTTAAAAAATCGTGGCATTGCTCCAGATACAATAGAACGATGGCGAATCGGATTAGCTCCAAATAGCTTCGACCAACTGCTAGGTGCGTTGCAAAAAAAGGAAGTCAATCAGGCTTTGGCTTTGCAGGCTGGTGTGCTGGCAGAGAGTGCTAATGGAAAAATCTTCGATAGGTTTCGTGATCGTATAACATTTCCAATTTTTAATTTTGGTGGTGAGGTAGTTGGTTTTTCGGCGCGAAGTTTACCTGGTGCAGGGGAAGAGCAAGCAAAGTATATAAATAGTCCGGAGACTCCAGTCTATAATAAGAGCAAAGTAATTTTTGGTTTGAATTTCGCCAAAGAAGTTATTCGCCAATCGGGTCAGGTTGTAGTGATGGAGGGGCAAATGGATGTTATCTCGGCTCATCAATCTGGATTTAAAAACACTGTAGCAAGTAGCGGTACTGCTTTTACAGAAGACCAGTTGCGAACACTAAAACGTTTGACCTCGGTAATAGTGTTAGCTTTTGATAATGATGCTGCTGGTCAAAAGGCAACACTACGTACTGCAACTCTAGCTTTAGGTTTAGAATTCGAAGTTAGGATCATAGACCTCCGCTCTGCAAAAGATCCTGATGAGTTAATTCAAAAGAGTCCTGCTATGTGGGACAAATTATTACAAGGCAGTATTTTAGTTGTTGATTATTATTTACAACAAGCTCGAGATGACTTTGCTTATGGTTCGTTACAGCAAAAGCAATTTATTATCGAAACAATTTTACCTTTAATTAAAAAGATTAATAGCGCCGTCGAGATTGATCACTATTTAAGAAAAATTAGTAATGAGTTTGTAATCGGTGAGTCTGCTCTTAAGCAAGAGATGTCGGCTAGTGATTCAGGTTCCCCTGAAAGTACCTCACGGCGTGCGCAGGAAGCAAGCAAGGCAGAAGAGCGAATGAAGGCTCATGTTCCAGAAGAAAACCTTTGGGAAAAGGAAATCTTGGGAGGATTGATTGTTTTTCCAGAATTTTTGGAGTTCGTTCAGATAGAAGGCCTGCCCGACCAGCTTTTATCAGAAGAATTAATGGAATTTTTCCAAAAAGTTATTTTAGGTGAAGACTTATCTAACAGTCCCGAAGCGCTTGTCAAAGAGGCTATCTTTATGGTAGAATCTAACTTAGAAAATCTATCACAGAATCAACTGGCGTATTTACGCGAGTTAAAGAAAAGCTTCTTCTTGTTTAAGTTAGCCAAGTTAAAAAATTACTTGCAAGAGCTAACTATTGCTATCAAGAAAGCTGAATTAGAAAAAAATGTAGAGTTTGCCAAGCAGTTAGGCGCCAGATTTGCTCAATTGAGTAACGTGCGCTTCGAAATCGAAACTAAACTGCGTGAGGCCTAGAAACCAAAAAACAATTTATAAATTTCCTTAGATGGCAAAAATAACTTTGCACAGAGAGGGCGC
>CAYQJW010000084.1:0-2048 GCA_964418025.1 uncultured Candidatus Saccharibacteria bacterium | reverse complement strand
GGCATAACAATTGGATTTGGTTTATTTTCTGTCATATTACTACAAAGTGTAGTAGGTAACAGGAAAGACGTCAATACTAACAAACTGCATCACTAGCGTGAACTGAAGTTTTTAAATGGTTGTTGAGTGCTATAACTTTGTTTTTCCAAAAGTGCTCGGTCACGACAGGCATATGCACAATTATTACTGTTGTCAGCGCATAATACGACAGCGTCTGAGTCTGTGTCATGCAGATCGATTGCCTGTACTGGATTAACCATCAGACCCAAAAGCACCATAAATGAAAAAGTGCTTATAACTAAATTCTTAACTTGAATTTTGTACGGGTGAGGTTTGAGCGCGTTCAGTGACCTGATGCGAGCTTCAAAACTGTCTCCCGAAATCATGTCTGGAATATAAGCTATATGCGGAATTGGCTCGTATTGTAAAAGTTTTTTTAAAGCCTGATTAATCGAACTGTTTTCTTTCATGTCGCGTACCGCCACTGAGTCTGCGAGAATTTCCCTTTCAGTTCTATAAGCCAAAATGAAATCAGAAATAATTGGGAAAAAAGGAAATAATGACTCGACAATAGAAGCTATAAAGAAGGCAAATGAATCGTTATGTTCCATGTGTGACTTCTCATGTCTTAAGATCACTTCAAGCTCCGCTTCACTCATTAAAGATATGAGGCCAGTTGACACATAAATTCTCGGGTTTTTAAAGCCAAAACAAAACGCTTTAGGTTTGCGGTTAGTAATAATTACAACTTTCCCAGATAAATCCAACTTGTTCAGTAAGCTATCTATATCACCTGTTTTATAGATTTTAGACTTTGAAAGTGTTCGACTGAACGAGATAAAATTAAGGATTGTTTTAAAAACTTGGAACAAAATAAGCAGAATACTAAAGAATAATATTCCCACAATTACTTTGCCCATTTCTCCTGAAAGATTTAAACTAAGCGTTTTAACAATTTCTTGGCAGTAAAAAATGCTCCGATGGAGTAGTAAAGGAAAATACCTATAAGCAATATATACATAACCCACAGACAGCAATAAGAGTAGACTAAAAAATCCTGCAAGTTGTTTATTTATTTTCATGATTTTTTTCCAAAAGATCTAGTAAGTGTTTCTTTTTATCCTTCGGCAGTTTTTCAATTGATTCGGCGAACGATGCTAGTGCTATATCACCATATGATTGAAAGAATTTACTAAAAAATGTGCCAGAGAGAGATCTACTATATTCTGCTTTGGAAATTTTCGGTGAATAGTGAATAACAAAATTCTTTTCATTTCTTACTACCAAGCCCTTCTCCAACAGCCTTCCAAGTATCGTTGCCACAGTGGTATAGGCCAAGTTTTTCTTTTGAGAGATTTTAGTGAGAACCTCTCTAACGGAACAATTCTCGCCTTCCCAAACGACGTTCATTATTTCTAACTCAAGATTGCTTAAAGATTGTACCTTCATATGACTACTACAAATTGTAGAGTCTAACTTAAAAGATATCAAGAGTGGTGGCTCGTGTATTGGATTACTGAAATTGATGGACTATTAAAGGGGTCTTACCCCTCATTTCGCAAGGGTTTCCGCTTCGCTTCAATAAACTGCACTTCGTTTGCCCTTGCTAAATTCACCCCGCTGGCAGGATTCCCTGGTATGGGAAGTATGGCCATACTTCCCAACCATTAATTATCGGGAGGAAGCCAAAAGAAGGGAGGTGAATATATATGAAACTACTAACAAAAGAGCTACTAGCTAGGTTCGCCAAGCTAGGCAGACAGGAGGACAGCAGCGATCCCATTGTGGTTGCAAAGTTCTTCAACCCAACAGGTGCAGGCACATGGTACGCAACCGAGTACGATCCAGCATCGAGAGAGTTTTTCGGATTCGTTTCCATCTTTGGGGATTGGAACGATGAATGGGGTTCTTTTTCACTGGCTGAGCTTGAAAGCTACCGCGGCCAGTTTGGTCTAGGGATTGAGCGGGATCTGTATTTTGACGAGAAGAAAATTAGCGAGGTTGTGCCAAGTGCAAAATTATAAATATTGTATCCACCGCGGGGCCCC
>CAYQJW010000083.1:0-2085 GCA_964418025.1 uncultured Candidatus Saccharibacteria bacterium | reverse complement strand
AAGCGTTTTTAGATCCGACGCATCCCGGCGGCCAACTGCGTTAGCCATAATCATTTATATGTATTTTTGTGAGCACTTTTTTTATCCTCCTGTGTTGTTCTCGTCTTGATCGTCGTTTCGGCCGATTTGAGCCGCGATCGCCAGTTTGGTTTTGATATTTGACCGACCCAGCTAACCCGCGGGTCTGGGGGACAATCCGTTTCCAGATTGACCATATACTATAACATAATAGTATAATTTTGTCAACCAATATTCTCTGAAATAACAAAAAACCCTCTTAAATGAGGGTGTTTTTATATATAACTATTTTTTATAATTCAAGTAAATCAATGAAATTATCTTTGAAAGGTTTATACCCATCAGAGCAATCAAGGCAAGGTAGTTTAAATTATGAGATACAAATAATTGGTACAGGATTCCGATAGATAACACTGCACTACCTACAATCAAAGCAATTCGATTGGCAATTTGTCGGTGCAATACTCCTCGTTCATCTTCTTTTGAGCCTTCACCAATTAAAGACATAGCCGCTACATACAGAACTAAAGCAGCAGAAATTCCTACCATTGTACCCATGGTCATTGGGTCTGTAGTTGAATTTTGGGAAATTAGATACCCTGTGACAATAGCGAGGAATACCAGCAAAGATAAATAATAGATGATTAACTTCATATGTTTAGATTATATCATTGATTAATTTTTAAACTCAAAAACCTTTTCGATTGGTAAAGCAAAAAAGTTAGCAATTTGCATAGCAAGTAATAGGGAAGGGGTGTAATTACCTTTTTCTATAGCAATAATAGTTTGCCTCGAAACACCCAAGACATCAGCAAAGTCTTCTTGGGTGATATTTTTTTCTAGACGTAATTTTTTAATTCTATTATCTATGGTCATTGATCTATATTGTTTGAAATTATCCAAAAGTAAATGTAAATACTCTTACACCCCCGGCAGGGAACTCAACTTCCATTGTGTGGTTCGCGCCAACTTCTGATTCGTATAATGAGTAGAGGTCAGAGATACTGATAGTTACGCCTTTCTGAAGCTTGCCGTCGATGTAAATTTTTATAGTTGTGGGTTCACTGCTCTCGGCCACCATAAATACTTTAGAAGCTGTAAAGTTAAATCGGATACGACCAAACCCTTGGGTGTGAACAGCTGCCTCTGGTTCAATTTTCCACTTACCTTCAAGAGCGAATTTATTCTTCGCAAGCTTTTTTGGAAAAGCATAAATTTGTTCTGTGTTAGTAGGGGTCTCACTTCCGCCAAAATTATTTAATCGAGCTGATCCTAAATATGTTTCGCTGGTACCGGCTTGGTTGGGAGTTTCTTGTTGAGGCATTTGCACATCTCCTTCTAGTCCTAGTAGGGTACGAATAGCTTTTTCTGTATTTTCATATTCACCTTCACCAAAGTGAGTGTAAACAATGTCACCTTTCTTATCTATTAAATAGTGAGCAGGCCAAAATTGATTATTAAAAGCAGACCAAGTTTTATAATTATTATCTTGAGCCACAGGGTAGGTAATAGCATAACGTTTCAGGGCAGTCTCTACATTACTAGTCACTTTTTCGAAAGCAAATTCTGGAGTGTGTACTCCAACAATCACTAAACCCTGATCTTTATACTGTTCATACCATTTTGTAATGTAGGGGAGAGTACGAATACAGTTGATGCAGGAGTATGTCCAAAAATCTACTAACACCACTTTGCCCTGTAAGTCTGCCATGGTAAGAGGTTCTGAATTTAACCACTTGGTAATACCAGCAAATTCTGGGGCCTGCCCTAAGTTTTTAAATTTTGGTCCAGAAGCTTCTTTTGATGTTTGTTTAGAATCATCATTAGTGGTCTTTTTAGATTTCAAAAACGCTACATTTAATAAAGGCTTGTCATTGCCTTGGGCTTGAATGTATAGACCACCACCAATTAGTAGTGCTATGAGTATTAAAATGTAGGGTAGGAATTTTCTCATTGTTTTGGTGTAAGAATTTTACTTTCTAAAGATCCAAAGTCGTAAAATTGTAAGAGCTTAGCTTGAATAACTGTATCATAACCAAAGAAAATAAGTACGGCTAAGATTATAAT
>CAYQJW010000082.1:0-2098 GCA_964418025.1 uncultured Candidatus Saccharibacteria bacterium | reverse complement strand
ACGAACGAGCGTTTGGTTCTATTGTTGGCGCGGTAATGAAAGAAATGAAAGGCAAAGCTAATCCGCAAGTCGTTAACGAATTACTCAAGAAAAAACTTAGCTAAAAAGTTTTAACTTTCTAAAACAAAAATAAATTTATGGAATACTTAGGAATCATCTTTGCGATAGTTGCGTTAGTCAGCTGGGGTTTTGGTGATTTTTTTATTCAAAGAACTTCTCGCAAAACTGGCATAATTGATGCCATGTTCTTTATCGATATTGTAGCGGCAGTAGTGTTGTTGCCCTTTGTTTGGGGCGAATTAGCATTACTGGATTCTCGGACTATTTATATTTTACTTATTGCTGGGGTGGTGCTAATCGGGGCCTCGTTCTTTTTATTTACCGCACTCAAGAAAGGGAAGTTGTCTATTGTTGAACCAGTCGCTAGTCTGGAATTACCGTTTACAGTTGTGATAGCTGGGTTTCTGGGTCATGAAAAATTAGATCTATTTACCTACTTAATCATTGCTTTGGTATTTACAGGAATATTTTTAACAGTTACAGAAGGCCGTCATGTTTTTAAGGGTGCTATAAAAAAATTAGAGAAGGGTACCTTATTGGCATTTGGAGGGGCAATTATGATGGCACTAGGTAACTTCACCATCGGTTATGCCAGTCAAGAAACTAGTCCGCTGATGAGTATTTGGGCAACTAGTTTAATTATTTTAATTCCTTGCATGATTTACTATATTTTTACAAACCGTTTTGGATTGATGGTAAGTCATATTAAAAAATACCCCCTCACAGTACTTGCCGAAATTACTTTTGATAATGTAGCATGGATAGCCTTTGCATTCGCTGTAATTTACATTCCAATTTCTGTTGCAATTACTATTAGTGAAAGTTATATCATTTTAGCGGTGTTGTTGGGTGTGGTTATAAATCGAGAAAAGTTAAGACATCATCAATATCTCGGCGTGGCTTTAGCTATCGGTGGGGTGTTGTTGTTGGCGTGGTTGTAAAAATAAAAACGCAACTTATGTTGCGTTATTTTGTTCTAACTTGCTGATTTTGCTTTAGAAGCTTCTGATGTCAATGCTTTCCTCATTGCAGATTTCATTAGCAGGAAAAACTTTTTCACTAATTTATCTGGCCCTTCCAAGTAAAGCAAATCATCCTCTGAGTAGTGTGGGTCTCTTGATCTTACTTCGTGATTTTTTTGTTGCCTAATCAACTTTCCCTCCACTACGATGTGAGTTACATAGTAAGTTATTGTGTGATGTCTGGAATGCTCAGTTACCAAGTCGGTGATTCCGATTTTACCAAATTTGAACCCTGGGGTGTTTTCAGGAACACCTTTTATCCAAAATTCGAGATGATTATCGTAAACTCCGATCCATTCGTCAACAATTTGTCCGAGTGTTATATTAGATGGCGTTGGTTTATGGAATCCAACCAATGGTCTAATCCAATTAAGTTGGATCTTTTCTTTCTTTGATTCAAATTTTAAACCAGATGAGTTTAAGTGTATTGTACCCATATTTCCTCCTGTCGACTTGATATAGAATAATACAATTCCAAGTGTTTTTTGTCAAAGTGCTCAGATTCTCCCATGACTGAAAACTTATAAAAAAAAGACAGCCAGGGTTGGCTGTCGTTGTATTTAGTCCCAAAGTTCTTTGCGGTACTTAATACTGAATACGAGGTTTCCCGATTTGTACTTGGGTAGTTCACCCCTCTCATTCATGTTTGAAGAATGAGTGAGTAAAAACCCATAGAAATGATCCTTTGCTTCATCGATCAACTCCTGAGAAAGGATCTTCGGAAAGTCGCTCATGCTTTTGATCTTGGGTGATGGGGTGATCTCACATGAATATTTATAAGTCTCACCATTAATCACGCAAGACGAACCCATTCTTAATGGGGTATAGATATGAATCTGGTTGATCTTGTCCAGACAAATATCATCTCTAATAATCATTACCCGCGAACGGCTTTGAACGTCTAATGTAAGATTTGTGGCGCCTACACCTGTGGATTCTTCGATCTTAACTTCGGGCTCCGTCATTATATTTCTCCTTGAACTTTTGATTTTCGACAAGCAACTATTTGCTTAACG
>CAYQJW010000081.1:0-2248 GCA_964418025.1 uncultured Candidatus Saccharibacteria bacterium | reverse complement strand
CGAAAAAGCTAGTAAATACGGCTAATTTTTAATTAAAGAACTATGGCAAAAGAACCCCTAAAAGACTCAAAGATCAGCGACGAAAATCAAGCAACCAAAGCTAAGGCATCAGCTAAATATACAGCCGATAACATCACAGTTTTAGAAGGACTCGATCCAGTACGTAAACGTCCTGGTATGTATATTGGTTCAACCTCAGAAACTGGACTACATCACTTAATTTGGGAAATTGTAGATAACTCCGTAGACGAAGCTATGGCTGGTTTTGCAGATCGTATCGAAGTTGTTATTCAAGATGATGGTGGAATTACTGTTCACGACAACGGTCGTGGTATTCCTGTAGACATCCACAAGACAACTAAAAAGTCTGCTCTCGAAACTGTATTAACAGTTCTTCACGCTGGTGGTAAATTCGGTGGCGACGCATCCGGATACAAAGTATCTGGGGGTCTTCATGGTGTAGGTGCTGCGGTTGTAAATGCTCTTTCTACAAACATGCACGCGCAAGTGCGAACCGGTGGCAAGATCTACGAACAGAAATACAAGATTGGTGTTCCTCAAGGCAAAGTCAAAGAAATCGGCAAAGTAAATCCTAAAGATGCTCGTCAAACCGGAACTTCTGTAACTTTCTACCCAGATGGTTCAATTTTTGAAACTACAAACTTTAAATTTAAAACTGTCCTCGAGCATTTACGTTCTCAAGCCTACTTAACAAAAGGTCTTCACTTCATAATCAGCGACGAACGCGTTGGTTTAACCTATCAATACTACTTTGAAGGTGGAGTAATTAGCTACATCAAACAGCTCAACCGTAACAAAAAAACTCGTCACGTCCCAATCTACATTAATAAGATGTATGAAGGTGACATTATGGTCGAGTTAGCCATTCAATATACCGATGACTTTGATGAAGTTGTTTTAGCATACGCTAACAACGAGTTTAACGTTGAAGGCGGGATGCACGTTACCGGTTTCCGCACCGCTCTAACTCGCGTGATAAATAACTACGCTGTCAAAAATAATATTGTTAAAGATAGCGCTAAGCTAACTGGAGAAGATTTACGCGAAGGATTAACTGCAATCATTTCTGTTAAATTGCCAAACCCTCAGTTCGAAGGCCAAACCAAAGGTAAATTAGGAAACCCGGAAGTTCGTACAGCCGTAGAAGCAGTGCTAGCTCAAGAGTTAGAAATCTATTTAGAAGAACACCCAAGTGACGCAAGTAAAATAATCGAGAAAGCAATCTTAGCAGCTCGTGCGCGTCTAGCTGCTCGTGCAGCTCGCGACAGTGTTATCCGTAAAGGTGTACTAGAAGGATTAGCTCTTCCAGGAAAACTAGCTGATTGTAGCGAAAGTGACCCAGCTAAAAGCGAACTATACATTGTAGAGGGAGACTCCGCTGGTGGTAGCGCTAAACAAGGCCGTAACCGTCGTTTTCAAGCTATATTACCTCTACGTGGAAAGATTTTGAACGTAGAACGTGCCCGCTTAGACCGTATGTTATCTAGCCAAGAAATCAAAAATTTGGTTATCGCTTTTGGTACAGGAGTAGGGGATTTATTTGATATTGCTAAACTCCGCTACCATCGTATCATCATCATGACTGATGCTGATGTAGATGGTGCCCACATTCGCACACTTCTACTTACTTTATTCTATCGCTACTTCCCAGAAATTATTCGTGATGGCCATCTTTACATTGCCCAACCTCCGTTGTACCGTGTTCAAGTTGGTAAGAATTTTCAATATGCTTTTTCTGATACAGAACGTGATGAGATCTTAGATGATTTAATAGGTGAAGCCGAAGCTAAGCGTGGTGCTAGTGCTGCGCAAAAGAAGATCAACAAAAAGAAAGAAGCAGACCAAGCTAATGCCGCAGAAAACTTAGACCTAGGTGATGACGAACCAGAAGACGGAAGTGAAGCAGTCGAACAAGGAAGCAAAGGTGGAGTTAAATATAATATTCAACGCTACAAAGGTTTGGGAGAAATGAATGCCGGACAACTCTGGGAAACCACTATGGATCCAGAAAATCGCGTGATGCTTAAAGTTGAAATTGAAGACGCAGAAAAAGTTAGTGAAGTCTTCGAAACATTAATGGGTGACGAAGTTCCTCCTCGTAAGAGATTTATTACCACTCATGCAAAGATGGTAAAGAATTTGGATATTTAAACCATTAACTAAACTTTATGGATTTAGAAAAATATTCCCAAATGGCTCGAGAAGCTGGAGAGCAAAAGCAAGAGCA
>CAYQJW010000080.1:0-2267 GCA_964418025.1 uncultured Candidatus Saccharibacteria bacterium | reverse complement strand
AATACGGCAACTAAAGTAGTAAGTTTACGGTTAAACATAATATCCCTTTCATTTATTAATTTCTTCATCCCAACACTTACTGTATCGAAAGGACTATGGTAAATGTTTCAAATAAAAAACCTTGTAATTATGGGAAAATTTAACAATATTAGCCCAATTAGTGCTAAAATTAAATTGAAACATTTTTATTGGCTATTACGATTAAACAGGTGTTAACGATGGATATTGATAAAATACAAGCCCAACAAAGGATTATTGAACTTGTCAGACAAACCCAACTCGGAGACCAAGCAGCTTTTGCGAGCCTATACGATGAGTTCGCGAATAGAATCCACGCATTTATAAGGATTAAAGTTACTGGCCCAGAGCTGGCAGAGGATATTCTTCAAGACGTCTTTCTAAAAGTTTGGAAAGGTTGCAAGTCTCTCGATTTAACAGATCTTAATTTTTCGGCATGGATTTATAAAATTACCGCTAATACTATTAATGACCATTATCGAAAAGCTTACCGTCAACCTCAACCTGTGTCTATTGATGAAGCGAGTCAAATAGCAAATGATGATGATCCTGCCCTGAATACCCACAGAGGATTAGAAAAAGTATTAGTGCACGACACTGTAAAACTTCTGCCTCCTAATTTTCGTGAAGTAATTGAACTACGTTTTTTTCAAGATCTTTCTGTGGCAGATACGGCAAAAATTCTGGGTAAAGAAAGTATCACAATACGAGTATGGCAACATCGAGCTATGAAGCAATTAGAAAAACTATTTAAGCAAACCAATCGAAATGAACGAACAACTTAAAAATTTTTATAATCAGACTCAGCGCACCACAGAGACTTCCCTCTCTGAGCAGAGCAAAGAAAGAGTAAAGACTAAAATCTTTGCTAATTTAGGTGCGCAAATTATTGAACCTGAGTCCGATTCATGGACCGAAAAATTTAAAGGTATGTTTTTTCGAACATATGTGATTATCCCTTTGGTGTGTTTGTTATTCGTGGTTGGTTCTACTAGTGTATCTGCGGGTGCTATCCCAGGTGATAAGCTATATGGCGTAAAACGGAGTGTAGAGAAAATGCAAGTATTAGTTGCACCGACAGAGGAAGCAAAGCTACAACTCCAAATTCACTTTGCCGAAAGACGAATTAAAGAAGATGAAAAGTTAAATGAAGACATTAAACCAAACACTCAACCACAAAGCATCACAGAAACACCCGAAGTAAAAGTTGAACAAAAAATTGAGGAACCACAACGCAAGATCAAATCAGAAGCCAATGAAGCCTTTAACTTTGTTAAAGAAGCAGAAAAAAAGTACCGCACCAAAGGTAAAGAACAAAAAGCTAAAGATTTAGAAGAGCGTTTTAAAAAGTACCAGGAAAGATATGAAAGAACTCTCAATGGCCAAGTAAATGGTGCAAAAATTGAAAACAACAAAGATGATTCTGAAAGAGAACGAAATGTAGAACAAAGAGAAGAAGATCAGGAACCAGAACAGAGAGATAGATAACAATTGACGAGAAACATTAAATCCGCTATACTAGTAGCGGATTTAATTATCTAGCTACTGGCAACTTCATCAAGTTCAAGCTTGCAAAAGTGGTCGATAGCAAAGAATATATTTGACACAGCGAATATATTTTTAGTTCCTACATTATTCTGTGTAGGTTTTTTCTTTAGAAAATCTTGATCTAGATTTTATCAGCATTATGCCATAATTATTTTATGCCAAATGTTACATGTAAAATCTGTAAAAAGAAATTCTATATCAAACCCTTCCACTTTAATAAAGGTTGGGGTAAGTACTGTTCTAAGCAATGCCAAAATGAAGGCCAGAAAACCGGCCAATTCGTAAAATGCAAAATTTGCAGTACGAAAGTATGGAGAATGCAAAGAAGCATAGAGAATTCTACGAGCAAAAACTTCTTTTGCGGAAAATCATGCCAGGCTATATGGCGCAATCAAACATACATATCAGAAAAACATTCTGGATGGATTAACGGCATTAGAACATATAGAAATATCATTAGACGGAGTGGTGTTATTGAAGTCTGTACTAAATGCGGATACAAAAATGCTAAAGTCTTAATTGTTCATCATATAGATCACAACAGATCAAACAACTCATTAAATAATTTAATGTGGTTATGTAGAAACTGTCATTATCTAATTCATGAAGGTAAAACCTTCTAGTATGGTGCCTATGGTGTAGTGGTAACACGGCTCTCTGTGGCAGAGCGGTCACGGGTTCGATCCCCGTTAGGCACCCCA
>CAYQJW010000079.1:0-2307 GCA_964418025.1 uncultured Candidatus Saccharibacteria bacterium | reverse complement strand
CCTTGAACGACGCGGAACGAAAGAAAGCCTTGAACTGATCAAGCTTGGAAGGATTCCTTGAAGCAAATACAATCTCCATTTTCTTCTCCTTAAAATTGATTTTCACTGACTACAAATATTAACAAAAAATAAACCCCGAGTCAACCCGGGGTTTATTTAACAATTAATACTATTCTTCGGAATCTTCATCGTCGTCACTAGCTGAGAGTTTTGTAGGAACTACATCGCCTGCTAATAACTTGTCTCGCAATTCTTGGTCAGCCTGTTTAAATACTTCTGGATTTTCTTTTAGATAAGTCTTTGCTGTTTCGCGACCGACACCAAGTTTAATATCGCCTAGGGAATAAGAGTTACCACTCTTCGAAATTACTCCCATCAAGATTCCTGTGTCGAGAACATCGCCTGCGGCAGAAATACCTTCGTTATACATAATATCAAACTCCGCAACTTTAAATGGAGGGGCGACTTTATTTTTTACAACCTTAGCTTTTGTTCTGTTTCCAATAATCTTATCGCCATTTTTAATCTGAGCGCTTCTACGGATTTCGATACGCACAGAAGCATAAAACTTTAATGCATTTCCACCAGTAGTGGTTTCTGGATTACCAAACATTACACCAATCTTCATACGAATCTGGTTAATGAAGATTACTGTAGTATGAGTTTTAGAGATAATTCCTGTTAGTTTTCGTAATGCTTGACTCATCAATCTAGCCTGCAAACCCATATGAGAAGCACCCATTTCACCTTCAATTTCGGCACGAGGGGTTAACGCCGCTACGGAGTCGATTACGATTAAATCGAGGGCATTACTGCGTACTAAAGTTTCTGCGATATCTAAAGCTTGTTCACCGCTATCTGGTTGAGACACTAACAGCTCCTCTAGCTGCACACCAATCTTTTTTGCGTACTCTGGGTCTAATGCGTGTTCTGCATCAATGAAAGCAGCCTGACCACCCTTTTTCTGAACTTCAGCAATCATGTGTAAAGTTAAAGTTGTTTTACCGGAACTTTCTGGACCATAGATTTCTACAATTCTACCTTTTGGAATACCCCCTACCCCCAATGCCATGTCTAAACTAATACTACCAGTTGGGATAGATTCAACATTTAATTTTTGATTGTCGGCAATTTTCATAATACTACCTTCGCCAAACTTCTCACGAATTTGATCGATAGCACTATCAATGGCTCCGGCTCGGCCAGAGACATCTACTGTTTTTTTTGCTTTTTCTTTCTTAGCCATATATATAGTTAGTTAATTACAATTCTACTTATTATTATTTAAAAGTTCATTAGCATCCTTACCAAAAGGAACTGTCATCGATTGTCCAACTTTTCCAAGTATTCCCATTTTCTTTCCATTGAAAGTAACTTCAGTACTTCCAGCATCGCTTGTTGTGAGCTCGATTCCTTCTTGGGCAATAATTTTTTTAGTGGCACCACTTGGAACAATTTCTTCTGATAAATTTTGACCATCTCTTTTAACAGAGATAGTTGTGAGCTTATTAAATTTTAATTCCAATATTAATTCAGATGGTTGAGTAGTTACTTCACCTGCTACTTTTGGTGTGTCATCTATTCGCAAAGAAACTAATTCTGCTTTTTCTTTTCCAAAACGATTTGTGGCCACAAATCGAAAATCTTTTTGCCCAGGAGCGACACCAAGTGTAGTTTCGAAACTACCATCACTTTGAACCAAAACGATTTGTTCATTTACAGTAACTGTAATGCCGGGTTCGGTCTTACCCCTTACCAACACAGAGCTGCCTTGCAAGACGGTATCTGCTTTCGGCTCAATTATAGTCAAAGCCGGTGTATGGTTTACAGAAAGAACTTGAAACAAAACGTAGACAAAAGCTCCTAGACCTAAGATTGCACCCGAGGCAATGGTGAGGAAAGCAGGGGTAATAGATATTTGGGAGACTAGCGATCTCCAGCCTTTTGGGGGAGTAATTCGTTCACGAAAAGTTTGCAAATTAACATTTTTCTCCTTTTTAAACTGTTCTGTGATATCTTCACAGGAAATCCGATAAAGTTCGGCTAATTTCTTTAAAAACCCTAAAACGTATACATCTGGTGGTAAAACCTGATATTTACCTTCTTCTAAAGAAACAATGAATTTTTCGAAAATCCCTGTTTTTTGAGCCACTTCTTCTATTCCTAAACCTAAATGTTGACGAATAGAGTAAAGGTATTCACCTAAAGTTTCCTGAGCTACTTTTTTTGTTTCAAATCCTTCTGACATATCTATTATATTACCACAGACTTAAAATCCCGTTCAATTTTACCCAAGTTTTTCTTCAA
>CAYQJW010000078.1:0-2320 GCA_964418025.1 uncultured Candidatus Saccharibacteria bacterium | reverse complement strand
CACTCCTCGATTCGCTGGCTTATTCCGCAGTTCTTGCTTTGATCGCTTTTGGGCTTTTACGAGCAGGGACATGGTTTCTTGGCCCCCGTGGTGGTCAATCCCCTGTTTTTATTCCCGAAAAGGATGAAGACAATCCTTGGGCGAAGTGTGTGGGTGTTGATTACGATAAATATCTTGCAATGAGAGACAAATGTATTGCAGATCTTCGAGAACTCCCCGACCAAGACACTCCACAAACAATGAGATTTGGGGGTAGTTGGTCGCCTAAACACTTGGCTCAACAAATTACAGACCAAACGACAGTAGGAAAAAAGTACGTCGAAATGATGGTCAAGTCCGAGGAAGACAACAACAAAGAGGAGAATGAAAATGAATAATAACGTTAAAAACTTCGCCATCGCTGCACTTGCCACTGGAGTTGCGTTAATATTTGGTGGAGCTTGGTTAAATGTTACATGGGTAATAGCAGGAGGTGGGTTGTTGTTAATCGGACTTCTCCTAGTTCTCCACCTCCTAGTCAATCTTAAATTCGCTCAAACAAAAATCGTGAAGGATAAACCCATTACCGATATCGAAAAGGAACGTGGGCGCAAAGATCTCACCAGCTGGCTAGATAGTTTTATCTCTGATGGGCATGGGGACAAAGTCATGGATCTGGATGTTGGAAGCAGACAAACACCCAATGAAGTAATGCAAGAGTTAACCAGTGGGTCCTACCTGGGCGACGCTTTTCTCGATTTGTACATTCTCAACAATAGAAATAAGTGGCGAGAACATTATTCTGAAGAAGACTGGGCAACAGCCAAAGAAAAGTTAATCGATGTGCTGAGCAACATGGATAGCACAAAAATGGATAAGTTATTCTTAATTACTGAGAGAGGCTCATACAGCCCAAATCAGCTCATCGAAGCCATAAACGCAGAAGACGAAACCGGAGAAAGACAAATACTAATGTTCTTAAGGTTCGAGCTATATAAAGCAAACGAAGAGTGAATATACAGAGCCAAATCATTGGCTCTTTTTTTATTTCCCCAAGGAAAATACCACCTCGCACCACACCTAGTGACCCCCTTCAAAACCTTGACAAAAACCTTTAAATTGACTAGAATACTGATACGAATTCCTGCCGGAACAAGCCGGCATTTTTTAATGAACAATAAAGAAAGTAGTATATGAAAAGAGAAAACATCCGAAACGTAGCCATCATCGCCCACGTTGACCACGGAAAAACAACTTTAGTTGATGCGATGCTTAAGCAAACTCAAACTGTCAAAGATGGCAGTGATGTTTTAATTATGGACTCGGGTGATATCGAAAAAGAACGTGGTATTACCATTACTGCCAAGAATGCTTCACTTGTATATAACGGCATCAAAATCAATATTGTCGACACACCTGGTCACGCGGACTTCGGTGGTGAAGTAGAACGTACTTTAAAGATGGCTGATGGTGTTCTTCTATTAGTAGATGCAAAAGAAGGTCCAATGCCTCAGACTAAATTCGTTTTAAAGAAAGCTTTGGAACTTGGCCACCAAGCAATTGTGGTTATTAATAAAATTGATAAACCAGAAGCGCAGATTGATGAAGTTGTTAACAAAACTTTCGATCTTTTCGTTTCTCTTGGCGCTACAGAAAAACAACTTGACTTCCCTATCATCTACGCAAGTGGTATGAAAGGAATTGCAGGATTAGACGCGCAAGAAACATTACAAAAAATTCAAACCGACGCTCCTGCAGACATCACTCCAGTATTCGAAGCTATTATCAAAAATATCGAAGCCCCTACTGTCAGTGATGAACCTTTTGCAATGCTAATCTTGGCTCTTCGCTACGATAACTACAAAGGTAAAATCGGTATTGGAAAAATTTCTTCTGGTAGCGTAAAGCGCGCAGAAAACTTAGTTCTTATTGCTCGTGATGGTACAAAGAGTACCGGTAAAGCTTCCTCTCTATTAATGTACGAGGGTTTAAATACTGTTGAAGTTGAAGAAGCTACAGCTGGTGACATTGTTGCTATTGGTGGTTTCGACAAAGTTCAGATTGGTGACACTATTACTAACCCTGCTAGCCCTCGCCAAATTCCTCCAGTAGAAATCGAACAACCTACTATCAAGATGACTTTTGGTGTGAACACTTCCCCATTTGCTGGACGTGAAGGTAACTTACTGACTTCCCGCCAAATTCGTGATCGTCTATTTAGAGAACTCGAAACCAACGTAGCTCTTCGCGTAGAAGAAGCAACTGGTGACAGCTTCTTAGTCTCTGGTCGTGGTGAACTTCACTTAGCTGTATTAATCGAAACTATGCGCCGTGAAGGTTT
>CAYQJW010000077.1:0-2370 GCA_964418025.1 uncultured Candidatus Saccharibacteria bacterium | reverse complement strand
TCATCAATGTCGAAGAAGGCACGCTTGCTAAAGCCAAGCATAGAAGCGAATAAGTTTGTAGGGAATACTTCAACTTTAGTATTGAAGTCACGAACGTTACCATTGTAGAAGCGTCGAGATGCTTGAATCTTGTTCTCTGTGTCGGTAAGGTCAGTTTGCAATTGCATAAAGTTTGCATTGCTCTTTAAATCTGGATAATTTTCGGAAACAGCAAACAAACTTTTTAATGTTCCAGAAAGCATGTTTTCGTCTTTTGCACTTTCTTCTGGAGTTTGTGCACCCATAGCACGAGTACGAGCTTCGGTAACACGTTCTAAAACACCAGATTCCTGAGCAGCAAAACCTTTTACAGTGTTTACCAAGTTAGGAATAAGGTCATAGCGACGTTTTAATTGAACTTCAATGTCGCTCCAAGCTTCGTCAACTCGATTTTTAGATCGAATTAATCCGTTGTATACAAAGATGATTGCCACTACAACAATGGCGATAATGCCTATGAAAATCCACATAAATTAATAGATTAATGATTTCCTCTATTATATCAAAATCAAACAGGCAAATCTATGGCAAAGCGATGCTTTTCTTTTTGCCAAAGTTTCATTATAATTAATTCATGTTAACAGAAGATGAAGTAAAAAAAGTAGCCGAAATGGCCCGAATTGAATTAACTGACGCAGAAGTCGCGAAGTTCCAAAAAGATCTTTCGTCTGTTTTGGATTATGTCGAAGAGCTTAAAAATGTCGATACTGAAGGCTTGGATATCGTAGCCAGTGTGACAGGTTTAGAAAATGTTGAACGGCAAGACAAGGCTGAGCTGGTTGATTACCAAGAAAACATTCTGTCTAACGCACCGCAAAGCAAAGATAAATATTATAAAGTTAAATCGATACTATAGGCTGGAAAATATTTTATGAAATTTGAAGAATTATCACTTACTGAGTTAAGGCAAAAATTAGACAACAAAGAAGTTTCGTCGGTCGAACTGACGAAATATTTTTTGGCACGAATAAATGAACAGTCTCCAGTTGGTGATCAATCAAAGTTAAACGCTTTTATAACAGTAGACGAAGACGAAGCTTTGCGTCAGGCTCAAGAGGCAGATGAGTACATTGCCAGCGAAGGCTCTAATCCACCTTTGTGTGGTATTCCTTTTGCAGCCAAAGATTTGTTTTTAACAAAAGGCATTCGCACAACCGCGGCTTCAAAAATTTTAGATAACTATATTCCTCCATATGACGCAACCGTAATCGCGAAGCTTAAAGAACAACATGCTGTCATGATTGGTAAAACTAATATGGATCAGTTCGCTCATGGTTCAAGTGGTGAAACTAGCTTTTATGGTGCGACTCGTAATCCTTGGGATACTTCTCGTATGCCTGGGGGTTCCAGTAGTGGTAGTGCGGCAAGTGTGGCGGCAGGGTTAAGTCCTTGGGCTTTAGCAACAGAAACTGGCGGTAGTATCCGCCAACCGGCAAGTCTAACTGGTGTGTCTGGATGGAAACCAACCTATGGTCGTGTTTCTCGTTATGGTGTAGCAGCGATGGCTTCGAGTTTGGATAGCATGGGTGCGATGGCTGGTAGTGTAAAAGATTTAGCTATGATTGCCGAAGTACTTAGTGGTCAGGATGAAAAAGATTCTACTACCGGACCTGTCGAAGTTCCAGCTTATAGTAGTTCACTCAACAGCGATATTAAAGGGATGAAGATCGGTGTGCCCAAAGAATATTTTGTAGACGGCATGGAAGATGGGGTGCGGGCTCGAGTTATGGAAGCTGTAGAAGTGTTGCGCGGGCTTGGTGCAGAAATTGTTGATGTGAGTTTGCCAAACACAAAGTATGGCTCTTTGGTTTACGCCATTGTGTGTCCAAGTGAAGTTTCTTCGAACCTAGCACGCTACGACGGTATTCGTTATGGTCACTCTACTCAGGAAGGCAAAGATTTGTTTGAAGTATATTCCAAAACTCGAGCTGAAGGTTTTGGTGACGAAGCTAAGCGTAGAATCATGACCGGTACTTATGTTTTGTCGGCAGGTTACTACGATGCGTATTATAAAAAAGCTCAACGTGTACGTCGTTTAATTTTGAATGAATTCGAAGAAGTGTTTAAGCAGGTTGATGTGTTAGTTGCACCTAGCTCTCCAAATGTTGCATTACCTTTGGGTAAAGCAGCTAGTGATCCGTTATTTGGTTATATTGCAGATCAGTTGAACATTCCAGGAAGTTTGGCTGGAACACCAGGATTATCTATTCCTTGTGGATTTGCAAAACCAAGTGATGGCGGCGCGACAGAAATGCCTGTTGGTCTACAAATTATTGGCCCGCAATGGGGCGAACAAAAAGTATTTAATGTTGGTGTTGCATATCAGGAAGC
>CAYQJW010000076.1:0-2403 GCA_964418025.1 uncultured Candidatus Saccharibacteria bacterium | reverse complement strand
AAGTGGACACGGAAGACAGGGAAATATGTAAAGCTTCTGTATTATATAGAAAAGCCATAAAAAAAACAAGGGCGGAGTATTGTCGCTCCGCCGAAATCTGGGTTTGGTCACCTATGTCTACCAACCAATGTATCGCAATGACCACTTTGACAAAGTGTTAGTAAATATTTACCAGGTGGAAATTCCGCAGTGGAGTTACTCTTCATTGTAAATTTTATTATCCCAGGAGGGGTTTGGGTTACCACTTTTGGTGACACTACTATATTAGTGTTAAGTAAAATTATACTTGGTTCTGTGGTATCGAAAATACCCCTAACAGTTATTACGTAATCGGTGCCGTACCCTCCAGTTTCGCTAATGCTAGTAATTAGTGGTTCTTTATACTGCTCAGCAAAACCAACTGGGGTATATTCTGAACAATAATATATATCGTTATCTGTAAAAATAGTCACGTCGAATCTTAACCATGGTGTGGTATGAAATGAATTTAACTCATTGTTCCACATGGGAATAATTTGACCTTGCCTAAGTCCATTAGGAAATAGTAGGGGAGTAAACTTATTTACCCGACCCTCAGTAGATATGGTCTGCATTTCTACCCTTGCTGATTGTGGGATATTTTTAGTAACCACAAATACAATTTGTTTGCGGGTCGGGGATAATAAACTATCCTCTAAAACTATTGCTCCACCATCAGTTCGATAATTTTGGGCTGATGTGGTTTTAGTAATAACTAAAACACCGAAAAAAGTTACAAAGTATATAGTAATCTTTGCGAATATTGATAAGCTCTTCATTTTTATCTCCTTGAAATTGTAAATTCTACTCGGCCACATTCCTAAAATATTTAGAGTGCTTTGAATAGGATTTATCATAGCAATACTGTGATAAAGATGACTTTAAGTTTTTCTCAAAGTGGAATCAAAAAAACCTCTGGAATTAGCAAAGGTTTATTGAGTCATTTTATTTTTTCTTACGCATTTTTTGAATTTGTTTGATCTCGGTAATCTGGTCCCGTATTCTAGCGGCGTGTTCGAATTCCAAATTCCTTGATGCCAGATCCATTTGGTCTGTTAGCTCCTCTATATATAACTTGATTTCATCCATGCTCAGTTTTGTCGGGTCAAGTTCGTTAGGATTGATTGGCGCGACAACTTCGTGACTTCCTACTAATCGAGAATCTGTAATAGCTTTTTGAATACTCTCTGGGGTTATGCCATGTTTGGTATTATAACTTTCCTGAATTTTTCTACGCCGAACAGTTTCATCTATAGCTGCTTTCATGGAACGGGTGATTCGATCAGCATACATAATAACATGACCATTTAAATGCCGTGCAGCTCTTCCCATGATTTGCATAAAGGCAGTTTCGCTTCTTAAGAACCCTTCTTTATCCGCATCTAGAATTGCGACCAAAGATACTTCTGGTAAGTCTAATCCTTCTCGAAGTAAGTTAATTCCGACTATTACATCAAAAATTCCTAGTCTTAGATCGCGAAGAATTTCTAGGCGGTCAAAGGTGTCGACTTCACTATGTAAATATTGAGCTTTAATCCCAGCTTCTTTAATATACTCTGTTAATTCTTCCGCCATTCTTTTTGAGAGGGTTGTAACAATAACACGCTGACCGTCTTTTACGCGGTGTCGAATCTGTTCTAAAAGATGATCAACTTGATTTTTAATTGGTTGAATTTCGAT
This sequence comes from uncultured Candidatus Saccharibacteria bacterium, assembly GCA_964418025.1. Taxonomy (GTDB): domain Bacteria; phylum Patescibacteriota; class Doudnabacteria; order UBA920; family UBA920; genus UBA920. The sequence continues at coordinate 705 of CAYQJW010000076.1, read as the reverse complement.
AGTTGGATCAATAAGTCCTGTTGGACGGTTGATTTGTTCAACTATGGTAATCTTTTTTAACTCATCTGGTGTTGGTAATTTTTTCTTGGCCTTAGATTTACTACTACCAGAAGTTATAAATTCGTTTTCTATTAAACTTTTATTCAATTCATATGGGCCTGGTGTGGCAGAAACGTAAACAACTTGATTAACTTTTCCTTCAAACTCAGTAAATTGCAAGGGGCGATTATCCATGGCGCTTGGTAAGCGAAAACCATAATCTACTAAATTAGTTTTTCTGGCACGGTCACCATTATACATCCCACCAATTTGGGGGATGGTTTGGTGGGACTCATCTATAAATAGAGAAAAGTCATCTGGAAAATAATCAATTAAGGTTGCAGGAGGGTCTCCTGCATTACGCCCGTCCAACTGCCGTGAGTAATTTTCTATACCAGGGACGAAGCCTGTGTTGGTAAGCATCTCCAAATCAAAATTGGTGCGTTGCTCTAAACGAGCAGCTTCTAATATTTTTCCTTGGCTTCGTAATTCTTTGAGCCTGTCTAATAGTTCGGCTCTAATTTTGTCCATCGCAATATGAATTTTTTGCTCGGTGGTTACAAAATGTTTTGCTGGGAAGATTTTTACATAATCCATCTCTTCTAAAACTTCACCACTGATCATGTGACGGCGTTGCATCTCTTCTAATTCATCACCAAAAAATCT
>CAYQJW010000075.1:0-2553 GCA_964418025.1 uncultured Candidatus Saccharibacteria bacterium | reverse complement strand
CATCTGCATAATTTTTATTATCTGGGTGATGATCGAAGTTGATAATTGGAACTTGCAAACTTTCAATTTTAGCATTATTGATTCTCGACAAAGAAGAACAACCAGAGACGATTAATAAATCAAAATCTTCGGAAAGAAGATCTTCGTTTACATCATCTGCCATTGGTAGGTATAGTAGACGGCTCGGTACTCCTCCTGTGGTTACAATGCTTACTTGCTTCCCTAGATTGCGGGCTGCTTCTGCCAAAGCTAATACAGAACCAAGGTCGTCGCCATCGGTTCTTTCGTGGGTTGTAAATAAAATCTTGTTTGAAGATTCAATTAATTCTTTTGCTTTGGTAAAATCTGCAATCATATTCTGTAGTAATGTCTAATATTAAACTTCATCTTCGTTAACTTTTTTGAGGAGCTCATTGATGTGCTGAGCGTATCGCGGTGAAGTGTCCAGAAAGAATTGAATTCGAGGTGTCATCTTCATTCCAAGTTTATTATTGATTACGCCTTGGATGTCGTAAATATTATCATTGAGGACTTTAAAAATTTCATCATCATCCCCACCTACTATAGAAACCCAAACCTTAGCCCAACGAGAATCGCCACTAACTTCTACTTGGCTAACAGTGGTTAATCCATTCTGAATTTTTACATAAGGTAAAATAGCTTCGCCAATGAGTTGTTGAAGTAAGGAGTTAAGTTTCGGAAGTCTATTAGGGTTTTTTGGTTCCCGCTTCGCACTGCTATGTGATTTTTTAGATTTCATAAATTTAGAATTTAAGTCTCACTATATCAAGTTATTTACATTATATCAAGTAGTGATGAAAATAATATTGCCTATAAACAGAATCAGTCTTTAATTGAGATTATTGAAAAGAAAGGGGTGTTGTTCGAGAGACCATCAGGTCACAGCCGCCCATTCGCGGAAGCGAATGAAGGCGGCGTAGACGTGTAGGTCGAAAGAACAACACCCCTTTCTTTCTCTAATAGATAAATTTAAAGACTCTTTTGTTTCAGGCTTTCTTCAAAGCTTTCGATAATATCTCCAACTTGAAGTTTGAAATTAGTTTTAATCTTCATGCCAAATTCGCGACCACGAGGAATTTCTTTAGTATCAATCTTGTTCTGTTGTAGTTCTACAATTTCGCCACGAGCTAATTCATGGTATTCCCCTTCTTCGTCTTTCTTTACAATGGCCAGCATTTTGTTCTTACGGATTTCTCCATCTAGAACTTCACCACCAATGATCATCAAAGCTTTTTCGGTACGGAAGATAGCTAAGACCTTAGCACGACCAAAGACCTTCTTTTCCATTTCTGGAGTAAACATTTCTACTACCGCACTGGTGACATTTTCTAATAGTTCATAAATAACATCATAGCTGTCGATGTTAACTTTCTTTTGCTTTGCTAAATTAATTGCCTTCGGATTAGTTTTGGTTCGGAATGCAATAACGTTGGCTTTAGAACTTTCTGCTAGCAAGACATCATTTTCATTTACTTCACCAATACCCTCACTTAGAACATTTATCTGAACTTCATCATTTTTAAGTTTACTGAATGACTGCTTGATAGCTTCAAGACTACCAGCCACATCAGCTTTCAAAATTAAATTAAGGGCTTTGCTATCTGAATCAAGTTGTAATTTAGAACGAACAGTTAAGCGACGGCTGTGTTTAAGTTTTTGTGCAGTGACACCAATATCCCGAGCTTGGTCTAAGGTTTCGTTGGTTTGAAGGATATCTCCTGCTTCGGGAAGATCAGAAAAACCTGATACTACTACAGGTGTAGATGGTCCAGCTGTTTTTAGCTTTTTACCATGTTCATCTTCCATAGACTTCACTTTGCCATATCCAATACCAGCGACCATAATGTCACCAATATGAAGGGTTCCATTTTGGATAATTATAGTAGCAACTGGTCCTTGTCCTTGTGAGATGTGAGATTCAATTACAGTTCCTAGTAACTGACCTTTTGGATTAGCGGTGTAGTTCTCTACTTCGGCTTGAAGCAAAACCATTTCTAATAATTTATCGATCCCCATTTTTTGCTTAGCAGAAATTTCTACAGCAATAGTTTTTCCACCCCAGTCTTCGGTGAGGATACCATGTTCGGCTAATTCTTGTTTTACTTTCGGAATGTTTGCACCTTCCTTATCAATTTTGTTAATAGCAACAATGATTGGTGTGTTGGTAAATTTAGCACGATTGATTACTTCGATAGTTTGTGGGCGAACACTATCATCAGCGGCAACTACTAAAATAATTATGTCAGTAACATTAGCACCGCGAGCACGCATTTCTACGAAGGCTTCGTGACCAGGTGTATCCAAAAAAGTTAAAAGTTTGCCGTCTTTTTTAACTTTGTAGGCACCAATGTGTTGAGTGATACCACCGCTTTCACCTGCGACAACATCAGTCTCTCGAATTGCATCTAGTAAAGTAGTTTTACCGTGGTCAACGTGACCCATGACAGCTACGATAGGTGCACGTGGTGTTCGGACGTCATCAGTCTCTGCTGCTAATTGCTCTTGCAAAAAACCAGTTCCAAATTCTTTAAC
>CAYQJW010000074.1:1405-2557 GCA_964418025.1 uncultured Candidatus Saccharibacteria bacterium | reverse complement strand
ATACCGGATTAGATTTAGAGTCATGCACAGACGATGAATTAAAAACTTATGCAAAAGATGTTCATCATATTAAGTTCGAAGACTTTGCGCAACGTGGTCGTTTAATAGATTTAATCTTTAAAAAGATTCGCGGGAATATTAAAACAGACAAACCTGTATTTTTAGTGAACCAACCAATCGAACTAGAGCCCCTTGCAAAGCGTGATCCAAGTAATCCAAAGGTTGTTCAGCGTTTGCAGATTGTTGCTTATGGCACAGAACTTGGTAAAGGCTTTGGTGAATTGAACGATCCACTCGACCAGCGTCAAAGATTTGAAGACCAGATGAAGCTTCGCGAAGCAGGTGACAGTGAGGCTCAAATGCTCGATGAAGATTACATGGAAGCCATGGAGTATGGAATGCCACCAGCAGCAGGTTTTGGACTTTCTGAGCGCCTTTTCGCTGTTCTAGCAGACAAGTCTGTTCGTGAGACTGTTATCTTTCCACCGATGAAGGCAGAAGTTGATCAGACTAAGCAAGAACCCAAAGACGAAATTAAAGAGCAAGAATAATGGCTTTGTATTTTATCACAGGAAATAAAAACAAATTATTAGAGATTCAAGCGATGATTCCAGATGTGGAACAGCTTGAGTTAGATTTGCCTGAGCTACAAGAAATAGATGCTCACGAAATTATTAAAGCTAAATTGCAAGAGGCGCGGAAGCATCATGACGGTGAGTTTATTGTCGAAGATACTTCACTTTATTTTGAAGGATTAAATGGTTTACCTGGACCTTTGATAAAATGGTTTCTTCAGTCTTTAGGTCATGATGGTTTAACTGACTTAACTAATAAAATTGGTAATACTAAAGCTACTGCAAAAACCATAATTGGATATTCAAAAAATAATGACAGCATTGAATTTTTTGAAGGAGCTGTTGAAGGTAAAATAGTTAGTTCACGCGGTGAGGTGAGATTTGGATGGGATTCAATTTTTTTACCAGATGGTTACGAAAAAACTTATGCCGAGATGTTGCCAGAAGAAAAAAATAGCATGAGCCACAGGCATAAAGCTGTAACTAAACTTTCTGAGCACCTTCTATCTAAGCAAAATTAATCATCATTATAAATTACTTCCATGTTAGACATAAAATTCATTCGTGACAATGTAGA
>CAYQJW010000074.1:0-1305 GCA_964418025.1 uncultured Candidatus Saccharibacteria bacterium | reverse complement strand
GGTAATGTACCATGGAGCTATTGGTCTCCTGAGCTTGGTCATGTTGATCCAAAAGAAACAGACAAAGTAGCCGGCGTGCCAACCAAGTTATCTTTTGATCCAAAAGACCATATCGCGCTAGCGACAGATTTAGATTTAGTAGACTTTGAACGAGGTACAGAGGTTTCTGGTTTTCGTGGTTACTTTTTAAAGAATGAAGCCGTATTAATTCAGTACGGACTATTTGCTTATGCTATTAACAAACTTCGTGCAAAAGGCTTCACAATTATGCAAACTCCGACTTTGGTTCGTGAACGAGCTTTAATTGGAAGTGGTCATTTTCCAGCTGGTAAGGCAGAAGTGTATCAGGTGGCTAATGCTGCAGGAATGGCAGAAACAGAAAATGGTGCCGAAAAAGAAAAGCAATACTTAGCTGGAACATCTGAGCCGTCGTTAATTGCTTACTATGCAGACAAAATTTTAGAAGCTCATCAATTACCGATTCAGGTTTGTGGCATCTCTCCTTGTTACCGCAGTGAAGTAGGAAGTTACGGTAAGGATACCAAAGGTTTGTACCGCGTTAAGGAATTTATGAAGGTCGAGCAAGTTATTATTTGTAAAGCAGATGATAATGAAGCCGAAAAGTGGTTAGACGCTCTTCGAGAAATTTCCGAAGAAATTCTTCAAGATCTCAAATTGCCATACCGCGTTTTAAATATTTGTACTGGTGATATGGGTGCGGGTAAATACAAAATGTATGACATCGAAACTTGGATGGCTGGACGTGGTAGTTACGGTGAGACTCATAGTGATTCAAATTTAACTGACTGGCAGGCTCGTCGATTGAATATTCGTTATCGTGATGCAGATGGCACAATCAAACATGCTTATACTTTAAACAATACCGCTGTAGCTAGTCCTCGGATTTTGATTCCAATCTTAGAAAATTACCAACAGGCAGATGGTAGTGTAAAAGTTCCAGAAATTTTAGTTCCTTATGTAGGCACCGACGTTATTAAGAAGAAATAACATGAAAAATTTTGTGCAGCGAATGTTGGCAAATTTAGCTCGTCAGATACTCGCTAAACACAAACCGAAAATAATTGGCATAACTGGGAGTGTCGGGAAGACCTCCACGCGCGATGCAATTTATGCTGTAGTCTCTACAGCATTTTCTGTGCGTAAGGGTGAAAAGAATTTTAACAATGAATTTGGTTTACCTTTTGCGATCTTAGGAGTATCTGGTCCAGAGCGAAATATTTTTAAGTGGCTAATGGTTTTTATTAAAGGCTATTTTACTTTATGGATAGGTGGTTACCCAAAAGT
>CAYQJW010000073.1:0-2576 GCA_964418025.1 uncultured Candidatus Saccharibacteria bacterium | reverse complement strand
TTACTCGTCCAAGTTTTGGTTTCTCGTACCAAATGTTAACAGAGAGTGAAAGTAAGATTCTGCAAACGGCGACCGGAGCAAGAGTTATGGGTATTGCAAATAATAAACCTGCAGCCACTGCAGGATTAAAAGTTGGTGATGTAATTATTGATTGGGATAGTAAAAGTATTGTAGCTGATACTGATTTTGATACATTACTTCGTTCGGTCAAACCGGGCCAGTCAATTCGCTTAACCGTCAATCGGGCGGGTGCAACTGTGCAATTAATATTAGTTGCCGGAAAACTTTAAATTAAAAAAAGCCCAGTTGGGCTTTTTAAAATTCTCGACGTCCTTCCAAAGCGCGGGAGAGTGTAACTTCATCGGCATATTCAAGGTCTCCACCCATCGGTAGTCCGCGGGCGATGCGGGTAATTTTGACAGGGGAGTCTTTAAGCAGCTTGGCGATGTGCATGGCGGTAGTTTCGCCTTCTAGTGTTGGGTTGGTGGCGACAATAATTTCTTGAACATTAAGTTTGGCTACACGGTCGATCAACGATGCTATTTGTAGCTGTTCTGCACCTACTCCATCAATTGGGCTTAATACTCCGCCTAACACGTGGAAGACGCCCTTAAAAGAGCCTGTACGGTCTAGGGCGAGGGCATCTAGGGGTTCCTCGACCACGCAAATCAGTTGGTGGTTGCGAGAACTGTCGGCGCACACACTACACGGATTTTGTTCGGCCATGTTGTGACATTCATCACAAAAATTAATATCTTTGCGGATATCTTTAACACTTTCAGATAATGTCATAATTTCGACATTATCTTTTTTTAACAAATAAAAAGCTAGGCGCTGGGCGCTTTTTGGCCCAATGCCTGGCAATTTGGATAGTTCATTTATAAGTCTACTAAGAGACGGAGGAAGTTTTAACATATTTATACTTCTTCTCCTAAGCCACTAAGAGTTTGCATAACTGTCTCTGGGCTGGTGTCGAAACTCTTATCAAGATTACGGAAAGATGCTCGTTCTGCATCGAAGAATAAGTCGACTTGTCCAGTTGGACCGTTACGATGTTTTTTAATATGAATCTCGGCAATGTTAGGGCGACCAGAATCTTTACCTTTATACATATCTTCACGGTAAATAAACATAACTACGTCGGCATCTTGCTCAATAGATCCTGATTCACGAAGATCGGACAACTGCGGAACTTTATCTGGACGGTTTTCTAAACCACGTGATAACTGAGACAAAGCCAGTACAGGAACATTTAGCTCACGTGCTAGAATTTTTAACGAACGCGAAATTTCCGAAACTTCTTGAACACGGTTTTCGGTACTGCGACCAGCCATCAGCTGTAAGTAGTCAATAACAATAAGTCCAAGTTTATGTTCGCTTTGCAGGCGACGCGCTTTGGTACGAATTTCCATAATGTTTCCACCGGCTGCGTCATCAATAAAGATCGGAGCTTCACTAAGAGCTCCCATGGCATCACCAAGAGCTTCAAAATCTGCTTCACCCAATTGTCCGGTACGTATTTTCCAAAGATCCACATTGCTTTGCGATGAAAGCAAACGGTCTACTAATTGGTCTTTACTCATTTCCAGCGAGAAAACTCCCACAGGAGTTTTAGTGTGAATACCTACGTAACGTAAAATATCCAAAGCCATAGAAGTTTTACCCATAGAAGGACGAGCCGCTAGGATGATAAGGTCAGACTTTTGCAAACCACTAAGTTTTTTGTCGAGTTCAATGAATCCAGTTGGTAGACCACGAAGTTTACCACTTGAACGATGTAGTTCGTCGATACGTTCAAAAGTTTCGTGAAGTACAGAGCTAATCGGTACAAAGTTTTGCTTTAAATTACTTTGCGAAATATTAAAAAGTTTTTGTTCGGCAACGTCTAAGATGTCTTCGATTTCACCTTCTTCAGTGAAGGCCATATTAGTTATCTCGGACGCAGAGTTAATCAGTCGGCGAAGTGTACCTTTCTTTTTTACGATACTAGCGTAATAGGCAGCATGGGCAGAGGATGGTACAGAATTAACTAAAGTCGCTAAGTAGCTAGAACCTCCTACGCGATCCATTTCGTTGCGTTCTTCTATTAGGTTAGCAACGGTCAGTACGTCGATAGAAGTGCTTTTTTCGAATAAAGTTAAGACAGCTTCGTAGATTAGGCGATGGCGAAGATCATAAAAATCGTCACTGATTATACTATCAGCAACATTGATAATGGCGTCTTTGTCTAACATTAAACAACCCAAAAGGGCAGTTTCTGCTTCTAAATTTTGCGGCGGAAGCCGATTGATATCTGTAGCCATGAGCGTTTGTCTTTCCATTGTAGCAGATTATTTTGAGTTGTGTCTGGTGGATTAAAGGTTGAAAACTGGTTGACAAGAGCTAATAATTATGGCATACTTTATTTTCGGAAAAACGTTAAGGAGAGATAATATATGAAGCAATTCGGTTGGTATATAGCCGGGATTATTGTTCTTGGCATGGTAATTTTAGGGATGTTTGTGGGTGATGGGAAGAAAGCAAAAACACCACTGCCTGTAAGCACCATCACGAACACTGCCAAGACGACGGATAAG
>CAYQJW010000072.1:0-2603 GCA_964418025.1 uncultured Candidatus Saccharibacteria bacterium | reverse complement strand
AGAAGGAAGCGCGAGCACCAGCGAAGGTGTAGAAAATTTAATGTTCTTAATGGAACAGTTTGGTGATGCAGTTGTTACCGCCCAGTTCCGCTCGGCAATTAAAGACGGAAGTATTAAATACAGTGAACTTAAAGCAACACTTGCTGACTCTATCGCCGACTACTTTGCAGAGTTCAGAGATAAGAAGCAAGCTTTACTAGATGACAAGCAAAAGATTGCACAAATCTTAGCTGATGGCGCAGAGAAAGCTCGTGTGCTGGCACAAAAAACCATGCATGAAGTAAAAGAAAAAACCGGACTGCTTTAGTCCGGTTTTAAAATAACTAGTAATCTTTCTCTAGTAATTTTAGTATGGTTTTAAATAGATCGATAACACCATCCATAACTTTGAGCCTAGAAAACAAGCAGCACATTGCCTGACTTGATTCTTTCCTGAAATCTGAACTGATATTGCTTGGGCAAAGATTGATTAAACACTGAAACATTGCTGATTTATCGTTCATCGAATCCCCTGCATATGCAGTTGGGTCACCATTCGTAATCTCAAGCATGGCATCGACTTTATCCGCCCCAAGAGGGCCAATATCCACAGCTGTGTTTGAATGCTTAAAAGCAATTTTTCCAAGCAAACCTGCTTTATCCAATTCAATTTCAAATAAACTATAGTACTCCTCAATCTTCATGACTTGTCCATTTGCTAAAATAGGAGGGTTAAAAGACGCGATTATCAATTTTCCCGTCTCATAATAGCCATGAAGTAATGTAGTCCCGATCTCAACAACCTTATCCCGATTAGACATGAAAATTTTGAGTGATTCAGGATCGACACATTTTGGAGTAAATAATTCCCAATTTCCATCAATGAACCGATGGATTGTTGCACCACCTTCACCGATTATTACATCACAAACCCCTGGAGAGAACAATGCATTCATCCAGGGAATAATGAATGAACCACTTCTGCCTGTGCAGATTCCAAAGTTAATATTGTGAGTAGTTAAGCGATCACAAACTTTTCTGAACTCAAGAATCTTTTTAGAATTAATTTCTATAAACTCATCTTGAGACATTTTGTTATGTTCGGTGCCAATTCCGCCATCCACCAAAGTATCATCGAAATCTGTTATGATATGGCGGACTGTTTTGGAAAGTAAAGTTAAAGCATTCAATGCCTTAGGGGTCAATCCTGGTACACTTACCGGCAGACCTAAAGACGTAATCCTAACCTTCATAAATACCTCCTTAAACTCTTTTGTAAGAGTTGCTTTGTATTTTGGATTTTGAACTTTGCAGGATTACAAAATTCTTATTAGATTACCAGCAATTTAACAAAATGTCAATCGTACCTCACGATATACTAAATATGATTTAAAAAAACACCACCTAAAAAAGTGGTGTTATTAACGACTCAGTAATTTTTAAGAACTTATTATTTTCATAAGTTCATCTCTCTTAGCTTCCATGACTTCCTTATCTTTCGCTTCTACAATTAAACGAATAAGTGGTTCGGTATTGGAAGCTCGAACACTGAACCAGTAATCAGTGTAAGAAACTTTTATACCATCAATGGTAACTTCATCACCATCTTTATACATTTCTCGAACAGTAGCAATAATCTTATCAACCTCAACTCTGGTAGCGATTTTAGTGTTGATTTCTCCAGAGGAAACATACCGTTTTAGTGGAGCAATAATTTCTGAAAGAGGCTTGTCCTGTTTTGATAACCAGTTAAGAAACTTAGCTACAAGCAACATTGGTGCCTCGTAGGTCCCCCAAGGAAACCGGAAGAAATAGTGACCGCTAATTTCCCCACCAAACAAAGCATTATGCTTTAACATTTCACCTTTAATCAAAGAGTGACCTACTGGAGTTTGAACCAATTTTACATCAGGAAATTCTTCTGCAATTAGATTTCCTAAACGAATTTCGTAAGCCAAAGTCTCGCCTGGATATTCTTCGTGTTCGATGTGAGCCATGATTGTATACAAAATTGAAGATGGAACAGTCTCACCCTTTTCATCTATTATAAATATTCGATCATCATCGCCATCAGTTGTAATTCCTAAATCTGCATTAGTCTCAATAACTTTATTACAAATATCGACTCTGTTTTCTGACTTAGAAGGGTCTGCTTCATGATTGGGAAAGCTTCCGTCCAGTTCGTAATTCATTTTTACAACTTCTAGATTCTCAAGTTTGGGTAGTAAAGCGTCAAAATCAACAATCCCCATTGCATTAGCTGGATCAAAAACTATTTTTAAAGGTTTTATTTTTTGGATAGGTGAAAATTTTAAAAACTCTGTAATGGATAACTCTGTCACACCTTCTTTAATCTCTACTAAACCTTTTGTTTCAACTAAAGGTAAAAATTCATCCTTCAAAATAATTTGATGAATTTGTTCTATGCCAGTCTTACCACCCATTGCCACAGATCGAGCACGAACAATTTTAAAACCATTATAGTCAAATGGTTTTACTCCAATTTCAGTTCTGTACTCAGCAAAATCCTCAGTTCCCATACCAACTTCTTCTCCATCATCATCTAATAAATAAATTTGTGTTGGCATATACATTAAGTTGTCATCCCAATCAAAAGCATAATA
>CAYQJW010000071.1:0-2685 GCA_964418025.1 uncultured Candidatus Saccharibacteria bacterium | reverse complement strand
GACACGCTTTTTGAAGCGATCAACGTTTCCAGTAGTGTCTAAGATCTTTTGCTTACCAGTATAAAAAGGGTGACAGTTACTGCAGATTTCGGTATCGATCTTCTCGACTGTAGAGCCGGTAGTGAAGGAATTTCCGCAAGAACAAGTGACTTTTACAGCTGTGTTGTACTGTGGGTGGATTGAGTCTTTCATAGATATATTCTCTTTGTGACTACGCTTAATACGTAGATATTAATTAGAACTTCACTAAGTATACTAAGACTTGCGCTTTTCGTCAAGAGTTGGTATACTTTCCAAGTAATTAATCAAACATACTTTGTATAAGTCCTGTCGTTTCGGGCCATCTGGCCGATTATCGACCCGCAAAGTAGAAGAAAAAGGATCAACAATATGAAAGACATTAGTCTATTAGACCTGCTTAAAAGCGGGGCACATTTTGGGCATAAGACATCTCGTTGGAACCCAAAGATGAAGCCGTATATTTTTGCGGCACGTAACAACATCCACATCATTGATTTGGAAAAAACTCGAGCCAATTTGCAAAAAGCAACTACCTTTGTTGCCGAAATTGCAAAAGCTGGTGGTACAGTTCTATTTATTGGAACTAAACGTCAGTCTCGCGAAATTGTTAAGCAACAAGCCGAGAGCTGTGGTATGCCATACGTAAACTTACGTTGGTTAGGTGGAACATTTACTAACTTCCGTACTATCCAAAAGACAGTTCGTAAATTAGAGAAGTTGCAACAACGTAAAGATTCTCCAGACTTCGAACAAAAGTATACAAAGAAAGAACGTTTGTTAATCGAACGTGAGATCGAAAAACTTACAAAGTTATTCGAAGGTATCAAGAACATGAAGCGAATTCCTCAAGCTGTATTTATCACTGATATTCATCATGATGATATTGCCTTAACCGAATCTCGCAAGATGAAAGTTCCTATCATTGCTATCACAGATACTAACACCGATCCAAGTTTGGTTGAGTATCCAATCCCTGCAAATGATGATGCAAGCAGTGCAGTAGCTTTGATCACAGAATTTATTGCAACAGCTGTAAAGACTAACAAGTCTGCAGAAGTAGTTGCGCCATCTGCTACAGCGCCAGCTGTAGAGCCAGCTCCAGCAGCTGAAGCTGTATAATAAATGAATTAACTATAATTACAAAAATGTCAGACGCAAATACAATCAAACAATTACGTGAACAAACAGGTGCTGGAATCATGGACGTCAAAGAAGCTTTAAATGAAGCTGGTGGCGACCTAGATAAAGCCGTAGAAATTTTACGAAAAAAAGGTTTAGCGAAGCAAGCTAAAAAATCTGATCGTACCGCCAACGAAGGAATTGTAGAAAGCTATATTCATGCAGGTGGTCGTATCGGTGTGTTGGTTGAAGTCAATTGCGAAACCGACTTCGTAGCTCGCACTGATGATTTTAAGGCTCTTGTTAAAGAAATTGCTTTGCATATTGCAGCAAGTAACCCACTATATATTTCTAGCGAAGATGTTCCTATGGAAGTTATCGAAAAAGAAAAGGAAATCTACAAAGAACAGTTTGCAGGAAAACCTGATGACGTAATTGCAAAAATGCTTGAGGGCAAAATTGCAAAATATTACGAAGAAGCTTGTCTACTAAACCAACCGTTTGTAAAAGACGGGGATAAAACTATTGGTGATCTTCTAGGTGAAGCCACTGGTAAAATGGGTGAAAATATTCAAGTTCGTCGGTTTACTCGATATATGTTGGGTAACTAAATTACTTAAAAACCTCAACGCCAATTGGCTTCGAGGTTTTTTTGCGGAACAGAACTTTTGGGCTATAATATTAGTAATTAATCAGAACTAGCAGTGCCATATAACACCATCATGAACATAACTTTTATAGTCTCGATTGTCGGAGTGATTTTTATGGTTCTTAGACGTCTCCCAGAAGCAGTTGACCGTACAGAGAAGGCAAGCTCAGACTCTATAGCTAGTAATACCACCCCTAATTCAATATTGTTCGCTAAGGGGTTGCCGGTTAAGGCTTACTCTAAAACTAAGGTCATACTTAAATTAGTTAGTCATAAAGTCTGGCAGTTTTTGCTCGAAGCTAAAGGTTTAAAACAGGCTCCTAAAATTAGTTATAATTTTCAAAAAGTCTTCTCTAAGATAAAAGCTGATACTAATGAAGCTTTGATTAAAGACGAAAAATATTATATTAATTTAATTAAGCGTAACCCTAAAGACGATTCATATTACGATTTGCTCGGTCAGTATTATTTAGAGCAAAAGAAAATGGACGACGCACTAAATGTTTACGAATATTTAGTGAGTCACGCCCCAACAGAAACTACTTATTGGGTTCGCTTAGGTTTAGCAGCCTTGTTTTTACAGAATTATAAAAAGGCTGAACAAGCTTACCAAAAAGCGGTGTCATTGGACCCAACTAACCCTAGTAGATTTTATAACTTGGCATTAGCCCAACAAGGGTTAAAAAAGTATGCATTGGGTGTTGGTTCAATGCAAAAAGCCTTAGAATTAGATTCGTCTAGTCAGAAGTATAAAGATTTTCTTTTTGAGTTAGAGTCTAAGGCAAAGGTGTCTGTTCCTCTTGAAAATATTCATAAAAAAGAGTAAACTAACTGAGTTACCTATATGCCGTTGTAGCTCAGTTGGTAGAGCATCTCCATGGTAAGGAGAAGGTCTG
>CAYQJW010000070.1:0-2707 GCA_964418025.1 uncultured Candidatus Saccharibacteria bacterium | reverse complement strand
ATAAGTTCCTTTCTAATCAATTATATCAGTTTGCTAAATGTGTGCAAGCTAAATAATTCTTTAAAAACGTAATACTTTTGATTGCTTAGAAATGTTTTGCACAATTCCTAACGCGATTGCAGTCACTAACATAGAACTTCCACCATAAGTTATCATCGGTAATGGAATTCCAGTAACAGGAAGCAATCCAATGTTCATTCCGATATTAATAATTATTTGCGAAGCAAACAAAAATAAAATTCCACCGGCAATGTACATTGCTAAATCATCGCGAGCTTTTTGCATCACAGCAATAATTCGCCGCATCAATAAATAAAACAAAAATAATATTGCTGATGAGCCAATCCATCCAATTTCTTCACTAGCTGCAGCAAACACGAAGTCGGTATGTTTTTCTGGTAAAAACTTTAACCCGCTTTGCACTCCTTGCCCTAATCCTCTACCAAACCACTGCCCACTCCCAACTGCAATCGTTGCTTGTCTTACATTGTAACCTTTACCTTGAGGATCTTTATCTGGGTTGAGAAAAACTTCGACACGTTGTTTTTGGTAATCTCGTAAAAAGAATTGCCAAGACAATCCAGAGAACAACAGACCAGCTATTAAAAAAATAATAATATAGGTTCGTCTTATCGGACTCAATAAAATGATTCCAAACCAAACAGCCATCACTATTAAAGATGAACCAAGGTCTGGCTCTAAAGCGATGAGAACAGCTGGGATGGCTGCATAGGCAAATGTTATGGAAATATTTTTCCAAGAATTAATTTCTCCACGACGGAGATACAACCATCTAGCTAAACCTAAACCAATAATCACTTTAGCTAATTCCGCAGGCTGTAACTGAAAGAAACCCAAATCGATCCAACGAGCACTGCCACGAATTGGATCACCAAATAAAAGTAAATATATAAGTGCGAAGATCAATATTGGGTATATTACTCGGTTATTTTTAGCTAGTAATTGATAATTATAATTAGCCAAAAGCACGAAGACCACCACACCACCTATGGAAAAAACTAGTTGTCTATAAAATATGGTTAAATCCCCTTCCCCTAAGGAAATTGCGTATTGAATGGACAATCCCACCACAAGCAACAAACCGCTGACAGCAAGCAGCGGTATGTCATAAAATTTTAATTTTTGAATCAGCCAATTCATACTAGGACAATAACTTCCTGCTATCTACCTTTAGAGCTAGCGCTAATATTTTCTGGTTCTAGAGTATTAGTGTATGCTTGTAAATCAACTCTTACAATATCGTTCTTATAAATTCCTGGCCATTGCAATTTATACGCTCGGCGTTCAAAAGCTTTAACATTATATTCTTCTCTGGTTGTCACAGCTAAGACGCGATTGTTTTTTCCGTACAGTACTAATAATAACGAGACCTGATTTAGATCGAAAGGACTACTATTCACAACTGCACCTTCTGCCACTGTAGCTAATGGATTAACTTCTTCGTAAACATAAGGCTCAGACATTTTTAATTCTACATCTGGTAAATCGAGACGCTTTTGCCAATCCAATTCTTTTGGAATTTCGATTGTAGCTTGAGTGATATCTTCTGAAGATTGAACTTTGGAAACTACGATCCACTTTTTTTGGTTTGGCAACAGGAATGTTTTGCCTGATGTTGTGGTTACTTCTTCTTTGCTAGAATTTAGAAAACGGAAAGTATAGTCTAGTGATTCGAGAGCGAGGTCAAGGTTTGGATTCGCCACCTCCGCATAAGCCGTAATACTATTGTTTGAATTTTTGACAATCTTTGCACTACCCACCTTAAGTGACTCGGAAATATTAAAAGCAGGGTGAGCTGCAATCGCTGCTCGATTATATGATTTAGTAAAAAATAATTCGCCTCCATAACGGACTGCGACCAAACCTGGAATCAACAAAAACAGAAGTGTGATAAAAGCAGTACGTTCCCATTTTGGTAAACCTGCGAACCACTGTCGGAATTTAAAAATTCCATCTTGAATGGCTAAAACAAAACCACTGTATTGTACTTTAAAATTTTCTTGAAGTTGAGACATATGAGCACGTTACTATATGTTATGATAAATTCAGTATAGCAAATTTTTATAAATTAGACTCTATTTATCTCTATTATTCATGGTTGAGTTCACCCACCTCCATTGCCATTCCCATTTTTCGCTCTTAGATGGTTTGTCCAAAATTACAGACCTTGTTAAGGCTGCCAAAAAGCACCAAATGACCAGCATGGCCATAACCGACCATGGTTCAATGTATGGAGCCATAGAATTTTATAATGCCTGTCGAGCCGAAGAGATTAACCCAATCATTGGTCTAGAGGCCTACATCGCACCCAGAGGAATGATTATGAAGGAAGGCAAGCTAGACGCCGACTATCATCACCTCACCTTATTAGCTAAAAACTATAAGGGTTACCAAAATCTGATGCAATTAGCCACCATTGGCCACACTCAGGGGTTTTATTATAAACCCCGCATTGATTTGGCTGTAATGGAACAGTTTTCGGAAGGTCTAATCGCCTTATCAGGCTGTCCTAGAGGGCAAATTGCTAGAGCCTTAAAGATTTCGGAAGATGCTGGAGCAGAAGCGTTACAACAATATTTATCTATCTTTGGAGTAGAAAATTTTTATTTAGAACTGCAACGCAATAATCTTAATCCAAATGAACCAGAATTGATGCCTAATGATGAGTTAATCGCTCTTGGGCAAA
>CAYQJW010000069.1:0-2784 GCA_964418025.1 uncultured Candidatus Saccharibacteria bacterium | reverse complement strand
TGATTGCAATTTTAGTCACAGGCATATTCTTGCCTCAAGACGTATCTGCTCAAAAACGTCCGGCTGTAAAACGTCCAGCTGTAAAAAGCTCAAGCGTTAAAAAGGGTTCTAAAAGGGTCAAGAAAACTTCCAAAGTTTCTCGTTCTAAGACTCCAGCGCGGGCAGTATCAGCTTCACTCCCAGTGCCGAACTTAAAAGAAGCTTTGGTGACGCCACGTTGTAATGTTGGTAACGACCATTTTACAGTTCAAATTTATCAGTATCCCGTGGTGGTTCAAGCTATTGTCTACCGGGACAATAAGTTACAGGCTTTAAAAGCTGATGGAACTTATAGCGCTGATCAATCCAGCTTTATTAGCCCTCAAGATTACGTGTTGGCTACAAAATTGCTGAACATTGTTCAACCTAGCGAAATGGAGTTGTATCCATCAGTCAGAACAAGGAATAGCACTTACATAACCAGCTTGGTTTTCATTGGAGATGCTTCCAGAAAGTGGGGTCCCCAAGATGCCGAAAAAGTTCATCAATTACTTAAGGTTCTTTTGGAGCCAGCAGTAAAGGTTGTCTTTGTAGGAGGTGAGTGTATGTCGAATTATACTGCCGAAGAAATAAAGCAGTAGACCAATTTGCTTAGTACCATTTGTGTGGAAATAGACGGTGCTTTGCAAAAGGCCAGCACAACTTTGTGCTGGTTTTTTTATATCTTGTCCAGTCTTGCAATTTAAAGGGATAACCTTTATACTACAGGGCTAAGAAAGTTCATAGGAGGCTAAATTATGAGTGGAGTAAAGTTGCATCCAAGTGCAATGAGCGGTTGGGTGTTATTGTCTGCTTCGGGGAATATTAATAAATATCGTCCAAGTGGAGAAGATATATATCTGAAAAGAGAAACAGGTATGAAGTTTGAAGATGAAATATATATCGTTCCTTGCAGTGCAGTTGAGGTAACTTTGAACTGGGTTGATAATCTATTAGTCAAAGTTACATTAAAGGCTGTGTTGTTTGTGAACTATTCTGATCCGGCTATTAAAGCTGAGGTTAAGTGGTATCTTGAAGATAGTGCGTCGAAGCCTTGTTCCGTAGCTTGTTATGACGGAAGAGATGAATATGAACCTCAAGGCCAGCTTCGCACAGACTTGTTGCATCGCTTGGTGCTATTAGTTAAAACCTTTCCTCAGTTACTGCGAAATAAGATTCTTAAATCTCTCAAGGAATTGCATGCCGATTCAATTCCTAAAGTGGAAGAAGTAGTTGTTGGAGTTCCTGATGTGCCCGCTGTTTCGGTGCCAGCCTCGAAAAGCAAATCACGCCCATTTAATGGCTTTAGCAGTGCTCCTAATGGTACAAAGGCTTGGGCTGTGGCGGAAGGCAAAAGGCGAGTGGCCGGTTGTGCTCCCAAAAAGATGCCAGTTTAGCGATTTAGCTGTCTTGACGAAGACAGCTTTTTTATATATAATTATCCCATTGGCTGTTTCGCTAAGCGAATACAGCAACTAATTATAACTTTTAAATAATATATTATGGGAGTTCCAAAAAAGCATAAAACCCGCAGTGGTCGTGATCAACGACGTAGTCATCACGCTATTAAAGCCTCTAATTTAGCAAAATGCTCTAACTGTGGCAATCCGACAATGCCTCATTTGCCTTGTCCAAACTGTAGTTTCTACAAAGGCCGTAAGGTTTAAACCTAAAATTTCTTTATAAAACAACGCTTGACTAAGCGTTGTTTTTGTTATATAGTACAGAGTTATTATAAAATTTTCGGGAGGAAATATGAAATTCAAACTAATTCTCAAAAGCCTGTTTAAGGTGCCTCTGATTCTAGTGTGTTTGGCTGTTATAGTTTACGTCCTGAGCACGGGACAACCTGAGAGCTCGCTAGGATTCCTTGCGTTCTCAGGGATGATTGGGTTTTTCACAGCACTGTCTTGGATGTACGACATTGTTGATTACCGAAAGTTTATGAAGCTGTCTTCAGAGCTTAACGGTAAGATTCATGTGAGAGCTGCATCCATTAATGGTTTAGACGCCATACTTGAATCCCGAGTTTCCAAAGCAAGAGAGGTTGTTAAATGCCAAAGAGTTTTGGATAAGATCACAGAGTTAAAAGCTATTGGGTGGTCTTCGATTAAGCAGTCCTTGCAACTTTTGGATAATCTTTGTGAACTTGGCAAGACTCATCCTGAAATTGCAATTAAGGACTATGCCTTGGTTGGTGATCTTACCGTGGGTGATTCAGAAATAATCATCAGAAAAATCTTGGATGACTATATCACCGCCGAGAAAAGATTACCTTCAATTAAGGAAGTTGTTGAAGCGAATATCCAGACCTTCAAATCCAAACTCAGTGAATTAGCCGATCTCGGTTATAAGATCGACTTGGTTCAGGAGTTCGCGGAAACAGATCGAATTGTCTCGGAAGCTAATTTATTTCTGGAGCCGGAGACTTACGATCCTCAGCTGTATATCCTAACCATTTATGACGCGCCGTTGTATTTGGGTAAAGTCTTGAATCGCTATACGGTTCTAGAGGAGTTACGTGCAGTTAATGATGATCAAATTAAACAACTCGAGACTCAGTTAAATGGGGCGAGGGATTTAATGGGGTCAAAGTTAACCGCAAAATTGGAAATACTGGTGAAATATCCAGAGCCAATCTGGCGGGATGATAAAGCTCGCGTTGAAGAGTTGATGTCTAGCCCTTGGGTGACATTTTTGTTTGGAAAGCTAAGAGAAGCCACCAAGCTTAATTCGCTTGATGTGTTGGAACCTACTTTAGCCAAG
>CAYQJW010000068.1:0-2795 GCA_964418025.1 uncultured Candidatus Saccharibacteria bacterium | reverse complement strand
GCTTTTGCACATTTGCCGTTAATCTTAAACCCTGACAAAACTAAGTTATCCAAACGTCAAGGTGATGTTTCTGTCGAAGATTTTTTGCAAAAAGGTTACTTACCAGAAGCGTTGGTTAACTTTGTGGCATTACTAGGTTGGAATCCTAAAACTGAACAAGAAATTTTTTCTATGGATGGACTTATCGAGGCCTTTGACCTTGCTAAGGTTAACAAGGCGGGTGCAGTCTTTGATGTGAATAAACTAGACTGGATGAACGCAAGTTACATTAAAGAAAAATCTAACCCAGAACTATTACAATTAGTAGAGCCTTGGCTAAAACCATTTTTGGCAGAGCAGGGGATAGAGTTATCTAGTTTCCCATCAGAGTTTTTACTAGCCATGATTAATATCGAGAAAGAACGGCTCAAAACCCTTTCGCAAATTACAGAGAATACAGATTTTTATTTTGTCGATGCACCAAAGTTTGATTCTGAAGATTCCTCTCCAGAAATGTTGGTTTGGAAAAAAGCTGACAAAGCTGATGCTGTTCAAAAACTTTCTGGTCTAGTCGAATTTCTTTCAACTCTACCAGATTCAGACCTTGCTTCGACCTCAGTTTTGGAAGAGAAAGTTAAAGCATGGATTCAGGAACAAGGCTACGACACTGGAAATGTGCTCTGGCCGATGCGAGTGGCTTTAACTGGGCTGGCAAAGAGCCCGAGTCCATTCGAGGTAGCTAGCTGTTTGAGCTTAAACGGCGGCAAGGACGCTGTTATAAAACGCTTAAATAAGGCAATAAATTTATTATCGTAAATAACTTGAAAGACTTTCGCCAAATTGGGCAAAAGTCTTTTATTTTATGGTATAATTAGACTAATGAGTAACTCTAATTTTGAAACAAAAATAACAAAAACCAACAAGAAATTGGTTTTAGTCGGTATGGCTATTTTAACTGTTGCGATTTCTGTCGCGGCTGTTTTTGTTGCACCGTCTGTGCCAAAAGTTTTTAGTGCAAATGAACGAGACCGTCTTCAATTAAAGTTAGATCAGCTCAAGAATCAGATCAATAATTACCAGACCCAAATTAGCCAAACCAGAAGTCAGGCTGCAAGTTTAAATAACGAAATTTCTATCTATGATAATCAGATAAAGTCTTTAGAGTTACAAATCGAAGCTAATAATACTCAAACAGAAGACACGACTTTACAGATTAATGAACTCGAAATACAAATTCAACGCCGCCAAGAAGAAATCGAAGAAAACAAAACTATTTTATCACAGTTAATTGTTCAATTAGCTAAGTTAGATAATAGTTCATTTTTACAAATCGGATTAGGTACTGATGACTTTTCTAGTTTTCTAGATCAGGTTCAATATGTTCGAAGTGTTCAAGATCAAGTTTATTCTTTAGTTACTCGTATCAAAGAAATTAAACAGAAATTAGAAACTCAACAGGAAGATCTTAAAAAATCTTTAGAAAAACTTCAATCTCTCAAAGAACAATTGAACATCAGTCAAGATACTTTAGAAACCCAGCGTGGAGCCAAAGAGCAATTGTTAGCCCAAACTAAAGGAGCAGAAAAAAACTATCAGAATTTATTGGGTCAAACAAAAAATGAAGAATATAAAATTTTAGAAGAACTTAGCGATCTCGACTCAGCTGCTCAATCTAAGGGCGGTAAGAAGTCTATTTCTGTTAGTAAAGGTGTTTTGGCTTGGCCAATGGATGGTGTGTTAACCCAAGGGTATGGTAATACAGGATTCAGATCACTTGGTTATAATTCTCATAATGGTATCGATATCGCAGCTCCAGCGGGTAAACCAATTTACTCTGCTGCAGACGGAACTGTGGCAAATTGTGATACTGGAGAAGCTGCTTACGGAAACTGGTGCACAGTTAAACATAATATCGAAACTAAGTCTGGTAAGCGTTGTATTGTTAGCCTCTATGCTCACATGCGTTCAGTTAAAGTTAAAAAAGGCACCGCTGTAGAAAAAGGAGATTTGATTGGTTACGAAGGTAATACTGGTAACACTACTCGCTTGTTATATGGTCCAGAAAGAGGTTATCATTTACACTTCAGTATTTTTGATTGCGATGGTTATACTGTAACTTCCGGTAAATACTCTAATGTTTATGGTTCATATTCTGTTCCATCAGGGTTTACTTACAATCCAATGACCTTCTTGGGTAAATAGATTTTAGAAATAAAAATGAAAAATTGGTCGCAAAAAATTCATGTTGCATTTTTAAGTGTTGTGGTTTTGATGCAACTGTTTGTTTTTTTGACTCCGACTCAGGTACAAGCCCAGCCTAATCCAATCGGTGGGCCTTTGCAATTACCGATCCCTGGCGTAAATGAACCAGCCGCCACTACTCCAAACACAAAACCTTTAATCCCAGATGCAATTGATGTTACAAAAGATGCTCCGACCGAACTCCCTGTTTATAATGCTGGAGTAGATAGAAGTATCCAAGATTATTTATGTACACCAACTGGTACTGGTACTGATTTATTTGATTGTGTCGACAGGTTGTATCGTTTTGGTATCTCTGCTGGAGCAATCGTTGTTGTGTTTTTTATTATCTACGCAGGCTATATTTATATAACTGGAGGGGAAGCCTCTAAGACCAAGGCCAAGCAAACTTTGTACGCTGCTTTTACTGGCATGGGCATCATGCTAGGTAGTTTTATCTTGTTAAATTTTATCAATCCAGAATTAGTTCAAATTAAAACTATTCAACCACCAATTTTTAATGCCGCCGATTTACCAAGTTGTGAAGAAATTGGTTTTGCAGATAAGTGTCTTAT
>CAYQJW010000067.1:0-2897 GCA_964418025.1 uncultured Candidatus Saccharibacteria bacterium | reverse complement strand
ACTCCCACTCCATCCCTGTACAAACGGCGATTGTATAAACGCCCAACAAGAGAAGAGCTCCTTCTGTTAGTAACAATGTCCAAGCTTCTAAGTATCCAAGTAGATAGACAATTGCTATCGCCCCCCAGATTAACCAAAAGCAATATTTAGAAAAAGACCAAACCGATTTCCAGTTCATAATAACCTCCTTTGATCAAATTGTAACAAGTCTCAAATCATATAATAATATGAGTCCTATGTCAACCGCTTTTACTCTTTCAACTTAAAGAATCTAGTGGCTAACAAAATCATAATGATTAACCAAATGGTTAAAATTGCAGCGTTGTAACCCCAGTCACCCCAAGTCCCGGTATTTAAGTAAACACTTCTAATACCATCAGCTAAATAAGTAGTTGGTAAAAGTTTAGCAATCGTTTGAAAGATTTTAGGCAAAACTTCTATAGGATAAAAGATGTTTCCTAAGAATATTAACGGCATACCGATTGCAGCAGTAACCGGTGCGGCGGCTTCGTAAGAATCGGCAAAAGTAGAAATCAATAAACCAATTAACAAAAATATTGGCGCGCCTAATGCTGCAAATCCCAAAGCAAACCATAAACTTCCACCGACAGTAGCTCCGAAAAATACCCAACCAATTACGCTTAAGAATAAAACTTGAGCCAAGGCAACCAAGGTTCTACTAAATAGCACAGTGGCGATTAATTCCCCTGGTTTTAGAGGAGTGACCAAGAAGCGCTTAATAACATTACGAGATTTTAAATCAATCATCCAATAAGCTAATGTATAAATTCCTCCTTGCATAATTGTCATAGCAATTATACCGGGAAGAACAAATTGAGAATAACTCACCTGAGCTCCAACCAAAGAACCAATTGGTAAAATAGATAATGCAACATAAATAATTACAGGCATTACCAATGTAAAAAATAATCCAGAACCATTACGATAAATGAGTCGTAAGTTCATTAAAAATAACTGAAACAAAGATGAACTAAAAATTGAAGTTGCCATAATTATATTTCAAAAACTTTACCAGTTAAGTCTAAATAAACATCTTCTAAACTAGCGGTACGGACTGTAAAACTACTAAAAGGAATGTGCTGGTCTTTAAGCAATCTAACTACATCCCCTATAACATCAAGACTTTTAATCTCCAAAACAACTTTAGGATAACTACTGTAAACTTTTTCTATGCTGGGAATTTTTTTCCAAACTTCTTCATCAATTTCCTGTTCAGTCAAAAAACTGACTTGGGTAGTATGAGATAAGTCTTCGATTAATTTATTAGGATGATTAATCACTAAAATTTTCCCAGAGTCCATAATCGCTACACGGTCACATAAATACTCCGCTTCTTCCATATAATGAGTAGTCAGGATAATAGTGATCCCAGATTCTCTAATTTTTTTAATGAGTTCCCAAACATCGCGACGAGCCCGAGGATCGAGGCCTGTTGTTGGTTCGTCCAAAAACAATATTTTAGGTTGATTAACTAATGCAGATGCTAAGGTAAATCTTTGCTTCTGACCTCCAGATAAATCTTTCACTAAAGAGTTTTTCTTACTTTCCAAATTTACAAATCCTAGCAGGGTATCTACGTCTGCTTCTTTTTCGTACAAACCAGCAAATAATTTCAGTAACTCAGAGAGAGTCATTAAGTGAAGGTATTCGCTGGATTGTAGCTGAACACCGATTTGTCTTTTTATTGCTAGGCTATCCTGAATGTTATCTAGCCCTAAAACTTTTACAGTACCGGAGCTTTGTTGCTTTAATCCTTCAATGATTTCTAAAGTAGTAGTTTTTCCGGCACCATTAGGACCAAGGATTCCAAAAATTTCCCCTTCTGAAACATCAAAAGAAATACCTTTCACGGCATCAAAGGTTGTTGTCCCATCTTTACGTTCTTGTTTTGGCAATGGGTAAGTTTTTTGTAATTGAGAAACCTCGATCACTTGTTCGGAAGTTTTTAACATAATGTAATTTTGCCACATCTTGACCAAGTGGTCAAAGTGTTTTATACTACGAGGTAATCAAAATTTGTTTAGGGAGGACAAAATGGAAAGCTTATTATTGACAGCAGTTGGAATACTGATTGGCTACTGGAGTCATTTGTTAGTTGATAAAATCATCTTTCAGATGGGAGGTGAAACACCTAAGACAAAAGGTTTTGAGGTAACTGCGATCACCATGGGAATTCTTAAATCTACAATTTACTTTGCAGTAGGTATTGTTCATTTAACAATCGTGGCGTGCCTTAATGCATTAAACCTTAACCTAACCATATTTAGATATGCCATATTAACGTTGTGCATATTCGGAATAGCCTGGTTGGCTAAAAGCATCATCATTGCTTCTAAATATCATATCGATTTATACATTGCCAAGATAATAGACTTAAGGAGAAACTATTTACTTGATAAGAGAGCAAAGTTTTTAATTAGACAAGCTGAAGCCAAAAAGATTCTAGAAGCAGAGGCTCTAAGCTCTAAGTTAAGTAACGAAATACCATCGAGAGGAATTCTGGAAAATATAAACTAGGAGGAGATTGATGAAGAAGACACATGACCCAAAGTACCACGAAAGAAACTTAAACTCAGCTTGGAATAAAAAGCGTCGCAAAAATTACATGTGGAAACACCCAACAAGACCACTAACAATCGCAGCGAATTCCAACTTAGTACCCACTGTCAATTGCATGACAAGAATCACAGAACGAAACATTATTTCGTCTGCAAAAAACGCTGTAGTGGCAGACATAATTGTTGTCACAATCATAGTCATGTATTTCTGTTTTGCACTTCTCAAACCGACATTTCGTCGGTTTTTTTATTTTGGTAAAATAAAAAAGGGTTGCAAATTTGCAAACCCTTGTAAGATTACTTTTCTTTTTCTTTCCA
>CAYQJW010000066.1:0-2912 GCA_964418025.1 uncultured Candidatus Saccharibacteria bacterium | reverse complement strand
CGAGGTTATAATGTTGAAGTTGTTCATAGCCAGACTCAAAATTCTGCAGAGTTATTATCAAGTGCCGATGTAATCATCTCTGGAGTTGGGAAGTCTAATTTTATTACAGGCAATCAAGTTAAAGACGGAGTAATTATTATTGACGCTGGAACATCTGAGGCAGTTAGTAAGGATGAAAATACTATTGAGACAGTTATCACTGGCGATGTGGACTTCGAAAGTTGCCAAGGTAAAGCTAAGTATATTACACCTGTTCCAGGTGGTGTTGGACCTTTAACAGTTGCTAAATTATTAGAAAATGTTATAAAGGTGGCGGAATTAAGCCAAAATTGATTTAGCTGTGTATAGCTGTAGTTGACATTGTTTTGTAAAAAATGTAAACTAAGCGAAGTTAAGCCTATTATTCATACTTTCTTCTAGGCACAAATTTGTGTCTTGCAAGGAAGTTTTAAAATTTCTATGTCTAAAAAATATCTATTGACTCAAGAGGGTCTTGTAAAATTGAATGATGAATTGAAAGTATTGGTTACTGAAAAGCGTAAGGATGTTATCGAGCGTATTCGCGAAGCAGCTGCTCATGGTGATCTTTCCGAAAATGCAGATTACGCACAAGCTCGCGAGGAGCAAAGTTTTATCGAAGGTCGTATTCAAGAAATTGAAGACATGATCAAGAATGCCGAAATTATCACTCACTCTACACAAACAAATAATGTAAGCATTGGTTCTACTGTTGTTGTCAAAGTTGAAGGTGCAGAAAGAACTTATTCGATCGTTGGAAGTAATGAAGCTAATCCAGGTGCAGGAAAAATTTCTAATGAATCTACTGTCGGCAAAGCTCTATTAGGAAAAAAAGTAGGCGATAAGATTTCTGTTTCTACTCCAGCAGGGGATAAGGAATACGAAATCGCATCAATCAGCTAAACTACAGATTTATTTAAGCAAAATAAAGACCGCTTCTGAATTACAGAAGCGGTTTTTTAGTTAAAAAAAGAGCGGAACGTTTATAAGCGTTCCGCTTTGTTTGCTAGGCTAACTAATGTTCGAGGTATGTCCTCAAATTGCATTCCGGTTGGTAGCTACCAATAGTCCCAATTGGCTCGATGGTGATTTTCTCACCCTCGATATATTTGTCTTGAAGACCCGAGCAGGGATTGTATTCCAAGCGTTTGCCATCAGGGTTTTCTATAATATACCTAACCCTGTCTACTTCGATTTGAGCAGGTGCGTAGCCTAAGCGACCCTGGTTGTCCTTACTGTCGTTCATAATAACACTCCACCTGTCCCGCTTCAGAATTTTCCACACCATTGGTTTGGAAAAGTTGTTAGCAAGATAATCTTGAACGAATTCGTCCGTCGCCGGGCTCTTTTCTGCCGCGGTTGTTTCTGTGTTGGCCTTGGGTTTTTCAAACACTGTGAATACAAAAATTCCAACTGCTACTACAACCAATATTGAGGCGTAAAAATATTTCATATCTTTCTCCTATTTTGTTAACCAACAGCCGACTGGGCTGTAGAAAGCGATTCGCCGCATTGCGGACAGAAACGCGGATTTGTTGGGTCATTTGGTGAGAGGGCATTTACTTCCCTCAAGACCGGATGGCCTGTTCCGCATTCACCAACTGTATGATATTTCTCCAGAAGGAGATCTTCTCCTTCAGCTTGAACGTAATTGGCATTCGGACCACCACAGCTAGTGCAGAACCGACGTTCCTTGCGCTGTTCGCTGCATTTTTCGCACATAATATATTAATCACTCCTTAGGTAGATTTGTAGGGATTATACCATTTTTTTACTAAAATGTCAATATATGTAATTTGGCTTAGTTTTGCTATAATTTAGGGACTAATTTAAGCGTAAATATTCAATAAATCAACCAACATGAGCGAAAGACTAGAAGACATCATAAATCACCGCAAGCAAAAACTTGAGAATTTAAAGGCTGCTGGTCAGGATCCATATCCATCAAGTACAGATCGCACTCACACTAATCAAGAAGTTTTAGAAAACTTTGAAACTTTAGAAAGCCAACATCAACAAGTAACTATTGTTGGTCGTATTCGTAGTATGCGTGGTATGGGTAAACTTATTTTTACTCATATTGATGACGGCTCAGGCCAAGCTGGCGGCGGTCGTATCCAAGTCTTATTAAAAGCAGATGACATCGGTGATGATCGTTTTGGTTTCTTTTTGGACAATTATGACCTCGGTGATTTTATCCAAGCCACTGGAAAGTTATTTATTACCAAGACTGGAGAAAAAACTGTTCAAGCTTATGAATATAAAATGTTGGCAAAATCTTTGCGTCCTGTTCCAAGTGATCATTTTGGAATTGCTGACATCGAAACTAAACTTCGTCAACGCTATTTAGATATTCTTCTTAATCCAGAAACCAAAGATTTATTTACAAAGAAAAATAAGTTCTGGAGCAGTATGCGCGCCTTCCTTGTCGAACGTGGATTCTTAGAATTGGAAATGCCAATTTTAGAATCAATTGCTGGTGGTGCCGAAGCAGAACCTTTTGTTACACATCACAATGCACTTGACCGTGATTTTTATCTTCGTATCTCACTTGAACTCCCTTTGAAGAAAATGCTTGTTGCTGGTTACGAAAAAGTTTTCGAAATTGGTCGCATCTTCCGTAACGAAGGTATCTCCACTACTCATTTGCAAGACTATACTCAAATGGAATTCTATTGGGCTTATGGTGATTTTGAAAAACTTCAAAAATTCTTACAAGAAATGTATCAACATGTATTGCAAGAAACTTTTGGTACTTTACAAATTATTTCTGACGGAGTTACCTGTGACTGGAGTGGTGACTGGGAAAAAGTTGATTACATGGCTTTGTTTAAAGAACATACCGGATTAGATTTAGAGTCATGCACAGACGATGAATTAAAAACTTATGCAAA
>CAYQJW010000065.1:0-2947 GCA_964418025.1 uncultured Candidatus Saccharibacteria bacterium | reverse complement strand
ATTGATGCTAAAGATCTAAAAATTGAAGCTACTACTAGTTCTGGGGCTGGCGGACAAAGCGTCAACACAACATATAGCGCTATTCGCATCGTTCATATTCCAACTGGAATTGTGGCAACTTGCCAGGACGAACGAAGCCAAGCCCAGAATAAAGAAAAAGCTTTAGCCGTTATTCGCACTAGAGTATCTAGTTATTACCGAGAGATCGAAGAAAAGAAAATTACCGATGCTCGCCGCAGCCAAATTGGAACCGGTGACCGCAGTGAAAAGATTCGCACATACAACTTTCCTCAAGACCGCGTTACAGACCATCGCATTAACCAAAACTTTAACCAAATTAACTTGATCATGGAAGGTCAACTAGAACCAATCATTACTGCTATCCAAAAAGCAGATCTAGAAATGCGGAAAGAAGCTCTTAAGAATAGCTAATCATTTTCATGACCATCAAAGAAGTTTTAAAAAAATACCAAGCTACAGATGAGACAGAATTATTCTTGTCTCATCTTTTAAAATGCTCGAAAGAAGATCTATTTTTAGACCCTAATCGGCTTGTTAACCAAGGTCAAATTTCGTTATTGGAAGCCATGATCAAACAACTCAACAAGGGCCAACCAGCAGCGTATATTTTAGGCTACAAATACTTTTACAACCTAAAATTTAAAGTAGATTCTAGCACTCTAATCCCCCGCCCAGAAAGTGAATGGTTAGTGGAAAAAGCTTTGGAGTTTATCAATAAGACTCCGGAACAAAAATTAAACGTTCTAGATATTGGCACAGGCTCGGGATGCTTGGCTATCAGCATTGCTAAGCACACTAATCCTACACTGGTAAAAATCACCGCTTCAGACATTTCTAGAAAAGCCTTAGAAGTTGCCAAAACTAATGCCAGAACTCATAAAGTGCATGTTAATTTTGTATACAGCGACTTATTAGAAAAACTCCCTGACAACTATGATTTAATAATCGCTAACCTGCCTTATGTGCCTGTGACTGATTATAATAAATTTCATGCCAATCTTAAACACGAACCAATCTCTGCATTAACTGATGGTACGGATAATTTTATTCTCTACGAAAAACTTTTAGAGCAGTTAAAGACCCGCCAGAACCTGCCTTCCTTGGTTATTTTCGAGCTTGATCCAAAAACCAAACCATCTCTAGAAGATTTACTCAAAAGCTATGTACCCCAAGCATCAATCACCTTTCACAAGGACTTGCAGGGATTATGGCGCTATGCTATTTTACAAAGCTAGATAAATTTTAGCTAAACTTTCGTAGGAGGAACAAATGAGAGACAAAGGAATCATCGAAGTCGTATCATATGAACAACCAGAAAACTGGTCTCTACCAATCTTTGAACTATCTTTAGCAGGTATATTAATTGGAATGGGTTTTGTTTCGAACCAGAATATGATTTCAATATTATCTGCTATCGTCTTTAGCATGTTCTACATCTTCAGACACAACAAACACTCGATATGGATGCTAGTTAAAGCCATAATACTTGGAGTGTTGATATTTAGCATGATCCAAATTTTGATTGGACTCAATACATATAATCGCAGTGGCCAATGGGCTAATCCTGAATTAGAAGTTGGTAGGAACGCTCTCGAAATGATTATCCTTTGTTCCTTGTTATTTTATTTGATTAAGAATTTAATCAAAAAACCATCCCGTTAAGGATGGTTTTTAATTTGAAAATTGAATTATTCTTTTTTGTCTGATTCAGCTTTATCATCACCTGCTGTTTCTGGTTCTGGACCAACAGCAGCAGCAACAGCTGCGGCTTCGGCAGAAGCAACGTCTTCGATAGGAGCTAATTCTTCTTCTACATTACGAGGAGCTTGAACTTTAGCAATAGCCTCTTCGGCATCTGCCAAAATTTCTACATTACTACCTACAGGAATATCCTTAACAGTAATCATGTCATCGAAAGTCTTTAACAAAGCAATGTCGATTTCGAAATGTGAAGGTAAGTCTTGTGGTAAACATTCAACATCTACTTCGTTTAGCATTTTAACAAGAGTACCACCCAAAACTTTAACAGCTTCGGATTCACCAACGAATTCAATTTGAACAGTAGCTTGTAACTTTTGCTTCATGTTAACAGCAAAGAAATCAATGTGAATTGGTTGAGAATTTAAGTAATGATGTTGAACATCATGAATTAAAACATTTGTTGTTGTGCCGTCAGGCATGATTAACTCGATAACAGTACTTTCACCAGCTTTACGTAAGACTTTTTCGAACTCAATAGCGTCTACAGCCAAGTGAACATTAGGTACTTTATTGCCATACATCTCTGCAGGAATTAAACCAGCGCGGTATTCTGTCTTAGAATCACGGTGAGTCTTTTCTCGAGCAACAGTTTTTAATTGAAATTTTTCCATAAAAGCCAAAATAATTTAGATAAATACCTAACAATTATATAGGGTTTCTTTAATTTTGGCAAGGCCATATAGGCAAAAAAGAACAAAAACAAAAAACCCGCAATTCTATGTCCATAAAGGGTGAATTACGGGTCCTTTTTACTTTATTTTAAAGGCTTTTTTGAAATCTCCGTCAAAGCCCTGAATAGTCTGATGAATGGCAATGAGGTCATTAGCTACCAGTGCGGGCATATCATTGAATCTGGATGTGTCCTTTTTAGTTAGGTCAGTCTTGGCGATTACAGTGAAGATATCTGGACCATTAATGTCGATATTAAACATCACTGAACTTTTGCATTTACTGCAATCAGAATGAATCAACAGGTGTGCTTCCGGAAATTCTTCTTCTTGTTGACTATCCAAAACCTTGATATTTGAAATTTGATATTTAGTACTGCACACTGGGCATTGCAACATGAACCCCAACCAACCCAGTACTCTTTTAAGATCGTTTTTACGCATAAGTTCCTTTCTAATCAATTATATCAGTTTGCTAAATGTGTGCAAGCTAAATA
>CAYQJW010000064.1:0-2970 GCA_964418025.1 uncultured Candidatus Saccharibacteria bacterium | reverse complement strand
TGGCCACCAACTGTCTTGGGATATTTAGTTAATAGGATTATAGCAGGGGTTGACTTATTTTGTCAAAAAGGGTAGAATGGTCTTTCGTATTCATACAAATAGATATCAGGGGGAATTATGTCCAAAGCAATAAAAAGAATCTTTTTATCCATGCGTGTTGGTGATGAACAAAAAACCGCATCATTCGAAATACCAATAGAGATCTGTGTAGTACCGGGAATAAATTTCTTATTTACCAGAGCTAACCAAGAACCTTTACGAGTACCGATATCCCAAGTGGATATTGATCCAATCGATCAATCGGTATACGCAAGGGTTAGCCCTGAGTATAAAAATAAGTTAGCTTTACTTGACCATGAGTCATTGGAATTTTTTTAAACTGCTTTAGTTACAAACTAGCTCCGCTTTTTTCTGCGGAGCTTTTTTATTTCTACTTTACGCCATGCTTTCGATTTATATCTTCTCTCAACTTTCCAGTACTGTGTTTTACTGGAAGATCTTGGAAATTTCTAAGATACTCCTGAAGTGTCTGCAAAACCTTGTCTTCCATAATTATATCCTTTGGAATATTCAACTTCGCTTTAGACATATTATATAGTCGCTCGAATCGCTTTAAACTGGTAGATATCTTTTCGGCTACTGCAACTTGACCAATCTGATTTGCATAACTTTCATAGACAGGCAACTGCATCATGATTTCTTCTAGTATAATAAGTTGTGAAGGATCATTAGCCATGTCGTCCATCCGTTCATCTAAACGAGCCCAGTATACAGCCAGCTGACTTAGTCGAGTAGCATCTACACCCACTACTGCACGAGGGATTTGTAAAATTTTACCTTGGATATCACCCCAACGTGGTAAAAAATATTCCACATTAGCTAAGGTACCGGCTTGTATATCACCTTTAATAAACTGAAGCTTATCTTCAAAACTAGATGAATAAGTTACATCCACCCCCAAGGCTAAGTGAGTAACACCTTCTTGCTCTTGCTTTAATTCCCAAACCACATCCACTCCATTCGCATAGTCATCCAACTCAGAAGTACCCATAGAATTAACTTCTAAAGATTTAGTGCCGTCGGCTTTTGGCTGACCATACCAAGACCGAATGACTTTTGGATCAATAATTATTGCCTCCATTAGATCAGACATCTTTTTAGCCTTTTCCATTCGAGCAATTTCTTGAGCAGAAAACTCGGGCCCGTAGTTGGCAAAACCTTTTTTTCTTACATTGACATACTCCGCATCTGCAGCTAGTTTATTCTCAGGGTAAAACCCTTCGAAATCCTCCAATTGAACTCGGTTTAGACCAAATGTGTCTTTTACCTTCTTAGTGAGTGTATTTAAAAAAGTGTCGCCGATTGCACCTTCGGAGTGCTCTGATTCATAACGATATCTTGCCATATTCATTTATTTAATTACCTTATAAGTAT
Organism: uncultured Candidatus Saccharibacteria bacterium; assembly: GCA_964418025.1. Classification (GTDB taxonomy): domain Bacteria; phylum Patescibacteriota; class Doudnabacteria; order UBA920; family UBA920; genus UBA920. The sequence continues at coordinate 1,536 of CAYQJW010000064.1, read as the reverse complement.
AACGCATTTTTTACCAGAATGACCACTTTTATACAAATAAAAAACAGCTTCTGTTTCTAGGCGCTGTTGAGCCCATGCGATTATTGACGATTTAATCGCTCCTTTTTATTTAGTTTGGAACTGAAGACCCATTCCATCCTAAACAGAATCGCCATCACAAATGCAGTAACTACCATAAAGATGTAGTACCGGTCTGCAATAACTGAGTCCATTACCCAGATGCCATACAATGTCCACGTGCGATCAGTGTTGTACTTCATCACTGAATCAAACCCAAACATAACAGAAAAAAACGGCACAACCACTGCAACAAACCAAAACGGTACAAAGACCGCCCAAAACAAGTAACTAAAAATTTTCATATTTCCTCCTAAAGAAATGGTGGAGATGCCGGGATTCGAACCCGGATCCAGAACGAAAAATCTCAATTAGATTCAACAGTCTTGCGACTGCACGCAGGTTCAAATCAAAGACGTTTTACCCTACTTTCATAACCAAGCTAGTCTTCTGTCGAATTCCTGTCATCCCCGTCTCAATTAAATTTCGTAAGTTAATTGAAAAGGAGATGCGAACGTGTCAGGTTCGCATATGCAAAAGGTTTCCTATCATTTATGAATGGAGCCAGTCAGAACAATTTCTTCATTGTTCGAAAGGTCTTCATTATAAGAGACAGAAAATTTACAATCTGCATCGAAGTTATACAACTCAATTTCACTTGCGATTTTAAACAACTCAGGTTGAGAAAACTTATTTGGAATAACAGCTGTTATATCCAAATTGTTTACTGCAACATGACCGCCTAAACTCAATATGTAATTGATGAATCCTTCCATGGTCCTCCGTTTTTCTCACCGATTATGGCTGGTGACGCCAAATTGTAAGAGTAAAATTTACTAAACCCTTTTCTAAAACACAATCTAGATTCTGTTCTAAAAAAGATGCTCGAAGTTAATCGAGCGATAAAGCGACAATATGTTTTTATATGTTGTACTCCATCGACTCATACTATAGGCCTAATAGTATGCAAAAATGTCGACAACACATGAACGCAGATATACACAGTATAATTATCTGGATCCTTCCCGGATACAGATAATTAAACTGCCATATAAAAACATACTTAACTTAGATCTGAGCTAACCAACAGCTCCGCCGGCGCTAGCGCCGAGAAATATTATTTTAATCATAGACCTCCGCAAGATTTGTATCTAAACTTTCAATTTTGAAAAGACAAGTGAACTTCTCTTTTCAAAAAAGAATGTATTGTTTATGTTTCAAGGTACAATACTTAAACCTAAATTTTTTGCAGAGTTACATCTCTCTGTTTGCCTGAGTTACGGCTCAAGCGCGGAGTCCGCAGCTGTGCACAGTGTGCACACACCACCCCACTGAGCTTCCGAGCCGGATCCGGGGCAAACCCCTTGATCGGCTGGTTGCGTCCGCAACATTTGCACCGCGTGCAAAAGTTACCGACTACGACTGGATTCGTTCCAGTCACCCGAGCCGCCGCGATGGCAACTCGCTTCTCCGCACTCA
>CAYQJW010000063.1:0-3001 GCA_964418025.1 uncultured Candidatus Saccharibacteria bacterium | reverse complement strand
TAACTTAAAAACTGCTCTGTCACTTCGGCCAGAGCAATTTGGGTAATGTCGAGTTTCTGTTCTTCTATTAGCGAAAGTAATAGATCGAGCGGTCCTTCAAATTGTTTAACTTTTATTTGGGTCATTATTTGTTTTCCGGCTCAAGAGAATCGTACCACTTAATAATTTTTGCTGCGACAATATCGGCGTCGCGTCTTGCCATATTAATATCCTCTTGATCAGAAAAACCTGGAGCTGTATCACGGAATCGTTTTGCATGAATCGAATCTCTATTTACCTTATCTTTTCGCACCCCACCAAGATCGTACCGGCCGTAGACTAATGGGGCTACTATGTTTTCTCCATCATGGATTGGATATGGTACATTTTTTGCAATTGACTTACTCTCTTCATTTAAAGCCATCGTAGCGACCTCTAGATTTATCCCAGCATTTTCCAAACCTCTGGTTAAGCTGACCATTCCTGCACCAGACTGAATATAATCAGTGATAAGAAGGGCATTTTTCCCAGCAAGTCCTTGTTTTGTAGCGAACTCAGTTATGGCTTTGGTATTACTTTCCTTGAGATCTGCTTTTATATTACCTTTTGTACCAGAGAAAAATTTTAATTCAGGTTTTTGGTGGCCATTTTTTTCGTAAATATGGTCAATAACTTTCTTAAAAATCAATGAGGGAATTCTTCCAGAGGCATCGTCTCCTATTAATACTTGAAAGTGACCATCCTTTAATTTATCTTTCAGCTGGTCAATAATCCAGAATATCGGGCTTTCTAATTCCTCAACAGATGCGCTCTCTGGGAATTGAGATGCTTTGTCAGCTAATAACTCACCTTTAAATTTATCTTTATAGGAGTTAAGAGGTTCAGAAGTTTCATTAGTACTTTCAACCGGGCGTGATTGTTCAGTGTTCTCTGGAAACTTAAAATTTTGTGCTTCTTCTTCAAACGAAGAAAATGATTCTCGTCCCATGTTTATTTCTTTGGTAAATCAATTTTGATATGAAGATCTTTGAGTTGCTTTTCGTCCACACCAGATGGAGCGTTCATTAACAAGTCGATTGCAGAACCATTCTTTGGGAATGCCATCACTTCGCGAATATTAGGTTCGTTTTCTAAAATCATAAATAGGCGATCAAGACCAAAAGCACAGCCACCGTGAGGAGGAGCACCAAACTTAAAGGCATTGATCATAGCGCCAAATTTACTGTTCACATCTTCTTGGCTAATACCAACAATACCAAAAGCTTTGTACATTACTTCTGGGTTGAAGTTGCGAATCGCACCACTACAAATTTCGTAGCCGTTGGCGACCATGTCGTATTGGTCGGCCTTAATATCTAGAGGGTCAGTGTTGTCGAAAGCAGTTAAGCCACCCACAGGCATCGAAAAAGGATTGTGAGAAAAATCAACTTTCTTTTCTTTGGCATCATATTCATACAAAGGAAAATCAATGATCCAGACTAAAGCAACTTTATTTGGGTCTTTAAGATTAAACCAATCACCAAGAGTTGATCGGAGGTTACCGAGAACTTTGTTTACAATACCGCGGTCGTCTGCACCAAAGAAAATAATGTCACCAGTTTTGGCACCAGTTTTGGCAATGATCTGAGATTGTTCTTCGGAAGAAAGGAATTTTAGAATAGGGGATTTTGGTCCATCTTCTGCCATTTGAATGTACGCTAAACCACCAGCACCATCGCGCTTGGCTTGCTCGGTAAGTTCATCGATCTGACTACGGCTAATAGTTGCACCACCAGTGCCAACCAAAGCTTTAACAGCTCCTTTGTTCTTAATCGCATTAGCAAAGACTGTAAATTCTGTGTTGGTCAATTCTAGTGTGAGGTCGGTCATCTCCATTCCAAAACGTAAGTCGGGTTTGTCACTGCCATATTTTTCCATGGCATCGGCATAGCTTAGACGAAGCACATCTGTAGAGACTAATTCTTTACCAGCAAAGTCGGCAACTAAAGATTTAATCAAAGGCTCTATTGTAGTTCGCACTTCTTCACCATTTTCTACGAAAGACATTTCAACATCCAATTGATAGAACTCTCCTGGGTGACGATCTGCACGTGGGTCTTCATCTCTAAAACATGGTGCGATTTGGAAGTAGCGGGAAAGACCACCAACCATCAACAACTGTTTAAATTGTTGAGGAGCTTGTGGTAACGCATAAAATTGACCTGGGTGTAATCGTGATGGCACCAAATAATCTCGAGCACCTTCTGGACTAGAAGAAGTTAAAATTGGTGTTGTGACTTCGGTGAATTCCTGAGCGTGCATGAATTCACGAATTTTAACATTGAATTGGTCGCGACGCTTAAGACGATCTTGCATCTTCGGACGACGTAAATCTAAAAAGCGATATTTTAATCGTAACTCTTCGTTAACTTCTTCTGTTCCGTGAGAGACAGGAAAAGGCAGAGCTTCTGACTTGTTCAAAATTTCTAAGTTGGTAACTAAGATTTCGATAGTTCCAGTAGGGATGTTTTTATTGGCTAGTTCGGACGAGCGTTCCAAAACTTTACCAGTTGCTCTAATTACAAATTCATCGCGGATAGACTGAGCTAGCTTAAAAGTTTGATCTTGGTCTGGGTGAATTGTTAATTGAACTAGACCAGTGTGGTCGCGGAGATCTATAAAAATAAGACCGCCATGATCGCGGCTGTTATTGACCCATCCAGCTAGGGTGATTTCTTGACCGATATTGTTGAGTGCTTCGAGAGCTAAAGTTCTTTGCATATGGCTTAATTATAGCTAAAATTTAAGAATTTACCAACTGTCATTCTTGCTGAAATGCTTATGGCTAGTTAAAAAATTAGATAAAAGAAAAGAGCCCGTAACAATGTTACGAGCTCAGGATAATTGTGGGTCGGGGCGAAGTTTGCCGCCGCGAAACCCTTGATCTGACTTTCACTTTTTAAATCACTTATGCCGGTCCGCTGGTTGGCTCTTGAGAGCCGGAGTAGATCGCGGAATTGCTTATGGAGCCCGGTGCCCCAGA
>CAYQJW010000062.1:0-3029 GCA_964418025.1 uncultured Candidatus Saccharibacteria bacterium | reverse complement strand
ACTATATTATCTATTCGTATGGCTACTCAAAAGCAAATTCAAACTATTAGTTTCTTAGTATTACTCGGTGCGGGTCTTGTTTTTGTGTTGTTTTTACTTACACCATTTTTTAATATCATTGCCCTAGCATTTATTTTGGCGATTTTATTCCATCCTGTTTATCACCGCATTTTAAAAAAGATTAAGAGTCCTAGCTGGGCCAGCTTTGCCACTTTGATGATTATTCTATTGATCATTTTCTTGCCATTGTGGTTGTTTGGTCAATTAGTATGGAACGAAGTTAGTCAGGCTATTACTCAAATTCGTGAAGGTCAATTAGTAATCAGTCGTGATCAAATTGTTCAAAGTGTGCCTGTTCCGTTACAAGGTGCAATCGAAAGTTTTTCTCGTGACTTAAATGGCTTAGCAGAAAAATTTACTTCACAAGCATTTAGCTCTGCGACTGCTGTTCTTTCTAACGTAGCTAACTTTGTAATTGGTTTCTTCATTTTACTATTTATGACTTTCTTTTTGTTGAGGGATGGCGCAAAGTTGGCAGTCGTCTTTATGGATCTGTCGCCAATTGCTTCGTCTCAAGAACATAAGTTACTAGAACGAATTAAATCAGCTGTTAATGGAGTAGTAAAGGGTTCATTTTTGATCGCTTTGGCGCAAGGTGTTGTAGCAACTATTGGATTCTTTGTGTTTGGGGTTCCCCAACCGTTACTTTGGGGGATGTTTACAATCATGGCTGCGTTGGTACCAAACGTTGGAACTTCTTTATCACTTGTGCCTGCTGTAATTTATTTGTTAGTTACTGGTAATACAGGCGCTGCAATAGGGATGACAATTTGGGGGGCAGTCGCTGTTGGTACAATGGATAATTTCTTGGGACCAAAATTAATTGGCAATTCGCTTAAATTGCATCCAGTGCTAGTGTTATTGGCTGTGTTGGGTGGAATTAAGTTCTTTGGAATTTTAGGCTTCCTAATCGGGCCAATTATCATGGCAGTATTTATAGAGTTGGTAGATATGTACCGCACTGATTTTAAAGAATACACTCAATCCTAATGTCGACTTTATTTATAATATTATTTTTGGCAGCGCCGCTTTATGTGTGGCGCTTTTCCATAACTATATTAGGCTTTAGTTTACCATTGAACTTTTTGATGGTTGTTGGCGGTGTGGTTATTATAGTGGGGCTTATAGATATAATTCGTCGTAACTTGTTGAAGGATTTTACTGCCCATATTAAAGCACTGTCGCGTGCTGTTGTGGGAGCTTTAATTTTAATTAGTTTAGCTAGTTTAGTTTCGTTATTCGCTTTTGGATTTTCTGTAGAGAAGTTAGGGCAGTGGGTAGTGCTATATCTACAACCTTTATTGGTATTCTGCTTGCTTAATTTTTATACTGCGCGTAATCCACAATTTCTTCGCCAATTCAAAATGGCCGCATACCTATTTTTGTTTGTAGTTGGGTTATTAGCAATTCTGCAATATTTTACTTTATGGACCTTACCTTCTGACTGGCAGGGGAATTTGAATGAACCGAAACGTGCTATTGGTTTTTTTGCACATCCCAATGCCTTTGCTTTGTTTGTTACACCATTGTTAGCATGGCTTATTCCAGATGTCGTCGCACACTTTACTAAACTATGGAGTATTTTTAAAAACAGCAATTCTTGGTGGCAAGAAATGGGAGTTATTATTAGGCAACGTCTTTATTTGTTTGCCTGGTTTATTGGAGCATGTGGGTTATTATTATCGCTTTCCCGTGGAGCTTGGCTTGGACTATTAGTTGCAGCAGGTTTGTACGCAATTTTGTCGGCTAACAAAAAAGTCTTACTAACTTTTTTGGTTGGGTTTTTAATTATTGCGGGAGTCGTGGCTGTGGTGCCTAACTTACGATGGCGAGTTCTACTTCCTTTTTATGGGGAGAAGTCTTCGGTGGCAAGATTAAGTTTGTGGGATACCGGGAGCAAGATGATTACAGACAGTCCTATTTTAGGTAAAGGTATTTCTGGGTTCGATACCAACTGGGACAAATTTAATACAGATGTTAATTTAAACCATTATAATTTCCCCCACAACATCTTTTTAAATTTTTGGGTTGATTTAGGTTTGTTGGGGTTGCTAGGATTTTTAATTTTAATTTTGTGGGTGGTATGGCAAGGAATAATTCGCCGCAAGAATCCACTAGCACTGAGCTTGTTATTGTTTATGGCGGCGGTAGTCATTCACGGTTTAATCGATATTCCATATTTAAAAAATGATTTAGCATTAGTGTTTTGGATGATTTTAGCCATAAGTATTATTAGTGCCAACGGGACTAGTAGGAACTTAGAAGCGGGTATATAATTTAGAACAAACTGCAAAAGAGGAATAATCCAAAAGGAGGTGTAATATGGCATTAACTCCGGTTTTACCTGTGTCGGTTTATGACTATGCTTACGAACAACTTGGGCTAAGTAAAGACTTTTTACTTGCGAGATTAGAAAAGGCCAAGATTTGGGTTCCAGAAACTCAAAAAATGGTCCACCGAATTAACCAAGGTGAAAGTTTTGCTATCACTGCGTATACCGGTGGTGGTAAAACAGTAATGGGCGAATGGGCTATTATAGATACCCAAAGACGTACATTATTTTTGGTGCCAACTCGCCGTTTAACAAAGCGACAACAACGCTTGTTCAAAGCAATGGGTGGCAAGTTGCAGACTCGTGTGATTATGGGCGAGACTCCTAAATCACAGCGAATTTGGGATGACCTAAATGACAGAATTATTTTTGCGACGGGGCATGTAGTAGTCGAAGAGTTAGCAAATAATCCTGACATGCTAAAAGGCTTTGGCTTAATCGGTTTTGATGAGTTTCATAATGCAGCTACAGAAAAGCATCCTTACTCTATAATTGCGGCTCAGGCTGCGATTGATGGTATTGTCCGATTTGGTCTTTCTGCTTCTCCAGGGAATAGCGAACAACAAATTGCCCAGACTTTAGGCAACTGTCGTTTGTTAAAGCAGTATCATATCGATATTCCCATAGCTAGGCAGAT
>CAYQJW010000061.1:0-3037 GCA_964418025.1 uncultured Candidatus Saccharibacteria bacterium | reverse complement strand
GTAGTTAATTGATGGGGACAAATTCCTGTTGTGATTTCCCAACATTGACTTCACTACAGTTGCCACATCTTCCACTATGCGACCCCAGCAAAAATCGCCTTTGTGGCGGTTTTTTGTTTGTTTATTTTCTTAATTCTACTTTTCTTAATATCTCTTTTAGAAAAGGAATATAGGCCTTATCTTGATTTTCCCCCATATATAAATCGCACTCATCCCTCAAATCTAGATTTTTTTGCAATTTAAATTCTTTATTCAAGCTAATCATAATTCTAGCTTCCTCTGAAAATAACGTCCCCTCCAATTGTGTTTTCCAATCTTTTAATGGAATTTGAGCTAAGACCCAACGAAAATTATTAAATCTATCATCGAGCTCAAAATCGAAAAAGTATGCCCTCATTACTTCGAGAGCAGAGCCAGTATTCTCATCTAGAGCTTTGAAGTAAGAATCACATAAATCTTTGTATAGTTGAGTATCAGCAGAAATACCAAGCCCTTTAAAATAATCATAGCCTCCCTGTGATCGCTTAAGTTTCGGCAAAAACTCATCTACTTCAGATCCCTTTGCTTTATATTCAGCCAAGAACTCATCTTTTGCTTTTTCTAGTGAATAGGAGAGAATCTTTTTGTATTCTACTGACTCTGAATCGATTGATTCCCCTTTTCGCAGTATTGCACCTATTTCATTTTTTAGTACTGTTGGCGATATTTTACTCCATACCACTTCACGGCCCGACTGTTCTAATGAATTAATAAAGCTTCTTTGTTCAGCGTGACCTTGTTCGTGTTCGGTAATAGCAAGCAAAGTCTCATCATGCCTTTTTCGTGGTTGGTTATGAACAACAATAAGAGGAAAACTAATCAGGTCAAAGCTATTGCGGTCATACACATTTTTATTCTCTGAATAGAACCCACCTGCAGCTGAACCAGGTCCAACTATTTTGTTATAATCGAAAATAGACCTAATCTCTAGCGATAACGCTAAGGGGTATGTCTCATCTAAAACTGGAGGCATTGCTGGTTCCGCGAACTTTCCTGTGCGGGTTTGCGCCAACAGCGAGAACAACTCTGAACCACTATCTACATTATTGGCCTCAGCCGACTCTTTGAGTTTGTCTATGGTGGACAACACTACTTTTCGGGTTCTATCAAGCTCTAAGGCAAATCTTTGAACGACCTCAGGATGGGCTAAGTACTTAGAATCCATCATAGTGCTTTGAAATTCCAAAAGAGACATGTGGGGATTTTCTGTTATCTGGTTTGTAAATTGCTCTGCACACTTAGCACTATCCAGCATTACTTCCATTCTAAAAATCTTAATCTGCTCTAACTTCTCAGATTTCTCTTCTGGTGTCTTATCCGATAAAAACTTTAATTTTTCAAGCTCGAAATCGTAAAACGGTTTTGTTTCCATAAAAATATAATATTTTACCTAATTATACCCCATTCAGACTAAAGCTGGAATGAGCAGTAATTCTTCTGATCTGTTGATACTAGTTGCCACATCTTCCACTATGCGACCCATGAGAATCAGAACTAAAATCGCCTTTAGGGCGATTTTTTGTTACACTTATTTTATGATCAAAGAAAATGTTTACGAAAGAATAATGGAATTAGTCAGTACTACAGAAAAAGGTAACAAGGATCTAATTAACTATATTGAATCTCACAAATACAAATGGAATGGCCCTGTACAAGTTAAAGCAGAAAAATTAATCAGAACTATAGGTCCAGAGCCTTGGATGCTAAATAGTGAATCAGATAATAATTTTCAAAAAAGAGTAGATGAGATTAAAAAAACAATTTCAAATAATCCATCCGCTTTACCATTTTTGATCTGTGAGTACTTCGAGGGTAATTACTACTTACTTGATGGGAATCACACATTTGAAGCTCTTAAAAAATTAGGATATCAATCCATGAGCGTGGTTTATACAGAAGATTCCGTCATCCATAAACTACTGAATACATAATTATAGTTGCCACGTCTTCCACTATGCGACCCCATCCAAAATCGCCTTTGTGACGGTTTTTTGATATAATTTTTATATGATATTTGAATGGGCGGTAAATAAAAAACTGTTTAGAAATATAAACCACGCAATTTGGTTTTTAATGAGTATGTGGATTTTAATAATAACTACTGCCTACTATTATTACCCTAATTTAAGAATTGTAATCTTATTGCCAATAGCGATTCACAGTGTAGCCTTTTTGCAATCTGTTTATATCGTTTATATCAAAAAGGAAAGAAGTGAAACTCTAAGCAAAGATTGTAGCTGGTTTAATCTTTTTTTGGTTATTATCTACATCGTATTATTTGCGATTAGTAGCTCTCTTTAAATTTAGTGTATGATAGTTGCCACTTCTCCCACTATACGACCCCAGCAAAAATCGCCTTTGTGGCGGTTTTTTGTTATTCTATGGATATGTATAAACATTCATCAGAAGAATATAAATGCCCCATCTGTGTTGCGATCAAAGGTGAAGAGAACGATAGTACCTGGATCAAGCAAAGTGATATTTTTTATAAAGACGAAAATATTACAGGGTTTATTAGTTCAAAAAGTATTAAGGGCAATGAAAGCCATCCTTTAATCGTCCCTAATGATCATTATGAAAATATTTACGACTTACCAGAAAACATAGCCCACCAAATATCTAACCTAAGTAAAAAAGTTGCTTTAAGTTTGAAGCAAACAAGGAAATGTGAAGGTGTGACTATTTTACAAAATAATGAGCCTGCAGGAGACCAGCACGCATTCCATTATCATTTACATGTTGTGCCGAGATTCGAGAACGATAATTTTCATACCGAAGTTTGGGAAGCCCAAAAGTCTAACCCTGAGGATAGAATTCAATATGCAGAACTTCTGCGCAATTATCTTCAGCAATTATAATTGTCGTTCTGTAAATTTCTAATTAATCTCAATCATTACTTCGTTTCTTGTCATCCAAGGAGGAGTAAAGGGTGCATTGTATCCGGCATAAATGTAATTGCTTGAGACTATATTAAATCCATCCTTCTTCAACAATTCTT
>CAYQJW010000060.1:0-3123 GCA_964418025.1 uncultured Candidatus Saccharibacteria bacterium | reverse complement strand
ATAATGATCAATAATTTAAGCACATCCATATATGGAAGGCCAAGAGTTTCTAAAACATAAGTACGATTTACATAATTCGCCTGAAGTAGAAAGCGCCGCAAAACGCACTAGAGTAAAAACTGGCGAAACTATCGAAAAACCGCTTGATAAAATCCAAAATTATTTGGACCGCTTTAAGGAAATCACAGAAAGAACAGATGAGGAAGAAAAGAAACGAGGCTTAAAAGCTTTAAAACAAATTTTGCATAAAGAATTCGTAATTCATCCAGAAAACATTCCAGAATCATATTATGCACTTCAGCAACAGATCATGCGTGAACAAGGACATGGTGATGTTGAGATTACAAATGAAAAGCGTGAAGAAGCAGTTAGGGTGATTCAAGCTGACCAGCGTGCTTCTATGGATGAATGGGTAAATTATTTAGCATCAAATGATGCAGCATACCCAGATTGGGCAAAGTACTGGGCTATTCGTAGTGTTCTTGGCATGTCTCTTTACGATAAAGAACAAAAAAGATTTGGTAATCGCACCAAGAATACTACTGCTAAATTTCCTGATTGGAACCCCGAAGCATTGGCTTACGTTGTTGACATAATGGCAAAGAAATTAGCTGGTAAAGTTGTTAAGAATCCAGTGGAAAAGGGAGCAAATGAATTTGCTGAAGAAGGAAAATTGGTTTCTGACGAAGAGTTCCAAAAACTCCTTACTACCGAAAATTTTTCAAAATACTATTCCTTTGCTATTGAGCATGTGGTTGCGGATAACTCTAAATTATTTAAGATCACTGAAGGTGAATGGAGGATTTTTAAAGAAGGATCTGACCCATTAGAATTAACTAAAACTATCCAAGGGCATGGCACTGGCTGGTGTACAGCCGGTGAATCGACTGCTGCCGATCAACTTGAAGATGGTGATTTTTATGTATATTACTCGAATAATGCTCACGGTTTGCCAACCATTCCACGATTGGCGATTCGTATGTATGGATATGATATTGCCGAAGTTAGAGGTGTTGCTCATAAACAAGAAATCGACCCTTATATCTCCCCTGTTTTAGAAGAAAAGTTAATAGAATTTGGTAGTGAAGGTGAGGAGTATAAACAGAAAGCTGCTGACATGAAACTGTTAACACAAATTGATAACAAAACTTCAGCAGGCGAAAAACTTAATAAAGATGAATTATATTTTTTGTACGAAATGGATCGGGAAATCGAGGGTTTTGGGTACGACAGAGATCCCCGCATAAGAGAAATTATTAATAAGCGTGATCGGTTAGAAGACTCTAAAATTTTCTTAGGTGAAACTGACGACAGTAAATTCATTGCTGCATTTTTAGATTTGAGCGAGGCTAGGCAAGCTAAACTCTTGGGAATATCAGTTTATGATGATGAAATTGAGGATTGGGAATTTTTTGAAAGGGAAAAGGAGAAGCTCGTAGAAAACACAGTCCAAAAGCTTTCCAAGATACCTTTAGAATTAGCACAGACTTTAATTGCAGTCGATCATCAGTACATTTCACATCAGTTCGATTCATTATTACTCAAAAATTATAAGTTGATGGATACAGAAGATTTATTTAAAATTCTTCCGGATTTAGCCTCTGCCATCCACAAGAATAAAGAATTCGCTGGAATTTATCCTGACTTATTTAATTCAATTCCTAGAAAAGAAAGAGTAGCTTATCTGGAGGACCAACTTGAGACAGGTAATTACGATTACGCTGAGTTTATTGTTAGAGTAATGAGAGAATTACCACTCCAAACAGCCAAGCTGTTAGTAGAAAAAGGGCAGATTAAAACGGTTGCGATGAATCTTGGGAATTTTGCTTATCCCTTAGATAACGAGTTAGCACTTGCTCTTGTTGAAGCAAAATTTACCTATCAGTTATCTGATCATTTATATTTGTTTACAGGCTTAGGGTCTAAAGTGCGACAAGCTATAGAAGATGCGAGTTTCTTTGTTGATCTTGAGAATAATCCAGAATCTTTTGATAGCCCTGATCTTGATTTAGATGAAGATGACGATCTTGATATGAACATGAATGATATTGATGACTTTTTAAGTAAGTACCGTGATTAATATATGCGCTCAAAAATCGTCGTAATGGCGGTTTTTATAATTATGGATTTGACAAATAATTTTTTGTCTTGTATTATCAAATCGTAATATATAAATTAGTAAAAACTTATGTCGCAACAGAAAAATTTAACTTCAATTTTTGCATGGTGGCAGGGCAATCAACCGTTTGGTGATTGTCAGGTTTTTGCTATATCTCGTTAATTTCCCTTTTAAATTTCGAATATAGAAAACTCTTAAGCAGTCCCTAAACGGGGCTGTTTTTTAATACCAAATTTCAGGAGGACGTAATGTCAAAGAGTTTAGAAGTTAGTTTAGAGAGGGCTCAGCCAGAGTTAATGACCGCGGTTCACATAGCATCCTTAGGTTTTGCTAGAGAGGAATCGACAGAATTAGCTTTGGATGTAGAGAATCATCTTGTCAGTGGAAAGATTGTCTACCGGATATTTGTAAATAATTGTGAAGCAGGATTTGCAATTTTTGCAACGCACGGAGACATCTTGTACCTTTCGGGGATAATTATTATTCCTAAGTTTCAGGGTCTAGGAGTCATCAGATACGTATTTGATGAAGTACGGGCATCTCATCCAGAGTGTCGGTATTTAGCACTTCGTACTCAGAGTTTGCGGATGTATTTAGCCGCAAAAAAACTTTGTGTGGAATGCTATCCCAGCTTGGGCAAGTTGAGTGTTGTGCCCAAAGCTTTTGCTAAACGTGGAAAGTTAATTGCAAAGAAGATTCAGTCGCAATTTCCTATTCATGTTGGATTTTATGGAGGCCCCTTGTATGGTGAAAAACCTGTATATGGGAATCCAGAGTTGCAAAAGGAGTGGGATGAGTTGTGTAATTTTGAGCGGGGAGACGCAATAATTTTTATTGGATCTTTAGCTTGAAGTTACTGGAAAATGATAGGGAAGTTTTAAGAATTTAATTCTTCCCTATCCTCTGTTTATAATTAATTTAACATTTATGAAGTATAAAAAAGTTTTAGTGATTGGTGGAACTCACGGTAACGAACGCACTGGAGTTGATTTGGTTTTAGATTT
>CAYQJW010000059.1:0-3247 GCA_964418025.1 uncultured Candidatus Saccharibacteria bacterium | reverse complement strand
TATTAAAATATAGGGGAGAATTAGCCAAAATTAATGGTTTTGCAGAAGAAATTGCGAAACTTACAGATGATCAAATTAAGCAAGAAATTGCTGATTTTAAAACTGAGTTAAAAGATGTTAAAGATACTCAAGTAGTATTAAAAAAGTTGGCAGAAATTCGACCTCGTGTTTTTGCTTTAACTCGTGAAGCTGCAAAGCGTGCTATTGGTCAATTCCATTACGATGTTCAAATTGTTGGCGGTATTTCTTTATCCGAAGGAATAATTGCCGAAATGAAAACTGGTGAAGGTAAAACTTTAACAGCTACTTTGCCACTGGCTTTGTATTCCTTAGCGGGTCGTGGTGCACATATTGTCACTGTTAACGATTACTTGGCACGATGGCAGGCTAGTTTGATGGGTAAAGTTTTTGAACAATTAGGATTGACTACAGCTAGTATTCAACATGAAGCTTCTTTCTTATACGACACCACTTACAAACCTGAGCAGGAAGAAATAGATGCGCTAGAAAGTGGCACTCAAGGTTTAGTCTTGGATGTTAAGCATATGCGACCAATCACACGTCGCCAAGCTTACGAAGCCGACATTACTTACGGAACAAATAATGAATATGGTTTTGATTATCTACGTGATAACATGGTGCAATCCATGGATCAACTCCGTCAACGCGATTTGTTTTATGCAATTGTAGATGAAGTCGACAGCATTTTAATTGATGAAGCTCGTACTCCTTTAATTATTTCTCAACCAGATACTGAACCAACAGATAAGTATTATCAATTTGCAAAGCTTGTGGACCGTCTTCAAGAAGAAAAAGATTATACAGTTGATGAAAAGCATAAAGCCGCAAGTTTAACTGATGACGGTATTAATAATATCGAACAGATTTTAAAGATCCCTAATATTTACGACACAAGTGAAGGTGTTACAACCCTGCATCATATTGAACAGGCCTTGCGTGCCAAAACTTTATTCAAAAATGATCGCGATTATGTTAATCGTGATGGTGAAATTGTTATCGTTGATGAATTTACTGGTCGTTTGATGTTCGGTCGTCGTTATAGCCAAGGTCTTCATCAAGCCATCGAAGCAAAAGAAAACGTAAAGATTCAACAAGAAAGTAAAACTTTAGCGACTATCACTTTCCAAAACTTATTCCGTTTATACGACAAGTTATCTGGAATGACCGGTACTGCTAAAACAGAAGAAGAGGAATTCTTTAAGATTTATCAATTGACTGTTTTACAAATTCCTACAAACCAACAGATGGTCAGAGACGACATGTCTGATTTGGTATTTAAAAATGAATCAGGCAAGTTTGCGGCAATTGCTAAAGATGTTAAGGAGCGAAATAAAAAGGGCCAACCTGTGTTGATTGGTACTGTGAGTATTGCTAAAAATGAACTGCTCGCTGAACATCTTAAAAAAGAAGGTGTGCCATTCCAAATTTTGAATGCTAAAAACCATGAACGTGAAGCCCAGATTGTAGCTCAAGCTGGTCGTTTTGGAGCTGTGACATTAGCGACTAACATTGCTGGTCGTGGTGTGGACATCTTGTTAGGTGGTAACCCTATCGATAAGGAAGAAGCTGCTAAAGTACGCGAAGCCGGTGGTTTGGCCGTAATTGGAACAGAACGACACGAGTCTCGCCGTATCGACAATCAGTTGCGTGGTCGTAGTGGACGTCAAGGTGATCCTGGTATGAGCCGTTTTTATGTCTCTATGGAAGACGATTTAATGCGTCTCTTTGGTGGTGGCCGTATGCAAAGCTTGATGGAAACTCTTAAAGTACCAGACGATCAACCCATCGAAGCTAAAATGGTATCTCGTTCAATTGAATCTGCACAAAAGAAAATCGAAGGTATTAACTTTGACACTAGAAAAAGTGTTTTGGAATTTGATGATGTCTTAAATCACCAAAGAAAAAATATTTACACTCGTCGTCGAAATTATCTAGCTGGTTTAGAAAAAGAAGGAAAAGCAGATAATCTAATCCGAGAAGAAGTTCTAGAACTGATCAAAAAAGAATTAACAGAAATTATTACTTTCAATCTAACTAATTTAGATTTTGAAGATGGTTTGAAAAAAGTTTTTGAGTTTGGTGGTAATATTCTGACTACTTTAGATGCAAACAAACAGCAGGTGATCAATGAAGCTATGCAAAATGCTGCTGATCGAGAGTTTGTCTTGATTGATGAATTGGTTAAATTAGCTGAACAAGAAATTTCTGCAAAAGCTGCCGAAGTCGGACAAGACTTATACGATAATATTCTACGTTCTGTAATGTTGTCTTCTATTGATCGTTTATGGATGGAGCACTTGGATACCATGGATCATTTACGAGATTCAGTACGTTTACGTGGTTATGGACAACGTGATCCATTGGTTGAATATAAAAAAGAAGGCTACGCCTTGTTCCAAACTCTGTTAGCAGAAATTGATAAACAAGTTGTTTACTCGGCTTTGCGTGTCGGCGTGCAAGTTCATACTGAGAATGGTCAAACTCACCAACACATTACGCTAAGCGGTGGTGGAGAAAGTGGTGGTATTGATGGAGAAGCATCACAGGCAGTGCAACAAGCTACAGCTGAGCCTCAAGACCCGCGTGCTAATGGCGTTGGCCGCAATGATCCTTGTTTTTGTGGCAGTGGTAAGAAGTACAAGAAGTGCGGCGTGCTCAATACTGCAGAGCATCAACAGAATTTGGCAAAATAAAAAGCCGTCTTATTGACGACTTTGTATACATTTAACAAATTTGAAATTTAGTAGTTTCTGATCGTTGAACCCTTAAACGGCCATCCAGAGCAAACATATAAATTCACTCTTTGCCCGTTTGCATTCGTGGCAACCGCATCAAATTTTGCGGCGTCAGAAGATGAGCAGCCTCGCCAAGATAAAAGAAATACATCTTTGTCTTCGATCTTTACGTCCTTGAAACCTTGTACCTGCAGAGCATTCACTGCTTCTGATTCAGGTACAAAAATTCCACCAAACTCCGCTACAATGATTAACCCCAATATGATAAGAGGTATACCAAGCTTAATTAGTCCTTCCATCTGTCCTCCAAGAAATCTGATTCTAGCACCGCTATTATAGCGTATTATGGTAATTAGTCAAGACTTAAACTTGGTCAAGTTGCTATACTATAACTATGATCAAAACAGGCATTTACAAACATTACAAAGGTGGGATATATAAGGTTATTTGTATCTCTAAGCATAGCGAGACCTTAGAGGATTTAGTTGTTT
>CAYQJW010000058.1:0-3378 GCA_964418025.1 uncultured Candidatus Saccharibacteria bacterium | reverse complement strand
CAAGAGCTAAAAGGCCATTGGGACACAATCAGTAGCGAAGTTAGTAAGGCAAGTAATGTGGTGAAGAAGACAGTTAAAAAAGCTGCAGCAAAATCACCTATCAAAAAGGTAGTCAAAAAAGCTGCAAAGACTGTTGCCAAGAAAGTTACTAAAAAAGCTGTCAAAAAAGCTCGTCGTTAAAAAAATAAGCGTAAATAAAAAATCCTAGCCATGCTAGGATTTTTTATTTGATGATAATTGAATTAGGCTGGATTATTTCTATCAACTAACCAGTCGATACTCTTCCACGCCATAATCTTTGGAACTATATAGCGGTCGAGTCCAATCCATCCGGAAGTTCTCCATGCCAAGACCAATAAAATTTGGAAGACTAGCATCAGAGGGTTTAGACCTGCTGTACCTGCTAGTAAATAATTAAGGTTCATAAACCCACCCCAGAAAGCAGCTTTGCCGGTCATTATTCCCAAAATTAAAGCTATACCAACAGCGAGTTCTCCATATGTAATTAAGTAAGAAAAAAACGCGGCATTAGGTGTAATTGTATTTTGTAAAAAATTAGCATACCATTCAAAAACTTGTGGGTGCTCACCAGTAGTTAAGGTAATTGCATGAGCCACAAAACCCTTAATAGCAGCACCAGCTTGATCCCCAGCCCAGGCTGGATTACCAAACTTTTCCCACCCTGCTTCAAGCCACAACCATCCAATATAGACTCGGATGATAAGCCAAACCCAAGCAAATTTTGTGTCATTAGCCATAAAATTGTAAGGGCGAATGACAGGCAAATTCAATCTCATATATTTGTGTTAATGATTTTTAACCACACGTTTTGAAACGGATAGTCTATATATATTGTATACCTTTTTGCGTTTCTTGACCAAAATTGGTATATTTGGTATAGTTACAAGATTTATTATAAGGAGGAAATGAAATGTAATGAATACTAAGGAGCAAGCAGTTAATGTCGCTCCGGTTAACAGTAAACCGGTTGTTAAAACCAATCAAATTGAACTAGCTATTGTTGAGTTAGCTGACCCCGAGACGGGAAAGCTAGTCAATCCCGCAAAGGTTATTGCCCAATATCTGAGTGTCCCTGAAGCAGATGTTAATGAAAAAATAAGACAGTTAAAGAAGTTGAAACTCTTGACTGCGACTAAAAGCAATAATAACCCCAGAGGGTTTGGCTATCTGAAACTTAACGACAGCCTGAGATCAAGACTTGGCAAGAATGCCAGCTCTTCGAATGGTAAAGATGCCGAAAGAATAAGTCCGGAAAGTAAAAGTTCGGGAAATGGGCATGGCCCTTCTTCCAAACCGATCCTTGTGGTGATTGATTTCGAAAATATCTATCACACCGAACGGCACAGCGGGCAAAGAATTTCATTGCCCAAGTTAAAGCAATATATCCGTAATTTCGGATCTCCTATCTTTGCTGTCGAGGTTTTTGTTCCTCATCACTTTTTTAAGGAGCAAAACCAAAGACAGATTGATTACATCTGGCAATCTGGCTGTATGGCCCTGCATTGTCCAAACTGGGTGAAAGATAAAGATCAAGTTGATAATCTGATGATGGATAGAATCAGACAAGCAACTTATCTATATCCCCATACCGAAGTTTGGATCGTCAGTCGTGATTCTGATTTTATGCGCTTGATCGAAATCAACAAAGATCGAGGCCTGCATACAATCAAAATGGTTAACCCATTCGATATTCCGGAAGTTTTGGGATACGAAGATCACGAACTTGCCACATTGCTTAGTCGCCCAGTTTTGAATCTTAAAAGGTCAGCAGAAATGCTTGCTGAAAAAAAGATTCTAAGCGAAAGTGACGAGCACGTACTCATTCGCCAGACAATGGCATGGCTAAAGAAATCCGACGAAATCCTGATCTATAATAATCATGTTCACTTCGTCGATTCTTTAAAGAAGCACCTGAGTAAGATAGAAAGGTCAAATCTTTCCAATCATCCAGGGTTTCCGGTCAACATTGTTCCGGCCTTGAAAGAGATGGGGGTTCTTCGTCAAATTGACCACAGAACTTCCTATCGACTACAAGTTGATCGCAATCACAACTTGTTTAGTATCTTAGAACAAAATGCACCCTTGCAAAACCATGCGAGAGCATAAGCAAAGCCCCAGCTAAAACTGGGGCTCTTTTTTATTCTGGTTTCCACAACTTTTTTAAAACGTCGGCAAACTCCACCGATTTATTCTTATACTCACTGTACTTCTGTGGGGTGTTAAATTCTTTTATCTCTTCTAATAACTCAGGTATTCTACTATTCTTGTGATAATAATCTTCCGTGGGATAAAGCTTATAAAATTCTTTAAGATCATTTTGAGTGAGTGACTCTCGGGCATCAAAGTCATCTTTAACTAAATAAGCTAAAATACCTTTAAGTTGTTTGTCATCTTTTATCTGGTCCCAGGTTTGTTCGTAATCGCTTTCAGTAGGCTCAGATTCAAGCGGGAGTAAACCTAATGTATCATTTCCGTAATCACCCTTTTGAATCACAAATTTTTTGTTACCAATAGTTAGTTCACCAAGATTACGAAAGGTAGCTACCTTCCCTGCATCAAATGGTTGAGAATATTTTTGATTATATTCATCAACCAAAGCCTTAGCTTCTTGTTCGGTAGAACAAACTTGTAATTTAGCCACAACTAAATCGAGCTGTTCTTTCTTTTCAGAATTTTCTTTATTGTCAATTGCATTAGCTATCTGACTAGCCTCTCTTAAATTGCCAGAATTTGGTGAAACAGTCTCATCCTCGGGAGCTTCCTTTTCTACAAAATTTTTCTTGCGTGGATCTTTCCCTTCACTGCTTTGGAAGACAGGTTCTTGATCGAACTTATAACCATTTTCTACGCCCATATTTTTATAACTTGAATTTATTAAGCTGCAATCTTTCCTTAAGAATACCATAATCACAGTCGATATTAAACCGAAGCCTTGACAAACTCCTTATTTTACAGTACAATAGGCCAACGGGGATGACGGATTTTGACAGAATTTCGACATCACTTTATATGCAAGATGAGCCAGCTTGCAAGCTCATAAATCTTACAAGCAACCCATAAGTGTAAACTCATGGAACAAGGTCGTTGCTGCATTTAAAAATGCGCAACTTGCACCTGCGTTCGCTTAACATTTAGGCAAACGCCCAGCACTCGATGTGCTCGACATCAAGATT
Organism: uncultured Candidatus Saccharibacteria bacterium; assembly: GCA_964418025.1. Lineage (GTDB taxonomy): Bacteria > Patescibacteriota > Doudnabacteria > UBA920 > UBA920 > UBA920. Next base: position 184 of record CAYQJW010000058.1, on the reverse strand, counting down.
CGCTGGTTTATTTTGAGCTATAGTTTTGTTGCCTGATATATGTAACAAAATCGAAATTCCATATATCACCCGATTGCTTAGTTGTTCGTTGTGAGGCATTCGGTAATTTAACGAACTAATCTTGTGAATAATAGAGCGGTGAAAAAGTTTTGGACGCGAGTTTAACTCTCGCCATCTCCACCAT
>CAYQJW010000057.1:2500-3734 GCA_964418025.1 uncultured Candidatus Saccharibacteria bacterium | reverse complement strand
GTAGCACGACCTTCGCGCTTCATCCAACGACTTCCTTTAATTTTTCCTGCAGCGTATAGTCTTTCTTCGTAATCAACTAGCAACGGAAAGAAATCCATACCTTCGCGTAGATTCTTGCTCATTACTGCTGTTGCTAAGACAACTGTGTCGCCTAAACGAGCTAGTACAGCGCCGTTAGCTTGACCAGCGAGTTTGCCGGTTTCAAACTTCCATTCTGCCCCTGCAATATTTGCAGAGATATCTTTTACACTCATTGGTGTTCCTTTTGTTTCTAAATATAGTCTGACCAAATGAGTTTAAGATTTCCAAAGTTTTATTTCGCGCTGTGCTATTACAACAAGTGCGATGCAAAACCTTGGGAACCTCCTCAAGTCTCTATATATTTAAAAACGGTTAATTGTTTTGTTAATTAATAATTATTTAATATCTGTATAGATGTTAAAATCACGTAAAAATAAATCAGGGTCTGGAGTGCTACCAAACAACAAGTGATTAATATTATCTTCGAACATATTTTCAGATTTTGGACGGTCCTTACCTTTTAGCTTCTGCCAATGTTGCCAAGCATGAACAAACTGAACATAAGTTTCTGATTCTGGAACACCATAAGCTGCTTCGATGATTCCGTTCTTAATCTCATTCACTTTAGTAATAAATTTGTCTTTGTGCTCTGCAGTCACATGACCAACAGTACGAACCTCTTCTTTGATTACTTGGATGTCTGTATCATCCATAATCTCTTTGACTATCTTTTCGCAAGTAGCAACCCAAGATTTTTCGAACTCTTCTGGATCCCAAGCAATATCTTCAATATTAACCATATGCTATTAAACCTCACACTGCCGGCACCAACGGCACCGACAGAATGAGGCCCTAAAATTTAATTAACTGTTTTCTTTAGTTTTAACTTATCTGTAATTTTGTCGTAACGCTTTTCGTCTTCACCTTTTAAATAGCGAAGTAAACGACGGCGATTTCCAACCATTTTTAGAAGACCACGGCGTGAGTGATTATCTTTACGGTGAAGTTTTAAATGTTCACTTACTTGATCAATTTCTTTGGTCAAGATAGCAACTTGAACTTCTGGAGAACCAGTATCATCTTTGTGAACCTGGAACTTCTTGATAATCGCGTCTTTCTCTTTCTTAGTTAACATATACTTGTGTCCTTTAGACCACGCTGGCAGTATATTCCTGCGGGTCGGTTAATTGAGAAACTTGTGTTGATTATAACA
>CAYQJW010000057.1:0-2400 GCA_964418025.1 uncultured Candidatus Saccharibacteria bacterium | reverse complement strand
CGTCGTACAATCGAATATTTTACGACGCGCGCAGAAAAGGAGTATAATATAGGCAAAGTTCGATAATTCGAAATAAATGGAAAAAGAAACAAAAAAAGCTCCAAAAAAGAGTATTATAGACAAGTATATTCAAGACTTTTTAGAATACTGTGAGATTGAAAAGAATAAGTCTCGGCTTACGATTCAAAATTACCACCACTACCTCGTCCGCTTCTCCGCTTTCTGTGCCGAGCATAATATTGCAAAACCAGAACAAATTACTTTAGACACAGTGCGCTCCTATCGCCTGTTTTTAAATCGCCTGACAAATGAACTTAATGGTCGCCCTTTGAAACCAATCACTCAAAACTATCACGTGATCGCAGTGCGAGCGTTTTTAAAATATCTTGCCAAGCGGGATATCGATACTCTTTCTGCAGAAAAAATTGAACTTGCCAAAAGCCCATCACGAGAAGTAGAGGTTATGAACAACGACGAGGTGGACCGAATCAAAGACGCTACTAAGCATGAAGAATTAGAGGTTGCTCGTCTACGCGACCGAGCCATCTTAGAGCTTCTGTTCTCTAGTGGTGTGCGTATTTCGGAAATGGTTCAATTAAAAATCAAACAACTTAACTTTGACAGCGGTGAATTTACTGTTCGCGGTAAGGGCGACAAGCTTCGCTTGGTATTTATGTCGCCGGAAGCTATCAAAGCTATCCAACTTTATTTAATTAAACGTCACGACAACAACCCTGCCCTATTCGTCAGTCATTCTAAAATTGGCAACACAATAGAAAAACAAATTGAATCCATTGGCAGCAGCGCCAGAGACGCTATTCCAGGTTTAACCGCCCGTAGCGTTCAACGTTTAGTTAAGAAGTATGCGGCTCTTGCAGGTATTATGCACAAAGTCACACCTCACACATTTCGTCACAGCTTTGCTACTGACTTACTCCAAAACGGTGCTGATATTCGTAGTGTGCAAACTCTACTTGGCCACGCCTCTATTACTACCACTCAAATCTATACTCACGTTACTAACCAACAATTACGCGACGTTCACAAGAAGTTCCACAACAAAAAGTAGTTGACACTGCCTTTTTCCTAAGCTAGAATCAAACCAAATTTAGGAGGAACTAAGAATGAAAGCAAAGGTAATTAGCAGCAAAACAGCATCAAGTGGTCCAGGTAAACGTGGGATATTGATCCCTGAAAAGAATAACCTGTTTATTTACATCAATACGGATGTGGTTCATATTTACAACATCAACGAACAGTACATCGGTCCGGTACTGGGCGAGATCGATATCCCCGATGACTTGTACAACAAGTTAATTACTCTGCACGAATTAAAAACGGAGTTAGGTAAAGTCGGTGGTGAATTTTCGGAATTCTTCAAAGCTACCATGGAGTCAACTCCAGAACCAGATTTCTAAATCACAGTAACAGTTCGAAACAAATTATTTCGCAATACCATATACAGACGCAAATTACTGCGTCTTTTTATTTTTGATATAAAACCTCTACTTGCGCAAATTTATTATAGGGATATAATGTAATCTAGTTTTACAATGATTTGAAAGGAGGAAATAGATAATGAAGCAATTGATTGCTTTGGCGTGTTTTATGACTTTGGTAATTTTTTTGACCCCAGCAATGGGACAATCCTCACCTACGTTGGTCCTAAACCCTGTTGAACCTCAAACAGAGCGACAAAAAAGATTTTGGCACTTTTCTTCGGAATTCACGACAACTAACAAAGTTGAAACGGAAAATAAGGTTGGTTTGATTGGATCTCCGACAACCTCCTACACTTCTCGCTTTACAACAGGAAGCCACAAACGTGACTTCTTTTTACAGTCAACGGCAGGATTTACCACTCGCCAATTCTCTGATGATCGAATATTTAATTTTCGAGCTGGAGTCACTCAAAAACTTGCTTACGAAGCAACTTTGACAGGAGAAACCGAATTCGCTTTTACTAGATTTAAACGTGTTGGTAGGGTTGGTTTTGAATTCGCTAAGAAGTTCACTTCAGAGAAGGCTTCTGTAAAACCTTTTAGTAGAGTAGACTACTACTTCCCTCTCGGTAATGACTACCGAATTCAAACCTATTCTCACAAAGGAGCCGTTTGGTCCAATGGTGTTGTAACAGAATTCGATCTAAAACCTTTTGTGTTCGAAAATAAAACTCAATTCATTTTGGATTCTGGAGCAATAATCAAAGGTCAAAGAAATTTGTTTAACTCTGAATTGATGTTTGGATACAAACACAATCGCATATGCTTTGGTCCAATAATTGGATATACCCACCTACTAAGCGGAACCTTCCCACACAAAAATTCTACTTTAGCAGGACTATATGTTCGCTACCGTTAAGGTATAGCAGCCCACTTTTAAGTGAGCTGCTTTTTTATT
>CAYQJW010000056.1:0-3813 GCA_964418025.1 uncultured Candidatus Saccharibacteria bacterium | reverse complement strand
GTTTGGATAACTTAGTTTTGTCAGGGTTTAAGATTAACGGCAAATGTGCAAAAGCAGGAGCTGTCCAGCCAAAAGCTTGGTACAACAATAAGTGCTTAGGTGTTGACGGGATCCACTCTTCGGCCCTAATTACATGAGTAATTTCCATGTAATGATCATCAATAACCACAGCTAAATGGTAAGTTGGAAAACCATCAGATTTTAATAAGACTTGGTCGTCTAGTAAATTATGTTCGTATGTAATATCGCCGTAAACTAAATCGTGAATAATGGTTTGACCTTCATCTGGATTAGCTTGACGGATAACAGCATTAGGATTTTCTTGTAATTTAGCTGTGACTTCTTCTGCGGAAAGATTCTTACAATGACGATCATACATCGGAGGCTTCTTAAGTGCAACCTGCTCTTTGCGAAGTTCATCTAAACGCTCCTGTGAACAAAAACAATAATAAGCTTTCCCCTGCTCTACTAATTGTTTGGCGTGACTCTGGTACATATCTAAACGTTCTGATTGCACATAAGGACCAACATCGCCACGGAATTTAATAGTTGCGGAATCAAAATTTACACCATCATAATTTTCTAGGTAAGCTCCCTCGTCAAAAGACACACCCATTTTAGACATCACAGCCAAAAGATTTTCTACAGCACCATCTGTTTTACGAGTTTGATCAGTATCTTCGATTCGTAAAATATTTACACCATTAAAATGTCGCGCGTAGAGGAATGCAAATAAGGCTGTGCGGAAATTACCAACATGAACAAACCCTGTTGGGCTGGGAGCAAAGCGTGTGCGAACTTGTTTATTTTCTGTATTCATAAGGAAAATTTACCATATTTATGCGTTTTTTTCAAGTGCTTGCTTGAGGTCAGCAACCGAGTCATTGTACAAATTTACACGATAATCAATTAAGGTCTCTGCAACTTTGTCCAAATCAACCCATTGCCATTTAACAAAAGTAATATCGTCGAGTTTAATTTCTGAATCTTGACCTAGAAACTTAAAGAACAAAATGTGCTGCTCTTGTCCTCTAAATTTTCTTTTAGCTTTAAAGAAATCGCGTACACCATTAGGCCAATCGAATGTATTTACCTTACTGGCTTCACCAAGAAACTCTACAGAAGTAACATTTATTTCTTCCTTGATTTCTCTCTTTGCCGCCTCTTCAAAACTTTCATTCTTTTTTACGCCACCTTGGGGAAACATCCATTCATCTTTTGGATTATCAACAACAAAACCAATTTTGGAAGTGCGGTTAGTATTATTTTGGCACAAGAGAATTTGATTCTTGTCATTTACAATCACGATGGCGACGTTTTTTCTGTAACCATAACTTGTAAAAACTTTGTACTTAACTAAACTCAAAACTAAGCCCCAAGTAGCTCGATAGATTCGTGGCAATCTACGAGGTTGAGTGAATAAGCGAAACAGCCATTCTAATCCAATATTTCTAACCCAAGCTGGAGGAGCAGTTTTTTTACCGGCTGCATAATCTAAAGTTCCACCGACACCCATAGCGATTGTAACAGGAAGTTGTTGTAAATGCTCTTTAATCCATCGCTCCTGCTTAGGTTGCCCGTAAGCCACAAATAATATGTCTGGACTCGCTTCTTGGATGTCTTTAAGTAAACTTAAATCATTGGCACTTTTTTCGGAGACAAAGATTTTTAAGTTAGGATATTTATCAGCCAAAAGCTTAGCTGTAATTGGTGCGGAACTTAGTTGATCATTTAGCAAAAAAATTGATTTATTTTCTTCGGCGGCTAATTTAACAAGATCAAAAAACACATCGGCTCCAGTAATTTTTTCTGGAATGTTTTTGTATAAATAACTAGGTGTGAGTAAAATTCGAGCCCCGGTTGTGACGATTCTAAACCACGCTTCAATAATTTTTGCCCAGTATTTCTTAGTAATAAAAGGTGTGGCTAAATATCGCTCTGCCCAAAAAATAGCAATACCATCACCCAAAGCAATGTCTGCTGAATTAAATAAATCCCGCAAACCATGATTCCTCACAGATGCGTACAAAAACTCCGAGTTAGGAGTAGTAATAAAAGTTTGCTGTTTTGACTCCAGCAAACTTTTGACTTCCGACAAAAATTGAGATTTTGTAACAGCGGAAATATTTAAATTGGCAACTAAAACTTTGTGAATCATAAATTTATTTGTCGCTTTCTAGACATCTATTAAAAGAGTTAACCTGGGCATTATAATCATTAACCAAAGCTTTGGTTTTATCAATCAAGACATTGAGTGCATCTGCTCGGCGATTGTACTCTGCGACTGCATTATCATATTCTGACCGAGTTTTATACTTATTAGCTTCTATCTGCTTCTTTAATGTTGCTAAAGAAGATTCTTCTGCTTGAATACTTAAACGGTTTTGTTCAATTTGAGATTTTATACCAGCTCCTGGATTTGGACAACTCGATGATGGCGTACCGAATTCCTGAACAGCCAGCCATACTTCTTTACCTTCAAACATACCCTTCCCTACCGCTACGCCAATTTCTTCAAATTTACCATCCAAAATATTAGCTCGATGACCTGGACTATTCATCCATGCCTCAACTAAAACTTGATCATTTTCATAATTACCCAAAGCAAGGTTTTCGCCGACAACAATGTAATCGTAACCTGCAGCCTTGATTACATCTGCGGGATGTTTACCGTCAGGTGATTCATGTTCAAAATATTGTTGACGAAACATATCGTCTAGCTTAGCTTTGGCTGCCAAATTCAATTTTGAGTTTGTATGCAAAGGTGTCTTGTTGTATAGCTCTCGCTGTTTGTTAGTTTGCTCCACCACGCCAGACAAACTTAAGTTGCTATACCCTTCTAATGGGCCTCTTAAAGGTCCAGACAAGGATTCTGGCAAAGCGACTTGATCCATAAATCCTTTAAAATTCTGGTCACTTTTGACCCAATTCCCAAAACGTTGAGGCAATCCTTCTAAGATTGCTATCCCAACAAATACTACTATTAATAAAATTGACCAAAATTTACTCATATATTCACAATTATACCTAGAAATAAGCAAAAATTCTAGGTATAATAACTATATGGACTCCCTAAAAGACTTAGCCGTTGGCAAAAAATTTCCTAAGAAAAAGGACCCCAAACTTCACTCTGCTGCACATGTGCTGGCAGATGAACTTGCCACTCAATTGTCAGATCCAAAACACTTTGGATTTTATTTAAAAATGGCTGTGACCATGTCCCCTGCTGTATTACGTGGATTGGCAGGAAAAGTTTTAGAAAATCCCAACGTCGATAATAAAGGCAGACTGTTTGCCTATTTAATAAAGAAACATAACGAAGAAAATAAATGATTTTACCTATCTCTAAACTTCCAGCCAAGATTTTAAGAACCCCAACAGAAGCTATCACTTTTCCCCCAGATAAGCAGTTTTTGAAATTACTTAAAAATATGGTGAGCACCTGCAAAGCTGCTAACGGTGTTGGGCTGGCTGCTCCTCAAATTGGATTGAATTTACAAGTTGCGATTATTTACTTAGAAGAAATGGGTTTGCCTGTCTTCCCTATCATCAATCCAAAAATTATTAAGCAATCTAAAGAAACAGAAGAGATGGAAGAAGGTTGTTTATCGCTTCCGCAATTATTTGGCAAAGTAACTCGCCCTAAAAAAATCACAATGGAAGCATATAATCTGCAAGGTGAAAAATTTGAAATTACCGACGACACTTTTTTAGCTCGTGTTCTTCAACATGAAATTGACCATTTAAACAATATCTTAATTATCGACAAATTTTCCGAGATCACAGCAGGCCAAGAACTAGTTAAATCGTTTA
>CAYQJW010000055.1:0-3869 GCA_964418025.1 uncultured Candidatus Saccharibacteria bacterium | reverse complement strand
TAGGCTTGAGTAATTAACTTAAGCCTTTTTTATATACATATATGTCACAACAAATTGTTATTTTAGCAGCTGGCAAAGGTACTCGAATGGGTGCTGATGTGCCTAAGGTTTTATTGCCTCTTCAAGATCAACCAGTTATTTCTCATCTTCTAAAAGAGATACAAGATATCCCTCAAGACACCTTCCCAATCATAGTGGTGGGTTTTAAACAGGAACTTGTAAAAGAAAAATTAGGAGATAACTATATCTATGTGACGCAGTTCGATCAAAAGGGAACCGCACATGCTGTGCTTTCTGCAAAGGATGTTGTTACAGCAAAAAACTTTATTGTTCTTTACGGTGATATGCCTTTTACCAGAAAAGAATCAATCACAAAATTAATTGATATGCATAACAGTAATGATGCCAAAATTTCGATGTTCATTGCTCAGTTGCCTAACTTCGAAAATCAATACGAACATTTCTTAGGTTTTGGAAGAATCCTGCGAGACAGTGAAGGTAACGTCATCAAAATTCAGGAGTACAAAGATTGCTCAGAGCAACAAAAACAAATTAGTGAGGTCAATGTTGGAATTTACATGTTTAATTCAAATTGGTTATGGGACAAGTTGGCTCAGATTAAAGATGATAATGCTCAAAATGAATTTTATCTTACAGACATTGTCGAGATGGCCATCAATGACAACGAAAAAATTTATTCTCTACCTATTGCCCCAGAAGAAGTATACGGAATCAATACCCCTGAACATTTAGAGTTTGCCCGTAAACTGATCTAAAAATGGCTTGTATAAGCTCAAAAATGGCCCAGAACGCGAGTTTATGGCTTTGATGCAATAACTTACGTATGGGTGGGATAGGCAGGATTTTGGCAAATTTTAGTAGTCATTGGATCGAAGCAATACTACTTGGTCTGATATAATAGTAATGTAATTAATTCATAAATTATGGGAGAAAAGCCAGGCTACGAGCCGCTAGATGAATCAAATATCGACAAGGACAGTCTCACTGGTAAGCTCAGTCGAAGAGATTTTCTTGACCGCTTTTCTAAGGCGTTTGTAGGAGCTGTTGCCTTGGGGGCAGCGAAAAAAACTGGAGATTTTCTAGCTGAAGAAATGTTAGGTGGTCCAGAATTGAATGAGTATGGAATAGAGAATTTAGAGTCTATAAAAGAGTTTAGAAACCTTGGTGAAGGTGCGTTAGTTATTTGTGCCAATGATGTTGAATTTAAAACCGCCGTTAATCTGTTAAAAGCTTCCGGAGTAAGTGAAGAGAGGACTAGGAATCGATCGCGATTTGATGTTCGAAAAAATTCTGCAAATAAAACTTATGAAGCAGTAGTTCCAGTAAAAAAATATGAAGATAAAGATACTGGCCCAGGTGAGCGACCTCATGGTACAGATACTATAAAAGTTGTGTTAATTTCGATTGATAATCCTGTTTTGCAAAACTTTGGTAGTAATTATGGGATTGTGCAATTGCGAGGCCATACATCAGACATGCCTTCGTTGCTAGAAAAATTTAAAACACATCGAGCTGATCATAGTATTTTAATCATGGGTGGCTGTGAAGCAGTACAATTTATGAAGGAACAACATTCTCCACAAACCGCTATTGTCGCGGGTCGTATGGGAGTGCAAGCTAATTCTGTTCAAAATAATTTTAATTTACTAACCGTACTTGATAACGCCAGAATACAGGATTCGTGGTCAGAATTGAATACTAAATTACATCAAGCCTCTGATAATATCCAAAACTATGCTGTAGTTCCGGGTGATCCTCAGTACTATGCCTATGCATCTGGTAAGAGTCCTGATTTACCGCAAGATGTCGAGCAAACATCTCAAGAGTAAAATACACGTTTGCTATAATTAATTGGTAATTAAATCTGAATATGAAACAAACAAAAATTGTCTGTACGATAGGTCCATCAAGTGAAGACCCAAAAGTTTTAACAAAAATGATTCAAAATGGAATGAACGTAGCTCGTCTTAACTTCTCTCATGGTAGTTACGAAAATCATTTGAAGTTGATGAAGAACATTCGGGAGATTTCTAAGAAACTCAACAAGCCAATCGCCATTCTACAAGATTTGCAAGGGCCAAAAATTCGCGTGGCGGAATTAACTAAGCCTTTTACATTGACCAAAGGTAGAGAAGTCACCTTGGGTAAAGATTTTGATATGGATTTTGATATTAGTCGCTCTGTAAAAAAAGGTGAAAGAATTTTGATAGAAGATGGTCTAATGGAGCTAAAAATTCTGAAAGTTACTCCAAGCAAGGCCGGTTCTAAGATTCACGGTAAAATTACCTGTAAAGTTGTTAATGGAGGAGTAGTCAAATCTCATAAAGGTGTAAATTTACCAGACAGCACCATTACTTTTCCAATCATTACTTCCAAAGATTTAGCAGACTTAAAATTTGGTTTAGCCAATGATGTAGACTTTGTGGCTTTGTCTTTTGTGCGTAGTGAAAAAGATATTTTCAATTTAAGAAAACTCATCGAAAAGTATTTGCCAAAAGGAATGGCTGCACCAAAGATAATTGCTAAGATAGAACGTAAAGAAGCACTAATTAATTTTGATAAGATTTTAACAGCCGTAGATTCTATTATGGTAGCCCGCGGTGATCTTGGTGTAGAGATTGCTGATTCTCAAGTGCCAATGATTCAAAAAGATTTAATCTCTAAATGTAATAGCCATGGCAAGCCTGTAATTGTCGCAACACAAATGTTGGATTCTATGATTCGTAATCCTCGTCCTACTCGTGCAGAAGTTAGTGATGTTGCTAATAGCGTAATAGATCATGCTGATGCTGTGATGTTGTCCGGTGAAAGTGCAAGTGGTGAATATCCTGTGGAAGCAGTAGCAGAGATGCGCCGAATTATCGAAGCCACAGAAAGTTCTCCTTATGATGATATGCCTGCTCACCCTTTTACCAACGAAGACGGTGTAGAGGATTATAAAGCATCCTTAATTGCTGGAGCGGTATTACGTTTGGCAATTGGTGTTGATGCCAGCGCAATTATTGGTACCACAGAAAGTGGCTATACTGCCAGATTCGTGAGCAGAGAACGACCCCGAGCTGCTATCCTTATTCTTACAGACAGACAGAAAGTATATCGACAGATGGCTTTGTTTTGGGGAGTAAGGCCTTTGTACGTTAAAAGTTTAACAGCTTTAAAAAATGTAGAAGGATTACTAAAATATTTTGTAGCTGAAGCTAAAAGCATGAAGTTGATTCACAGAGGCGAGAAGGTTGTACTAGTCGCGGGAAACCCGTTAGGGGAGAGAATGAACTTGGTACAGGCGATTAATGTAAAATAATAAAAGAAGCGTATCTCGGTGTGAGATACGCTTTTATGTTTTTAGTTAACCAATTATTCTAGCTAACAATCTAGGCTGCAGCTAAGACCTTAGGCTGCCATGCCGGCGGTAGCTGAGCAATTGCTTGGTTGGCTGCAAGATTGATTTGAATCAATGATTCACTTAAGCCCTGAAGTTTATTTAAGCAATCAGTGAGTTCACGGTGGTATCGGGATTTTCGTATGTAATCCCAATCGATAGCCTTGGTGCCAAGGCTTATATTAATAGCCGAAGCCAGCTGAGCTTTATCCATCAAACTAGTTCTCTGCTTATTAAGTTCGTCTATGGTCTTATCCATGCATGCGAGTATCGATTCGAATTTTTGAAGTTCGATCAGAATGGCTTTTTCCAAAGGTTCAAACTCAGTTAAGGCAGATTTCTTCTCGCGGCTTAAAGCTCGAAGATTTTCTTTCTTTTCTTCGTATTCTTCGGGTCTTAGTTCTGATTTAAGTTTGTAAATGTTATCCAGCTGATGCTTGATAGCTAAAACTTCTTCATTCACTTCGTC
>CAYQJW010000054.1:0-3989 GCA_964418025.1 uncultured Candidatus Saccharibacteria bacterium | reverse complement strand
AAAACAAAAATTAAAGTAGTAACTACTTTATTTTGAATATTATTATTTTTGCGAAGTGAATTCATTTTTGTTTTTACAGCTACCTGCTTGTTTGCTGATAATTGTTTTTGATTATAAAGAAATTTGATACTTAGACTCGATTTCAATTTTGATACTAGAAATTTTATCCATCAGACTAAACAGTGCACTACTGTACTGAGCTAGGCCACTATCATCACCAGCAAAAGATTCTGCTAGCTTTGCAATTGTCTGATAATAAAAAATGTTGTACTTATGATAATTTACCAGTTCAGTCGGTACAGCAATTTCTGACATGTCTTTAATAATATCTTTCGCTTGGGTAGAAGTTTTTGCATACAAAGCTTTGTCACTGCTATTTAAGTTTGCAAATAATTCAGCAGTGTCATAATAACTTTCGATTTGTAAAATTTTATCTGCATAATTTTGAATTGTCTGAGTGCTAGTTGGAACAACTGTTTGAATAGAAATTAAATCTAATTGTTCTTGACTAAACAATTGTTCAGCACTTGGTACTTCGTCTAATCCTATTGCTGCACCAAGCACTGCACCATCTGCTTGACCTCGATCAAGTAATGCAAATTGATTTTCTAATTCTTGTTGATATTGTTCTTCGTCTATCACACCAGCGTCTGCGTAAACTTGATTACGGACTTGATCGTAAGTTAACATGGGTTGTGTTTCTTCTTCAGCTTGAGAGAACATCGCTGAGACACTAATGTTTGTTCTTGGAATAACAAGTAGACCAAAAACAAATACCGCCGCCAACATAATGAAAGCGTGGTTAAGTGTAAATCCTAATTCTTGTAATTTTGTTTTTATTTTATTCATTTTGTTTTATGAAGTCCCAACTTGAGAAATTGGAAAGATTGGATACATCGGACAAGGAATTGGTGGAACTAAAAAAGTACCAAGGACAAGAGTACCTTTAGTGTATAAATTAAACCGTTCATAAACTTGAGAAGTTGGAACAATAGTAATCGGCAACGGAGAACCAGTCATATAGTTTGCAACTATGGTATGAGCCACAGGGCAAAGAGGTGTTGGAGGTACAAATTCAACCACAGACCCTGCAAAAGGGATACCAGAAGGTATCACAAATTGTGCTTGTGTGGTGTAAGCTTGACCAGGCAAAATAAGAAAAAGCCCAGCTAATAAAACTACCGAAGCTATTCTTTCGAGATATTCTTTATACATATTCGATTGTATTTTTATTTTTGTTTCGATTTTGTTCCACACATTGGTAGAACTTCTAAACTTGTAGTATTATTATAGCAGAAATTACTAAATTTTGCAAGTCATGAAAACCAAAATCTATTTACTCATATTAAGTTCGTGCATTGTGCTCTTAAGTGCTGGTTGCTACAAGCAAGATCATGAGTTATTACGTCCCAGCATGGAGAATAATCAATCAACAGTTGACACAATATTAGCCGAAAGCTACAACACACCAATCACAGCTGGAGATAATAAACTCTCCGTAGAAGTTGTTGATACTGACGAGAGCAGAAAACTAGGTTTATCTAATCGCGCAACTTTATTAGAAGGTAATGGAATGTTATTTGATTTTACAAACACCACCACTACCCTACCAAGCTTCTGGATGAAGGATATGAATTTTGATATCGATATAATTTGGATTAACCAAAATAAAATTATAGGAATAACATCAGACGTACCAGCACCAAAAAATAAAAACATTAGTGAGACATTATTACCAAGCTATCCTCCACCCTCTACCATTACTCACGTCTTAGAAGTTCCGAGTGGTTGGAGTAAAAAAAATAATCTTAAAGTTGGTGATGAAATTAAAATTGGCGATGAAGCTAATATATAAAAACTCTTCCTTGTAGGAAGAGTTTTAAATTATTTTGCAGAGTTGAGTTCGGTAACTAAATCTATCCACTGCTTAATTGTTAACTGTTGAGGACGAAGCTGTGGATCAAGTTTTAATTTACTTAGAATTTTTAAAACAACATCTTTTGGCATTCCAAAATTATTTGTCAGTGTATTGTGAATCTGTTTTCGTTTACCAGTGAAGCACGCTCGTAAAACTTTAAACAATTTTTGCTCGGTCGTGGAATCTATTTTATATTTAGATTTTTTATGCAACTCAATATGTACGACTGCACTGTCTACTTTTGGCGCGGGAAAAAACTTTCTCGCTGGAACTACTTCAACTAATTTTACATCTGCGTAAAGTTGAACAGAGATTGCAAGGAGGTTCAAGCTCCCCTCTTTGGCAGTAAGATTGTTAGCTACTTCTTTTTGCATCAGCAAAGTTAAACTTGTGGGTTTATGTTCACGCTTCAAAAAGTACTGAACAATTTTTCCGGTTACATAGTAAGGAATGTTAGCCACAACTTTATAATCATTTTTAACTGCATCACCGGTTAACACAGAATCAATATCTGTTTCTAAAATATCTGCCAACACATATTTAAAATTCTTATGCTTCTTTTTAAGAGAGTTAAGCACGTTAGTAAACTGTGGATCTTTTTCGACAGAGAATACTGCACCAGCTTTATCTAATAAAAATTTTGTTAGGTTGCCGATTCCAGGACCAACTTCTACCACAACATCTTTATCTCCAACTTTAGCTACATCTAGCATATCTTGTAAAACTATTTCGTCCATTAAAAAATGTTGGCCAAAAGTTTTGTTTGGGCTAAGTCCGTAATCTATTAAAAGTTGTTTAAGGGTTTCTGGAGTCATGAAATTAATTTAATCATCAAATGGTACGTATCTAACATTGTCTTCGCCGTCTTCACTCTCGAGCCCACTACTTTCGATAGCAGCCAGATTGCCGTTCAACTTAATTACACCTTGTGGCAACGCTCGCAAGATGCGTGAAGGAGCATTAGCTTGAAAACTTCCGTACATTTGCCTGCTCTTAGCATACACTAAAAATAACCTTTTGCGTGCCCTGGTTAAGCCTACATAGGCCAAACGAATCTCTTCGGCTAACTCACTTGGATTAAGTAAACTGTTCGAATGAGGCAACACACCTTCTTCTAGACCAACGAAAAACACCGTATCAAACTCTAAACCCTTAGCCGCATGAAGAGTCATTAACGTCACAACATTTTTTGTGTCAGAAGTTTTATCTAGGTCTGTAATTAAAGCAACTTCCTCTAAAAACTCTAATAAGCCATCATGCCAAGGGAGGTGGTCAAACTTTGAAGTTACATTGAATAATTCGCGGATATTTTCTATCCGAGTTTCGCCTTGATCAGTGCCGTCTTTATAAAACTCTTCGATACCAGAGAGCTTCACAACAACCTTTAACAACTCACTAACAGTAGTTTCCTCGGGGACAATCTGAGCTTTGTGCAACATTTCGAAGAATTTATGCAGACTTTCGGTTTGTCGTGGTGGTAAGCTAATCAAACTCAATCGTCCAACTGCCTCGACAACATCTGTCACACCTGTCTGAGTTAATACGAATTCACGAATAGTATCCATGGCCTTATCACCTATTCCACGCGGTGGTAAATTCACGACTCTTCGTAAGGATGTAAAATCGAAAGGATTAACTAACAAACGCAAGTAAGCTAAAGTGTCTTTGATTTCTTTGCGTTCATAGTACTTAACCCCACCAACAATTTGATATGGGATACCTGCCTCGATAAAAACTTCTTCAATTTCACGAGATTGAGCATGAGTTCTATACAAAACAGCCATCTCATTTAATCCACTATGCTCTTTTGGAAGTTGCGGTACGAAACCTCCATAAGTACCGCGACCGCCACCAAAACCGCCAGTGGAGGCAAATCTACCAGTAGAGGTAAAACCGCCCCCGCCAGTGCGTTTATAGCTATTCCTTTGTTTAGCCAAAAAAGTGTCTAAAATAGAAAAAGACTGAGTTTGAACTTCTTGATCTTCTACAATAAAATCTTCTTCATGAAAACCATCGTCACCGTTGAAATCACCAACAGTAGAGTCATGTTCATATTCAAGATCATTAAGCT
>CAYQJW010000053.1:0-3989 GCA_964418025.1 uncultured Candidatus Saccharibacteria bacterium | reverse complement strand
ATTCGCAAAGCTAGAATAATTGTCGATCACATTCGTGCCTCTGTGTTTATAGCAGGAGATGGAGTAGAGCCCTCCAACAAAGACCGTGGATATATTTTACGTCGGTTGTTACGACGAGCTATGGTTTATGCCAAAATGTTGAATCTTTCTGAGCACTGGCTTAAAGCTTTGGTTGGTAAAGTTGTCCAAGAATATGGCGAAGCTTACCCAGAACTAGTAAATAACTCCGAATCAATTTTTTCTATCATAGAAGGTGAGCAAAATAAATTTGGTAAAACTTTAGAAAAGGGTCTAAAAGAATTCGAGAAGTCTCTTAAGAATGAGGCAGTTCTATCCGGAACAGATGCCTTTAATCTGTACCAAACTTTTGGTTTCCCATGGGAGTTGACTCATGAACTTGCCACACAAATCGGTGGTCATGAAGTTGATCGTAAAGAATTTGAAGCAGAATTTAAAAAACATCAAGATTTATCTCGCACTGCTAGTGCAGGAACTTTTAAAGGTGGTCTAGCAGATCATAGTGAGGTAGTGGTTCGTTACCATACCGCAACTCATTTAATGCACAGGGCGCTCCGCACGGTATTGGGCGAAGACGTTTGGCAAAAGGGCAGTAATATTACTGCCGAACGTACTCGTTTTGATTTTACTTACCCACAAAAGATGACTGATGAACAAAAGAAGGAAGTAGAAGACTTGGTTAATAAGTGGATTGCTCAGGATTTAGAAATGAAGCAAGAGATGATGCCGTTAGACAAAGCCCGTGAACTAGGGGCAATCGGATTGTTTGGAGAAAAGTACGCCGATACTGTTTCTATTTACACAGCTTCAGATAAAAGTACTGGCGAAGTTGTCTCTCGAGAATTTTGTGGAGGTCCTCATGTTGAACACACAAGTGTGATTGGCAAATTCCGTATCGCTAAAGAAGAGGCTGTTTCCGCAGGTGTACGTAGAATTAAAGCGGTGATCGAATAGGAAAGTAATCAAAAACAAAGAAACAAAAATGAACATAAAATTTTACAATGCACCAGAAGCACAAAGTTTCGACGCAAATATTTTACCTGCTAAGCCGAACTTTATAGACTATCGGCCAGATTTTGCTTTGATGAAAAAGTTGGCAGTTAAATACGCAGATAAAAAAAATCTGATCATTATTGGGCACGGTGGTAGTGTGACTTCTGCTCAGGGAATGTATCAGGCTTTTAAATCTATTGCTAAAGTAGGCGAGACATCTAAATCCATGTTCTTTGTTTCGACTGTGGATCCAGATTACATTACAAATATACAAAACCTCGCTTCTAAAGAAGACAGCTTGGTAATTGCAATTAGTAAATCCGGTGAAACTGTTACTCAGATTGAAGCTCTTTTACAATTTTTAGATTATGAAATGTTAATCGTTACAGGAGCAGCCGGACCATTAGCAGAGATTGCTCACCGATTAAATGTTACTCAAATAGTTCATCCAGCAATTGGGGGTAGATTCACGGGTTTTACAGAAATTGCTTTACTACCTATTGCTCTATGTTTTGGTGATGATGATAGTAATGTTGACGTGCAAGCAATTTGGGAAAGTGGTCAGGAATTATTACAGCAATTTGCTTCTGATAATACTGCTTTCAAAGCAGCAAGTATTTTTTATCAATTAGAACAAGCTGGTATTGTCGATATATTTTTACCAATTTATTCGGAGTCTCTGTTTACATTTTCAAAGTTGATTGTTCAACTCTGTCATGAAAGTTTTGGGAAGGATGGCAAGGGTCAAACATATTTTGCACATCAAGCACCAGAATCACAACACCACACTAACCAGAGATTTTTTGGTGGTCAAAAAAATATCGCCGGTTGGTTTATAAGCGTTAGTGATACAGAAAATAATTTAGTTACAGAAGTCCCTTCCAGTTTGGAAGATGTCTCGCTAAAAACCCATACTCTAAAAGTATTAGACGGGATCCCTCTACAAAGTTTGCTGCAAATCGAAAAAGATGCGACTTTAGAAGATGCCAAGCTAAAAAACATTCCCGCTGTAGATATGACTATCGAAAATATCGACAGTAAACATATTGGGGAGTTCATGGCTTTTTGGCAATTATTCGCGGTGTATAGTTCTGTTTTCCGAGGAGTCAATCCGTTTGACCAACCTCAAGTTGAAACTAGTAAACAAATCAGTTTTACTAAGCGACAGCAGTTTAAAGGCGATCTATAAACCCACTATTATTATAGTTGCCCCAGATTTAAAAAACCCCTACAATAGCAGTAGAGGTTTTTTTAAGATACCCATAGAAATACATAGAAAATGAAGACAATTTACTTAAATTTAGAAGACGATGTAGCTAAAATTACAGCTAAAGTAAAAGCTCAGCGGGGTGAAGAGTTGGTTTTAGTGATCCCAAAAGAAGCTCAGGTTTTAGCTGATAGCATCAATTTGCGACTACTTAAAAAGCAGGTGGATATGCTTGGTACGAAAGTGTCTATTTTGACCATGGACGAAACTGGTCAAGTTTTTGCCAAAGAGGCAGGGTTTCCACTAAAGCGGTTACCAAAAATTTCCCGCAGTCGATCTGTTTCGGACATTCGTCCAGCTGGAGTACCACAGTATTCCGAACCTATTATGGCAGCGGCATCTGTGACAACTTTTAAAGCGCCAGTACAACCAACTCGAAAGCTTGTTAGAAAAACAGCTCCAGCGATCACGCCGCGAACTAATCAACAGCGACCAACTCAGCCACGCACTGCTGTAAGGCATAGCTCTCCATCTGTTGCTTCAAAAACTGCAGTTAGAAAATCTAGACTAGAAAACAACACTTGGCTTACACCAACTCCGATTAATTTAAATGATAGGCAGGATAATATGTTCATGCCTCCGAATAGTAAATCTAATAAACCACCGCAACGACGTTCATATAAAAAATTAGTAATGGTCTTCGTGGCTTTGGCGTTAATCACTGTAGTTGCTTTGGTGGTAATAGTTTTACCAAGTTCTAATGTCACAATTTATGCTCGATCTCAAACAGTGGCACGTGATCTCGAATTGGTCATTGATTCCAATCAGGATTCTATTAATGCCGGTAGCTTAACTTTACCTGCTACTAAAGTTGATGAAGTTAAACAAGTTTCAGATTCATTTAATGTTAATGGTAAAAAGGAAGTTGGAAGTAAGGCTCAGGGGCGAATTGCCATTTACAACCTTACAGGCAGTGCCATGAATCTTAGAAGCAGTACAACTGTTCTAACAGTAGGGAATAAGACTTATTATTTTGTTTCAGATATCAATGGCATTAATGCTTTAGAAAGTCCAAGTAAAGACAGTAATGCTACCACGGCCGATATTGTCGCTGCAGACGGTGGGGAAGACTTTAATTTACCGGCTGGAACACGAGTCGAAATAAGCAATCAATCTTTTGGTAGTCAGCCACAACGCTTGTACGCTAAAACAGTTACTCAAGTTATTGGTGGATCGTCTCGTTTTGTTTCTGTGGTGGCTAAGGAAGACATTGATGCAGCTCAAAAAACATTGATTAACAAAGCCGTAGAAGAAGTAAATAAAAATTTATCTGACGGAAGAAAGTTAGTCGACGGTGCATATAATGTTGAAGTGACCAACTTCACTCCCGATAAACCAGAAGGAGCAGAAAGCACAATTTTTGTGGCAAGCGCAGATGTAAAAATTACTGGGCTAGCATTTAATGAAAACGATCTAAAATCTATGGTGCGTGGTCGTTTAACTCAAACACTTGGCGCGGACAAAACTTTACAAGTCCCAGATAAAGATTCAGTGGTGTATAAAATTAAAAATCTAGATTTAACCACCGGCTTAATGCAGTTGTCTATTCATTACGAAAGTCAGGCTAAACCTACAATTGATAAAAATGGTTTAGTTACCCAGTTAGCAGGTAAGTCTAAAGAGCAGGCGAGTGATATTTTGTTAACTAATCCAAATATAGAGAGGGTGACTATCAATCTTGCCCCTTCGTGGCAAAAATCATTCCCTAGAA
>CAYQJW010000052.1:0-4000 GCA_964418025.1 uncultured Candidatus Saccharibacteria bacterium | reverse complement strand
CAGGATTGCTGATTGTAGTCGCTGTGGTAATTGAAAGTATCAAGCAAGTCGAGGCACAGCTTACTATGCACGATTATCAAAAATAAATTTTTAACTCCCTCCTAATTACAGGAGGGAGTTTTTTATTGCTTTACAAAGGGACTTTTAAGGAGTATAATTTTTATTCTGAAGCTCAGAACAAGTTGAGAATAAAAAGGAGATATTATGTTAGGAAATGAACCTGTAGCACTAATTTTAGGTGGAACCAAAGGTTTGGGTAAAGAGATTGCTCTAAAGTCTTTACATGACGGTGATAAAATTGTTGTTGCTGGCAGTTCTGTCGTTCGTGAGTACGAAGAAGGTGGCATCACATACATTCCTTGCGATTTATTGGCACGTCGTAGTGTCAACGATCTGATTTCTAAAATTGAAAATAACCAACTCCCTCCCATTAGTAAATTTTTTTGGGTTGCTGGCCGATTACTCAAAGGAGACTTTGCAAAGCAGAGTAGTCGCGAGATAGATGAAGTTATGTCTGTCAATTTTGTTAACCCGACATTAATTGCACGAGCTGTTTGGGCGCAAATGCAAAAGGCTACTGAGGAGTGTCAATTCGTAGTCATTTCTTCCTCTTCCGGTGTAAAAGCTCGCAAAGACGAAGCAGTTTACGTTGCCACTAAGCACGCTCAAGTTGGTTTTACTAGAAGCCTAGGTATGGAAAATAGTAATCCCAACGTGAAGGTGTCGCTGTTTATGCCTGGTGGTATGAAGACATCCTTTTGGGATAAAAATCCAACTCCAGACTACGATTCATTTTTAGATCCTAAAAAAGTTGCTCAAAATGTAGTAGTATTGAGTATGTTTCAGGATGATTTGTACGAGGAATACGAAATTCCCCGAGGTAGTTTATAGTTTTAAGAATTTTAAATCTGTTCGCGACGCTATTTTTGTTAAAAATAGCGTTTTAATTTTGTATTAACTCTCATTAATTTCACTGGTATTTATTAGGAGTTTTGTGGTATAATATTCATATTATGGCAGAAGAAATAAGAAAAATTCCTGGATTCGAGACAGAGCAATCCGCGGAAACAAATAGTAGTGAAACTTTAGAATCAGAACAAACTGAATCTCTAGAAGCATCGTCTTCGGAAACTTTGAATGATAATAACTTAGAACCGCAGGATTTGAACGACACATCTACCGAAGAAGAGGTTGTTGATTCATCTAACTTATCTATCGAATCGGCTTTAGAGCCTAAATCAGGGGTCACTGCTTCTGACTCTATTGCTTCCGAAGGTAACGATGAAGTTCTTACTGGAAGATTAATGGCCGACAGTAAAGAACTAGAAACTGCTAAAGAAGCTCGTCAACTTTTAAATGATATCCTAGGCACAACCGAAAAATAAGACTAAGACTAGACTAGGTTCGTAAAATAAAAGCAAAAAATAAAAATAATAAATGCCTTTTGGATTTGAACTCAATACTGTAATCTATGCATCGCTACTACTAGGAGTTTTGGTAGTAGTGTTTTTGCTTGTTGCCGCTTATTATATTCACAGGCATTGGTATTACAGTCACGTCATTTTGCCTCGCACTAAAGAGTGGGTGTTTTTAGAAATTCAAATGCCAAAAGACAATAGCGAGGATAAAGAAAAGTATCAGCGTGACGAAGAAAAAAAATTACTAATTGGTATCGCCGAGCAGTTATTTACAACGTTATCGGGGATTAGCCATACAAATTGGTTTTGGCAACCGAAAGAATATATTAGTTTCGAAATTGCTTGCACAGACAAAAAGATTTCCTTTTATATCAATTGTCCTCGTAAGCTTCAGGAGTTAATAGAAAAACAAGTTCAAGCTCAGTATCCTCACGCTTTTATCGAAGAGATTAAAGGCTATAATCCTTTTCCAGAAACAGGGGAGATCGAAGCTACAGAGTTAAAGCTTACTAAGCCTTACATGTATCCGTTCCGTACTTACAAGAGTATGGAAACTGATCCGTTGAATGCGTTAACAAACGCTATGTCAAAACTTAGCGATGGTGATGGTGCGGTAATTCAAATGATTTTGTATCCAGCAGGGGATCATTGGCAGCATCGTCCACGCCACATGGCTTTAGAAATTCAACAAGGTAAAAACCCAAACATTGTTGCCAAGAGTGCGTTTGGAAGATTTGCTCGTGAGGTTGGTAGTACAGCCAAAGATGGTGTGCTTGGAGGAACTCAGTTAAGTAAAGACCAGATGCAACAACGTACCGATTTGTCGGGCCGTTATTCGGCTATCAACTTAACTCCTATGCAACAAGACATGGTTAAGCGCTTCGAAGAAAAAGCTAGCCGCCCAGGTTTTTATACCAACATTCGTATTATCACAGCATCACCAACACCAGGGACAGCTAAAGTGAATATGCATAATTTAGTGTCTTCATTTTTGCAGTACAACATGCCGCCGTTTAATGGTTTTAGAGTTAAGCGTCGTTCTAAGAAGCGTATCATCAAAGATTATATCTTTAGAATTTACCGCCGTTATGGGCGTAAGTCTATTTTGAATACCGAGGAATTAACTAGTATTTGGCATCTTCCCACTCCATTTTTGGAAACACCAAATATTAAATGGCTGCTGTCTAAAAAAGCTCCACCTCCTATAAACTTACAACCCGAAGGGATATTACTAGGACGAAATATTTATCGCGGAACAGAAACCCCAATTCATATGGCACGTGATGATCGTCGCCGTCATATGTATATTCTAGGACGTACCGGTGTGGGTAAAACCGAAATCATGAAATACATGTCTGTTCAGGATATTAAGAACGGTGATGGAATTTGTATTATCGATCCGCATGGTGATTTCATCGAAGATGTTTTACCACATATTCCAAAAGAACGAGCCGAAGATGTGATTCTTTTTGACCCATTCGATACCGACAGGCCGATGGGTTTGAACATGCTTGAAGTCACTAGCGAAGGCCAAAAAGATTTCGCTGTTCAAGAAATGATTTCTATCTTTTATAAATTGGTCACAGACCCTGCGATGCTTGGGCCTATGTTCGAGCACAACATGCGTAACGCCATGCTAACCTTGATGGCTGACGAAGAGAACCCCGGAACAATCGTCGAAGTCCCGCGTATTTTTACTGATACTGAATTCCAAAAGTATAAAGTTTCCAAATTGAATGATCCTGTTGTAAGAGCATTTTGGGAAAAAGAAATGGCCAAGACTTCCGATTTTCATAAGTCGGAAATGTTAGGTTACTTAGTTTCTAAAGTGGGTCGCTTTGTAGAAAATTCCATGATGCGAAATATTGTTGGTCAACCAAAGAGTTCTTTTAATTTCCGAGATATCATGGATAACAAAAAAATTCTTTTGGTGAATTTGGCTAAAGGTAAGGTAGGGGAGATGAATGCCAAGTTAATCGGGTTAATTTTAGTGAGCAAAATTCAAATGGCGGCATTGTCCCGGGCAGATATTCCAGAAAGTGAACGTCAAGATTTTTATCTATACGTAGATGAATTCCAAAACTTTATTACTGATGCTTTTTCTTCTATTTTGAGCGAAGCCCGTAAGTATAGATTGAATTTAATTATTGGTCATCAGTTCTTAGCTCAGCTAGGCCAAGCAGCTGGTGCACAAGGCGCTGCTAGTAATGATTTGCGAGATGCTGTGTTTGGTAATGCAGGCAGCATGGTAACCTTCCGTATTGGTGTGGAAGATAGCGAAGTGATGGCTAAAGAGTTTGCGCCGACCTTTAATGAGTTTGATTTGTTAAATGTAGATAGATTTAACGCTTTTGTGAAGTTGATGATTAACGGTACAGCTAGCAAGCCATTTAACATGGCAACTTACCCCTTACCTAAACCAACAGAAGATCAAAAGAAGACAGGGGATGCAATTCGACAATTATCAAGGTTAAAATTTGGGCGTCCACGGTCAGAAGTTGAAGCGGAAATTCTAGAAGCTAGTCAAGTTGCCGATATGATGGCGGCAGGACCAGGAAGTATCGAAAAAACCGTTTAATCAG
>CAYQJW010000051.1:0-4077 GCA_964418025.1 uncultured Candidatus Saccharibacteria bacterium | reverse complement strand
TCACGAAAGCGATGACTTAATTGAATATGTTGTACCTTCTGGATTTACTCTATTAATTAAAGATGGTGACTTAGTTTACGCTGGTCAACCTCTAACTGAAGGTAACTTGAGCCCTAATAAGATTTTGGAACTCCAAGGAACTCAAGCTGCACAGAAGTATATAGTAAAAGAAGTTCAAGATATTTACGGATCTCAGGGTCAGCAAATCCATGATAAGCATATTGAAGTTATTGTACGCCAAATGTTTAGCAAGATGCGCGTAACTAATAATAGTGATACAGATTTGGTACTAGGTGATGTTCTTGATAAGTCAAAAATGCAAGAAATCAACGAACAGCTCACTACTGATGGCCGTGGTTTGGTAGAAGCAGAGCAACTTTTGATGGGGATAACTAAGATTTCCTTATCCACAGAAAGCTTCTTAGCTGCTGCATCCTTCCAAGAAACTACCCGTGTGTTAATCGAAGCTGCTGTTACTGGCAAAACCGATTATCTAAAGGGACTTAAAGAAAACGTTATTATTGGTAAGTTAATTCCAGCAGGAACAGGGTTTAATCCTGATATTGCTAAGGAAAATCAGCGAACTGCTGAACTACCTATCTAAAAATAATATTTTAAGAAGAAAAGACGCCAAGTGGCGTCTTTTTTCTTTACAAAACACTAAAAGTCTGCTATAATAATAGTAATTAAATTGATATACAACTTTGCCAGAGTAGTAAATTTGTATAAGGAAACAAAAACAAATGCAAAAATTATTGAAAAGCTGGCTGCCAAAGCTTACAGCTATCACCTTAGTTGTGATGGCTATTGGTATTCAGGCTTCCACAGCTAGTGCTGCGTCTTTGACCAGTATGTCAGACAATATGAGTCGGTTAAAGGTAAGCGAGAACTCTAATCATGAGATAAAGTTCGTAAGCCCTACAGGTATTCAATCAGGTACATCTGACGATATCATCTTAACTTTTAGTTCAGAGTTCGTTTTAGCAGCAGAAGCTGCAGTTAACTTTGACTTCGCAGTCGGAGATTCTGGTAACTGTACTACTGCCGCTTTCACAGAAGAAACATTAGCTTTAACCGCTAGTGCTACTGAATGGGGTGTTGATGTTACTGGTGATGTGTTAACTTTCGAACCAGAAACTGATGACACTCATGCTGGTGGTCTATGTTATAGAATCAGAGCAGGTTCAAATGCAGTAAGTGGAGGAACTGGTTCCGCAAGTACTATTACTAACCCTACAGATGTTGATGATGATGATACAATCACATTTTCTGGTGGTTTTGGTGATACAGGAACAATTTCTGTAGATATTATCACAGATGACCAAGTGGTTATTTCTGCTACAGTATCTCCAAGTATTACTTTCTCTGTTTCTGATAATACAATTGGTTATGGTGCATTAAGTGCATCAGATGATCGCTTTGCAACAGGTGATACTAATGGTAACTCCGCAGCTACAGTCGCTCACACATTAGCAGCAGGAACAAACGCTACTAGTGGATATATCATGTATGTTATGGGTGCAACTTTAACTAGTGGTGGTAATACAATTACCGCACCGGCAGGACCAGCTGCTTCTGGAACCGGTGCTGAACAGTTCGGTTTGAACTTATCAGCTTCTGGTGGAAGTGGTACTGCTGACGCTCAGTATGGAACATCATCTCAATATGGTTGGGGTGCTACTGGTTCTACACAGGACAATATTGCAGCAGCTACAGGAGCAACAGCTTCTACAACATATAGTGCCACATACGTAGGTAACATTGCTGCAGAAACAGAAGCAGGAACCTACGGTACAACCCTTACATATACCGCCACAGCTACCTACTAGACAATCTGAAAATCTGGTATACTTATGAGGTAGATTATTATTATTCCTTATACTCTGGTGAGAATTCCTCAAGTTTTCTCAATTGAACATCTAAAAAGATTCCATCTGACCCTTGCATTGGTCGGTGGTCTCTTTTTATTTTTAGTTTTGGGCCAAATATTGCTATTTTCTAGGCAGGCACAGGCTATTACTATTTCTCCTCCTAGATTAGAATTGGCCGGGGATCCTGGCTCAACTGTCTCAGGGGAAGTAAAAGTTACTAATGATTCCAACGGAGTTATCACATATTATACTCAAGTAGAGAACTTTGAAGCCGGAGATGAAACTGGGAATCCAGCCTTTGTGGTTGCAAAAGAAGGATTGGCAACATGGGTTAATGTTCCAGACAGTGTTTTTGCTAAAGCTGGTGAACAAGTAGTTATTCCTTTTACTATCAAAATTCCTCGTAGTACAGAACCAGGTGGTTATTTCGCTTCCATCTTTGTTCGCACCACACCTCCACCACGTAGTGGTAGTGAAGTAAGTATTGGTGCTAGATTGGGTTCTTTAATTTTACTTCGTGTTAATGGTGAGATTCAAGAAGGGGTAAATATTTTAGAGTTTGGAACCAAAGAAAAACAACGTTTCTTTACATCACTCCCTGTAGAATTTTATTATCGGTTCCAAAATACTGGCGCAGATCGCGTTAAGCCAGAAGGTGATATTATTATCAAAAACTTAATTGGCATGACTGCCAAAACCTTAAGCGCTAACCGCAGTGAAGGTAGTGTTCTACCTCGCAGTATTCGCAGATTTGAATCCCCTTGGATTAATGCCGGTGGAGACAAAGAAGATGTTAACGCGGTTGTGCCAGCTCCTGTTGCTGGAGGTTTCTTTACCCAAGCTAAATATCAGTTAACTAATTTTGCCTTCGGTTATTATAATGCAAACTTAGATATTCGTTTTGGTGAAAATAATAACTCAGCTACCGAAACCTTTAGATTCTTCATTTTTCCATGGCAGTTATTGATTTCTGCAATAGTAATTTTCGTTGTAGGTTTTATTCTATTAAGATTCTTCCTACGAAGATATAACCGCAGAATCATTGCTAAGCACTCACGACAATAATCGTTAATAAATTTGAACAAGAAACAGTCTCTGGTTTAACTGGAAGCTGTTTTTTAATAGGAAAGCTCGTGGTATTATATAAACACACAGGAACTTACTATGAAATTACGAAATAAATATACAATTATCTTTGCTTTATTACTCCTATCTGTACCTGCAGTGGTTTTTGCTCAGAATCTAAATAGCACTAATTATAATGTAGAGGATTCAATAATTGATGGTGGTGGGGAAACCAGTAGTTCTGGTAATTACACTTCTCGAGATTCCATAGATTCTATAGAAAGCGGGGACAGCAACTCCACAAACTATAAAAATCCTAGTGGTTTTCAACCTGGGGCATATCCTGGTGTTCCCGCTACTCCAACCTTAACTAATACCGGCGGTACTCTATATAATAGTCTCGATTTTGTCATGGCTACAGGTGATGGTCAACAAACAGATACAACTTATGCAATTGCAATTTCTTCTGATAACTTTGTTACCACTTATTTTATTCAAACTGATGACACTTTAGGGGCAGTTGAATCTTGGCAGACATACAGTGGTTGGAATAGTGGCACAGGGGAACGGGTTACTGGATTGGCACCAAGTACTAGTTATAAAATTAAAGTAAAAGCTAGTTACGGGAGTGGTAGTAACGCGGCCGATAGTGAAAGCGGCTATTCTCAAACAGCCACCGCAACAACCAGTGCCCCAAGCTTAACTGTTGCTATTGCAGGAATTGCTTCTGGTAATACAATAGCCGGGCTAACCACCACAGTAACTAGTACATCTACTAATATTGGTTTTAATACATTGACAGTTGGTGATGGTTCTCCAAATATCGCTGCTCAAAGCATTACTGTCACAACTAACGCTACTGGCGGTTATACTTCTACAGCTAGGCAAAATGCGGATCTAACTAGTACGAATGGAGATACAATCGGTTTAGTTAGCGGCACTAATGCCAGTCCAGCCGCTTTTGGCACAGGTGTAACAACTGGTCGTTTCGGCTACCATACCACCGATGGCTCTCTTTGTACTGGTAGTGCAGGCAGATTTGGTACTAATGACACCTTTGCTCGTCTAGAAACTACCCCATATGAAGTGGCCTGTAATACTGCCGCAGCAACCAGTGAAGTCACTTATATGGTCTATAAAT
>CAYQJW010000050.1:0-4194 GCA_964418025.1 uncultured Candidatus Saccharibacteria bacterium | reverse complement strand
CCAACTTAATCCCCTTGCCTGGCTTTCCATAACAAGGAACCGCTGGATCTTCATGAACTGCATAACCAACTCCATGACCTACTAAATCCCGAACGACACTAAAACCAGCCTTCTCTACTATAGACTGAATTGCGAAACCAATATCGCCAATAGTATTCCCTGGCTTAACCGTATTAATTGCTTCCTCTAAAGAAATTCGAGTGACATCCATTATTTGCTGAGCAACAAAAGACACTTTACCAACAGGCACAGTAATAGCAGTGTCAGTATACAAACCTTTATACTCCATCCCGATATCTAACCCAACAATGTCTCCGTCTTGTAAAACATCATTTTTTGAAGGCACGCCATGAACCACAGCATCATTTATCGAAGTACATAGACCATACATAAACGGATTACTCTTATCACCATAGCCAACAAAGCTTGGTCTTCCACCAACTTTCTTAATTTCCGTTTCCGCAAATTGATTCAATTCTAAAGTCGAAACACCAGCTTTAGCTAGTTTGGCGGTGCGACGCAAAATATCACCAAGGAGCTTACCCCCTTCATGGATCAAATCAATTTCTTTGGGTGTTTTTGTATATTGCTTCATAATTTTTTAAATAAAATGTAATAGCTTTCTGAATTCTATTACGAACTTGAGTCGGCGTTCCCATACCATCGATTCTTGCAAAAGTATAAACTGTAGCAAAATATTCTGTGACTGCCTTAATATTTTTTCTGTAATACTTAGCCCGGTTATGCAAACCCTTAACAGTGTCGTCGGAACGATGAGAAGTGTGCGTGCCTAAATAACCTTTTCTGGTGGCGATTCGTCGCTGGGTTTCTTTAACTGGAATTGTTATATACAAAACCAGTGGTTTACTACGACCAGTCTGGCGTAATAGCTTATCTGCCAAACGAGCCTCCTGAACCATCTTAGGATGACCGTCAAATAAAATACCTTTTGACTTAGGAAGTTTAGAAATTTTATCGACTAAAATATTTCGGCACAACTGAGTTGGAGCCAAAATACCTTTGTCATAATTTTTTTTGAGAGTATGATTGACTGACTTCTGTTTTTCCCGCAATAAAGTTAACTCGCGACCCATGTCAAAATCAAACAGTTTATATTTTTTAGAGAAGTAAGCCGATTGAGTCGCTTTTCCCGCTGCAACATCGCCTAATAGAATTAAGTTTAGTTGAGGAGATTTTTTTTGAGCAGACTTAGTCTTCATTAGAATTTGTTATTCCTAAAGCTGTGTCGATTCTTTGAGTAATTTCTTCGATTGATCCAACTCCATCTATTCTATGTAAATCCCCTAGACCTTCCATGAATTTTATAACCGGTAAGGTCTGTGTTTCGTACAAGTCCAAACGAAATTCAATCTTTTCGGGAGTATCATCTGTACGGAACTCATGATGAGCTCGTTCCAAAAGACGCTTTACAGACTCTGCTTTTGGTACTTCGATCACAATCGCTCCAAACTGAGTAAAACCATTTTGTTGCAAGTAATGAACTAAATGAATACCCTGAGGTACAGTTCGTGGTACACCATCAAACAACAATCTCTTGTGCTTAATTACTTCTGGAAGTTCTGTCTGTAAAACACGGAATAACTCTTCGTCTTCAAGCAAATGACCGGCATCAATTAAACTTTTAACTTTAATACCAAAAGGGGTTTGCTTTTTAGCTTCTTCACGTAAAATTCCGCCCATTTCCCAATAGAAAAAATTGATTTTATTCGCCAAAACCTTTCCCTGAGTGCCTTTACCGCTACCTTGGGGACCGATCATAAATATGGCGTCGTATTTTGAATATTCCATGTACTTATATTCTACCGATTAAGCTTGATTATGGCAACATTTAGCCTAATTTATGGTATAATTTATCTAGAAAATAGAATTTGAAATAAATATAAAAATTAGTGGATAATTTGTTTATAGAATTAGCTGCGGTTTTAGCTGGTGCTGGACTAATTGCATTCTTAATGCGATTTTTAAAGCAACCAAGCATTATCGCCTATATAGTTACAGGGTTGATCATTGGCCCGTTAGGGATTTTTAGAATCCAACATGGTGATATCTTTAGTGGCTTATCAGACATCGGCATCACTTTGCTGTTGTTCATGGTCGGATTAGACTTAGATATTTCGCAACTTAAACGCATTGGTAAAGCAGCTGTACTGGTTGGTGTTGGTCAAATTGTCTTTACTTGTTTGGCGGGTTTTGTCGTTTTGCAGATGCTAGGTTTAGATTTTACAACCTCATGGTACATCGCGGCGGCCATCGCTTTTTCTTCGACAATTATTGTTGTTAAGTTACTTTCAGAAAAAAGAGACCTGCAAAGCTTATATGGAAAACTAGCCATAGGAATCTTTTTGATTCAAGATATCACCGCGATCTTCATTTTGATTTTTCTTTCTTCCAGTAACAACATTGCTGGCCCGTTTGCTGGCTTCGGTATCGGTGGGCAAATCATTTTAACTCTCGCTAAGGCTTTTATTGTTGGAGTGGTAGTGATTTGGTTAAGTAAATATGTTTTCCCAAAATTAATTCGCTCAATAGAAAAATCTGACGAGTTAATATTGTTATTTGCACTTGCTTGGTCTTTGGGATTAGCTAGTTTGTTTAGTCTACCGATTATCGGCTTCAACGCAGCGATCGGTGGTTTTGTAGCTGGACTAGCTTTGGCTAACTCTGGGGTTCAGCACCAAATGAGCAGTCGCATCAAACCGATTCGAGACTTCTTTATTATCATCTTCTTTATAGTACTCGGAGCTGGATTAACAATTTCTAACTTATCGGCTGTAATTATCCCGGCAATAATAATTAGTATTTTTGTCTTAGTAGGAAAACCTTTAATAGTTATGTTAATTCTTGGCTATATGGGTTACAAGCCACGCGTGTCGTTTATGACAGGTATTACAGTTGCTCAGATTTCGGAGTTCAGTTTAATTATGGTAGCCCTTGGTTTATCTTCTGGGCATCTATCAGGTGAAAATGTCACCATGATCACCATTGTTGCTATCTTCACAATTGGTTTTTCTTCTTATGGAATAATCTATGCCGAAAAAATCTTCAAACTTTTACATCCTATTCTGTGGATCTTTGATTTCCATAAGTCACCTCGCGAAAAAGTCTTGGACGAATCACCACTGGTAGATCATGTTGTTTTAGTTGGAGCACATAGACTAGGGAGTCATATCTTAGAGTCGATAACAGATAACAAGGTTGGTAATCGCAAAAACACTGTCATTATAGACTTTAATCCTGATATCACCCACTATTACGAAGGGCTTGGCTATACCGCCATTTGTGGTGATATCTCCGATCCATACGTTCAAGAAATAACTAACCTTCGTAAAGCTAAATTAATTATTTCTACAGTCCCCGACCTCTCGGACAACCTAGCTATATTTGAATTCATCAAACGCAACAAAAAGAAGATTCAAAGTATAGTGACCGCTCAAGATGAAGCTGATGCTAGCCTGCTTTATCAACAAGGCGCAGATTACGTGCTGGTTCAACACTTTATTGGAGGCCTACACTTAGCAGATGTAATAGAAGCGCACCACAGCCCATCATCACTTAAGAAATTAAAGCTGAAACATTTAAAAAGCTTAGCTAAGCACGATCACCACTAAATCTGCTACAATCAAAGCATATTGTTAATCAGTCCGTCATGTTAAAGATATTTGATACCCTAAAAAAAGAAGTTGGCGCTCTAGACTTTGATAGCTCCAAAACTATCAATATGTATAGTTGTGGTCCTACAGTTTATGGATTTGCTCATATTGGCAATCTCCGCAGCTTTATCATGGCCGATGTACTATTCCGGACGTTGAAAGCCAATGGCCGTAAAGTGAAGTGGGTCATGAACATTACCGACATTGATGATAAAACTATTCGTGGTTGTTTAGCTGAACACGGCCAAGAAGCCAGTATTCAAACTCTTAAAACCTACACAACAAAATATACCGAAAAATTTATTGCAGACTTGCGCGCTGTTGGAGTGAACACGGAACAAATTGAATTTATTAATGTCACGGATGTAATTCCACAAGTGCAAGACTTTATAGTGCAATTAATAGACAAGGGTTACGCTTATACTGCCGAAGACGGTAGCACTTATTTTAGTATCGAAAAATACCAAGCAGACTTTGGTGATTATGGCGCTTTAGTTGGATCAAAATTTATTGAAGGCAAAAA
>CAYQJW010000049.1:0-4199 GCA_964418025.1 uncultured Candidatus Saccharibacteria bacterium | reverse complement strand
AATTCAACGTAAAATGGGTTTATGGGTAGTTGGTCAGTTAATTCTAAGTGTTTTTATTTTTGTACTGACCTATGTTGGTTTAACTATTTTAGGTGTGGACTACGCCTTGGTCTTAGCTCTAATAGCAGGCTCGCTAGAAATTGTTCCATATATTGGACCTTTTGTGGCCGCTATCCCAGCTATCTTCTTCGCTATGATTCAGAGCCCTCCGTTAGTGATTGGAGTTATAATCTTATACATCATTATTCAAAAAACTGAAGGGTACGTACTTGTTCCAAAGGTCATGCAAAAAACTGTCGGGACCTCACCATTAGTGGTTCTACTTTCCTTGTTAATTGGCTTTAAGTTAGCTGGTGTCCTAGGTATTCTTTTAGCAGTTCCATTGGCAGGAGCTATTACTGTAATTATTAAAGAGTTTTTTCAAGAAAAAAATATTCATTCAGAAATCCAGCCAGACGTTTAATTGGCTAAAATATCAGCTTGTTAGCCCGAGTATTAATAGATATAATGAAAGAGCTCAAATAAGAGCTTTTTCTTCATTTTAAGTAAAATTATTTACATGGCAGATACAAATTCAACACAGAAATATTATATAACTACCGCAATCGACTACATTAATGGCAAGCCTCATATTGGTCATTCTTACGAGAAAATTGCTGCGGATGTTTTGGCTCGTTTTCATCGTGCGCGACACGAAGACGTTCGTTTTTTAACTGGTACAGATGAGCATGGCGCGAAGATAGAAGAGTATGCAAAAAAATCTGAATTACCAATCGAACAATTTGCAGAGCAAACAGCTGCTGGTTTTAAATTAGCTTGGGATAATTTAAATGTTTCCTACGATCGTTTTATTCGCACTACTGATGCAGATCATAAATTAGTTGTGGAATATACAATAGAAAAGATTAAAGAAAATGGATACCTTTATGAAGCTGACTACGAAGGCCTGTACTGTGTGGGTCACGAAGCTTTTTTGACAGAAAAAGATTTAGTTGATGGGGTCTGTCCTGATCATAAAACCAAACCAGAATTAATCAAAGAAAAAAACTGGTTCTTTAAAGTTTCTGAATTTACAGAAACGATTAAGGATAAAATTCAAAGCGATGACTTTTTGATTTATCCAGAACATTCAAAAAAAGAAATACTGACTATGTTAGATGAAGGATTTCGTGATATTGCTGTAACTCGACCGAATGTTAAATGGGGGATTCCAGTTCCTTGGGATAAAGAGCAAACTATTTACGTTTGGGTTGATGCTTTAATTAATTATTGCACTGGTGCAAAAGTAGAAACCGATGCCGGACCAAAATATTATTGGCCAGCCGATGTTCATATTATTGGACCAGATATTTCTAAATTTCATTGTATTATTTGGCCAGCTTTGTGTTTGGCGGCTGGTTACGAGATTCCTAAATCAGTAGCTGTGCATGGTTTCTTAACTTTAAATAATCAAAAACTTTCTAAGACTACCGGAAATATTGTTGATCCGAATGAGTGGGTTGCTAAGTATGGTGCCGATGCCGTGCGTTACTTCTTAATGCGCGAAGTGCCGTTTGATAGTCATGGTGATGTGAGCGAAGAGAAGCTTCGAGCTCGCTACGATGGTGATCTTGCCAACGGATTAGGTAATTTAGTTAGTCGAGTAACTACCTTGGTAGAAAAGTATTTAGATGGAGTTATTCCACAAGGAATTGGCGTACCAGGTGGTCTAGGTGTTGATCAGGTCAGTTTTTACATAGATCAGTATCAGTTCCACAAAGCCTTAGAAACTATTTGGCATGAAGTTGCTCGCGCAAATAAAATTGTAGATGAAACAAAACTGTGGGAACTTGGTAAAACTGATCTAGATGAGTTTGCTAGAGTTTCTAAAGAGGTATTGGTGATTATCGAAGCGGTGGCAAAGCAGTTACTTCCATTTATTCCAGAGTCTGCTCAAAAGATTTTGGATAGTGTTACTGCAGAAAAAATTGTTAAAGCCGAACCACTATTCCCAAGAATTAACGAGTAATTATGCAAGTTGAGTACGAAGCGACTTTTGAGAATATCGATAAAGATGAAGTTCGCCAAAAACTAAAATCAATCGGGGCAAAATTAATTCGCCCAGAATACATGCAAAGACGAACAGTTTTTAATATGCCAGAAGGTCATGGTGTCACTGGTGGGTGGCTTCGAGTAAGAGATGAAGGTGACAAAATTACCATGTCTTTAAAAGCCATTGATGGTGAAGGTATTGAACGTCAAAAAGAAACAGAATTTATTATTAGTGATTACGAAGCAGGTGTTAGTTTGTTAGAAAGCATTGGCTGTCAGAAAAAAGCTTACCAAGAATCAAAGCGAGAGTTGTGGCAAATTGATGGAGTTGATGTGACTATTGATGAATGGCCATTTTTGGAACCGTATATAGAAGTTGAAGGAGCTTCCGAAGATGTTGTAAAAGCAATTTCCGAAAAGCTCGGATTCGATTACTCGACCGCATTATTTGATTCTGTTGATGCTCAATATGCAAAAAAATATAACATAACTATTGATGTAGTAAACCAGAGAACACCAGAGATATTATTCAAAATGGAAAACCCATTTGTGAACAGGAACGATTAATTTATAGAGTTATAATGAAATTTATAGACACCCATACACATATTAATTTGCGTGCTTTCAAAGATGACGCGATAGAAACTATTCAGCGTTCTTTAGATGCAGGAGTAGCTGTGGTTAATGTGGGAACTCAAATTGATACTAGTCGCCAAGCCGTAAACTTGCTAGATAAATTTAGCGAGAATGTCTACGCAGTGATTGGTCTGCACCCATCTCATACATATGCTCATGATTTTGAAGACGAAGAAGAAGTAAAACATAAAACTCAAGAAGAACATTTTGATGTTCAATTGTATCGAAATATTGTAGAGAATGCCGGATCAAACGCTAATCGAATTGTAGGAATAGGAGAGTGTGGTTTGGATTATTACCGCCTTCCTGTGGATCGAGATATTGAGGAAATTAAATCTCTTCAGCGAACAGCTTTTAACGACCAAATCAGTCTCGCACTAGAATTAGACATGGCTCTATGTGTTCATTGTCGGCCTAGTGATGGTACTGAAGATGCTTATCAGGACATGCTGCAAATAATTGCCCAGACCAAACAACAACATCCACAGTTGCGGTTCGAAATTCATTGCTTTACAGGTTCGGCAGATACGGCAGTAAAATTTGTTGAATTAGGTGGTTATATTGGATTAAATGGAATTATTACTTTTGACAGAACAGATAGAAGCAAAGAAGTTGTTCAAGCTTTAAGTTTGGATGCAATTATTTTAGAAACAGATGCACCATATTTAACTCCGAAATCAATGCGTGGCAAGCGCAACGAGCCAAGCTATTTACCAGAAGTTGCAGAAAAAATTGCAGAGTGGAAAGGAATTTCTACAGAGGAAGTCGCTATGGCTACCACAAATAATGCTAAAAAATTATTTAATCTCTAGATTTTATGAACGAACGCGATCTAGCTAAAATCAACTTTCCAGAAACTAATCATCCTCCTGATGGTAGTTTTGAATATCCGCTAATTGATAGTAATTTAAATCGCGAACAAATCGAAAGTTTTATTTTAGAATCTAACCCTGAGGCAAAAGATATTTTAGATCGACAAGAGTTGGTGGGTGTAAAATATTTAAATAAAGATGGAAAATTTTGCCGAGGTCAGATCATGGTTGATAGGCAACTGGCTGCAGAAGTGAAAGAACTTTTTACATTTCTGTTAGACCAAAAATTTATGGTTGATAAAGTTGTACCTATTCAAGATGTGCAGTATGGTGGGGAAGACGAACTTTCGATGCAAGATAATAACAGTTCGGCACTAAATTATCGCTACATTGCAGATACAACTCGCTTGTCTTTGCATGCTTTTGGTTTTGCCATAGATTTAAACCCTAGAGATAACCCAGTTGTTAAGGATGGTGAGACTTTGGCTCCAATCGGAGCAGTTAAGAACCCTGATGATTCACAAACTTTAACAATAGAGCATCCAGTGGTAAAATGGCTAGAAGAGCGTGGTTGGGAGTGGGGCGGTACTTGGGGCAATGATCCGTACGAAGATAATCATCATTTTCAAAAACCACTGGCAACAGAACAATACTTACAACAATTACAAGATCAATTATCAGAACAGAAGATTAGCCAAGAAGATTATGATAGACGTGTGG
>CAYQJW010000048.1:0-4263 GCA_964418025.1 uncultured Candidatus Saccharibacteria bacterium | reverse complement strand
CGGGCAAACTCTGGTCCAAATTCTCGAAGTTTAGTAGCAGAATCCAATTTGTTAACAGCAAGTACTACAGGCTTTTTGCTTTTGCGGAATTTGATTACAGCTTTGCGATCAATCGTCCCAGCATCGAGTTTGCCATCAGCGACGAATAATATTAAATCAGCTTCTTCGAAGGCGTGGTCAATTTGTTGTGATAATTCGGCTTCCAATTCTTGCTTGGAGCCGAAGGTGATTCCAGCGGTGTCGACCAATGTAAAATCAACGCCGTTCCAGACGGTGTCGACATACTGTCGGTCACGGGTTGTACCTGCAACTTCAGAAGTTACAGCTAAGCGTGTGCCAGCAATTTTATTAAGCAAGGTTGATTTACCAACGTTTGGTTCACCAACAATAGCCACTATTGGGAGTCGTTTATTCATATTATTGAGTTGAGTTTTCTCCAAGGATAACAATTACATCAACTTTCTTGGGGTCGATTTTAATTCCTGGGGGAGCTAGCGAAACTACACTAGCTTTGAGTTTGTCCTTAATTAGGTTAATTGTAGCGTCTTTCTGGTTTACTGGATACACGACTGTTTGAGTTAAAGGTTTGCCAGTATAGATCACTTTATAAACTGTTAAGCCATTACTAGCCAACTCTGCCTCTGCTTTTTTGTACAATTTACCAGCTGTAGAGCTATCTGCTAACCAGACGGTTGCGGCTTCGGTTAATAATTGACCAGAATCAAAACTATTTTTAAAGTAGTCTTGAATATCTTCTGTGGATTTTCCAGGACATGCTGTGAGTACATAAGCACCATTTGTCTCTAATACTTCCGGGCAAATAAGGTTGGTGGTTGGGTCTAAACTCAAACTAACAACTTGCTCCGTACCAAAGTCTTTAGTAATTGTGTAGAGACGAATCAGTTCACCTGCACTTAGATTAGTATGAAAGTGATCTCCGACAATTGTAAATAACTCGTTGATTTTTCCGGCATCAGCAATAATGTT
The DNA here is from genome assembly GCA_964418025.1 of uncultured Candidatus Saccharibacteria bacterium. Taxonomy (GTDB): domain Bacteria; phylum Patescibacteriota; class Doudnabacteria; order UBA920; family UBA920; genus UBA920. The sequence continues at coordinate 3,276 of CAYQJW010000048.1, read as the reverse complement.
AAGAGAAACTAACTTAGATTTAGCTGCTTGAATTATTTTTTGTTGACGAGCGCTACGAGCAAAGTCTGTTCCTTCTGGTCCTGCGGCGTGGCGAGATCTAGCAAAGATTAAAGCTCGTTCTCCATTCATGTTTTCTACACCTTCGGTGAAAGTCACTGCTGGAATATAGCCTTCAGAATTATTTGGGTAAGTGTAATCGGTAAAGGTTCGTTCTACTGTAATATCTACACCACCAATTAGGTCGATGGTTTTTTTGAAACCCGAGAAATCTATAACCGCGAAGTAAGGAATTTCTAAACCAGAAATTTTTTCTACTACATCAATAGTTGCTTGCCCGGATTTATCCCAATCTTTAGTTTTGGCAAAAGTTTCTGCAAATACAGAGTTGATTTTTCTTTGCCCGAACTCTTTAGTGTTAACTAGATAGTCACGGGGGATCGAAATAACCGTAGCCTTATTATCACCTGGGCGAATTTGCGCCACCATTATTGTGTCAGATAAATACGGGCCATCATGACCGACTCCGCCAATTCCTAGAAGCATGACATTTACTTGGCCATCTTTTTCGCCTAATAATTTGTTGCCAGTCTGGCTAGAAATAAGGTCACTGATTTGACCAAACAAACTATGGTTGTCTCCAACAAAAATTTTGTCTGCCAAATTGGTAGCTTTAACAACTGCATATCCGCCCAATCCTAGAATAATTAAAATTATAAAGGTCAGGATAAGCTTAAGAGTGCGGCTGGACTTCTTTTTAGGCTTAAGAGGGTCTGGGGTAGGAGTTAGCCCACCACTTAATGATTCGTTACTAACTTCTTTAGTTAAAAAATCATCCGAGTGGATGTTAGTTTGGATTTTAGGAGGGAGAATTGTCATTCGGAGATAGATCTTAAATGCTAAGTAAATACTAGGGTATTATAGCGAATTTAAAGGTTTTAGTTAAGGGGTCATTTTAAAGAAAATTTTTGTCATAATTTAACCGTTTAACCCTTGCACAGCTTTTTTTGCGATGTTATAGTTCAAATGTTATAAAATTATTTGAAACCAAAATATGGACCAAAAAATAGTCATCGAAGACGTTGGTGAAGACGAAAAAAAGCCAACAGTAAATTCCTTTTTATGGGAATTAATCCGTGTTATCGTTATCGCGGTTGTGTTAATGTTCGCAATTAGAATTTTTGTTGCAGAACCTTTTGTTGTATCTGGATCATCGATGGTGCCAAATTTCCATAATCGAGAATATTTAGTGGTAGATAAAATAAGCTACCGCTTTAACGAACCTCATCGCGGTGATGTGATCATTTTCCGTTACCCTAAAGACACCAGTCAATATTTTATTAAACGAATAATCGGTTTACCAGGAGAAAAAGTTCAGATTGTAAATGGTCGTGCCAAGGTATTTAATGCCCAACATCCAGAAGGATCATTTATAGATGAACCTTACTTGCCAAGTAACGAGATTACATTTGGCAAGGAGGATATTGTTTCTTTGGGAAGTGATGAATTTTACGTGATGGGTGATAACCGTTTAGCTTCGAGCGACTCTCGTGTGTGGGGAATTTTACCTAAGCACGATATCATCGGCCATGCTTGGCTCCGTGCTTTTCCACTTAACGAATTTGGGTTCCCGACCTTCGATCCCTTAAAGTTTGAATAACGTCCACTAATCACTATTACTAATGACTAAAGTTGCAAAAAAAATCCCTACTGCTACTAAGCCAGGAACTCTTCACGGGTTGCGTGATATCTTCACTCAAACCGGCCCTTATTGGAATAGTATAATCAAGCGTCTACACAAGACCAGTCGCAGCTATGGTTTTTTGCCAATAGAAACACCAATTGTAGAGGAAGAGAAAACTTATAACGATATTTTCCGCGATCAGCCTCATATTTTACAACGCACAATTTATACTCAATTAGGTGCTAAGTCTGTGGCTCTGCGCTCTAGTGTTTTGCCTGCTGTGTTACGTTATTACATTCAGAATAAAGTTTTCGAAACTCAACCATTATCGAAGTGGTTTTACTTAAACAATGTTATAGAGCAAGACGAACGTCAGGCTGGTCATTTTGGTTATCAATTTGGGTTCGAGGTGTTGGGGAGTTTTAATCACTTATCAGAAGCTCAAGTTATAAGCGCTATTTGGGAGTTCCTCAAGCGTCTTGGGTTAGAAGAAAGTGTGCAAATAGAAATTAACATGCTCGGTGATGTTAATGCTCAGACAAGTTATCAAAATGTTTTAAAAGATTATCTTAAAGGTAAAGATTTTGATTTGTGTGAAGAATGTCTCGACCACATCAATGGGCGAGTGCTAAACGTTTTGCGTTGCAAGAACTTATCATGCCAACTAGTTGTAGCCGAAGCACCAAGTGTTTTGGATTATTTAGACGAAGGCAGTAAAACTCACTTCACTAATGTCTTAGAGGCTTTAGATGAATTATCTATTCCATATCAACTTAATCAGTATTATGCTGGTCAACAGGGAACATCGTTAACAAATTTTGTGATCAAATATATTGGTCCAAAAGAAACCATCGTCATTGGCGAAGGTGCTCATCACGAACAAATGGTTAAGCACATGGCTGGCAAGCAAATGCCCGCCTTCGGATTTGTTGGTAATTTAGCAGCGGTGGCCAAAGCTATGGAGCTATCCGAAATAGAAGCCGAACGTGATTTTAATAGCGAAGTCTTCTTAGTACCATTAGGTGAATTAGCTGCAAAGAAAAGTTTAAGACTATTTAGAGACTTAGTTTCTAGTAATATCAAAGTTCACGACCATTTTGGTAGTGAAGGTGTTAAAAACCAACTTAAAGCTGCACAAGAGTACAAAGCTCCGATTGCATTAATTATGGGCCAGAAGGAAGCTATGGATGAAATGGTTATCTTAAGAGATGTGAAGAGTGGAATGCAAGAAATATTTCCTTACGAAAAAATTATTGAAGAAGTTTGTAAGCGTTTGGGGAGATAGTTTAAATAGTTTGTGTCTAATTAAAGAAGTCCTAAACTTAATTTATGAATGACTGTGTATTTTGCAATATTTTAAATAGAACTATTGAGTCAGAAATTCTATTCGAATCGGATAATGTTTTTGTGATCAAAGATATTATGCCTAAAGCTCCTGTTCATTTGCAGGTGATTGCTAAAAAGCATATTCCGTCAATTAACGATCTAACAGAAGATCATAATGCTCTCATCTCGGAAATGATTCTGACTACAAAAGCTCAGGCGGTCGCGCATGATATTGCCGAGAAAGGTTATAAACTTGTCTGGAATGTTGG
>CAYQJW010000047.1:0-4398 GCA_964418025.1 uncultured Candidatus Saccharibacteria bacterium | reverse complement strand
ACCGCAGAAGATTTAAAAATTAAAATCGGATCTTGCTATCCTTTAGCCGAACAACTTACCAGTCAGATGCGTGGTCGCGACTTAGTTTCTGGATTACCAAAAGAAATCATGATTAGCGATAGTCATATCCGCGAAGCTTTAGCTCCTTCTATAAAATCTATTGTTAATAATGTTAAAGCTGTAATAGAAGAAATTCCCCCAGAAATTATTTCTGACATTATGCATCGTGGAATCATGTTAGCTGGTGGTGGCGCGTTGCTTCGAGGTTTGGATCAATTGTTAAGAGATGAAACTAAAATGCCGGTTGCAATTGCTGATGATCCTCTTACTTGTGTGGCACGTGGTTGCGGTATTGTTGTGGAAGAGCTTGAGACTCTGCGCGACGTTCTCTTGCCAACAGATTTTTCTCGTATCCCAAGATAAGTTTAATGTAAGGAGTATCTGCTGTGAGCATATAATTTGAAATAAAAATGAGATTTATATATACAAAAACATTTCTAATATTTGCGGGCGTGTTGGTAGCAGTGGTAATTGCTTTGTTTTTGCAAGTTAATGGCTGGCTTGGTGGAATTCAATACCTACTTACACAAGCTCCTAAACCTGTAGCCAATATTGTATCTACAATTTTTCGACCCGTTACAACAGTAATCGGCACACTAAGTTCATTACGTAGTGTAGTTGCAGAAAATAATAATTTAAAACTAGAGCTTTCTGATCTTAGACAAAAGCAGATTGCTTTAGAGCAGTTAAAACTTGAGAATCAGTTGTTAAAAGACGAGATAGGTTTTAAAGCAAAGTCCGCGGAAGAACTTCAGCCATGCACGATTTTATCCCGAGATGCACAGAATTCCAGCGATGCTTTAATATTGGACTGTGGAGTTGGTGATGGTGTTGTTGCTGGTCAACCAGTAATTAGTGGTGGTTATCTTGTGGCTAAAGTGGTATATGTCGGAACATACACATCAACAGCTGTACTCATAACTAATAGTCAAACATCAGTGGACGCCAAAGCCTCTAAAAACAATGTAGAAGGTGTACTAAAAGGATCGTATGGGTCTGGATTGGTTTTTGATTTAGTTTCTCAAAGTGCGGATGTTGTCCCTGGTGACTTAGTTGTGACAGCAGGAATTGATCCTCAAATCCCAAAAAATATTCTGATTGGCCAAATTGGTCAGCAACTTTCGGGTCCGAATGATTTGTTTAAAAAACTTACCTTAGTTTCACCAATTAAAGCTCATCAATTAGATTATGTGTTTGTAGTTAAGTAATCATATTTTTATGAAGTGGCTTCTGTATGTATTAATAATTTTGTTGATAGCCATCATTGATCAAAGTTTGTTCAGTGTTTTTCATCTAGGTTTGTTTACACCAGATTTATTATTATTGTTTGTGTTGTCAGTTGTGTGGTCATTTAATAACTATGATTTTTTAATCTTTGCCGTGCTGGGAGGTTTTTGGCTCGAAACTTTATCTGGTTTACCAGTAGGGACTATGATTCTAAGTTTAATATTAATTGGTAGCCTTTCTTATTTATTGATTAACCGCTGGTTATATTCAGAGAAGCCTTGGCAGTATTTTTTTGGTGCAATGATTGTCGGCACAATTATAGTTCACGTTTTTATCTGGTTATATACAAATGGTCTTCATATGTTTGGCTGGACTCAAATTTATGTAAATGCCAAAATGATGCTAAGAAGTTTATTACCCGCTTTGCTAGTTAACACTCTACTGACATATCCAATTTTGATAGTTACCGAATGGTTAGCAAAAATTACTCAACGCTCAGGTAGTAGAGCAGGTGCCCGTTCAATTTATAAATTATAAACTTAATGAGAAAATCTCGGTTTAATCCATTTAATAGTTTTAATCAATCAGGTCGTATTAGGTCTGGATCTGGTTTAGAGTGGGAAGAAGGAGTTGCTAATCAATCTACAGACGTACAAGCTTTTGATGAAGACAGTCGAGATGAAAGAAAAATCAGTTGGCCAAAATGGTTACTATTGGGCATTAGTATTATTTTAGTGGGACAATTGTTTAATTTACAGGTAATGCAAGGTAGTCGGTATCGGGCTTTAGCAGAAGGTAACAGGTTACGATTACAAACAATTTTAGCCCCAAGAGGATTTATTCAAGATCGTAATGGAGAAATCATCGCCAAGAATACCGCTAGTTTTAATTTGGCTGTCACACCTGTGGATTTACCCAAAGAAGGTCGTGGCGAAACCTTTGATTTAATTAATCAAAAATTTGGTGTTACACCAACCGAAATTGAAGCCAAACTAAAATCTAGTACAGGCGGAGTTTTGGAACCTATTATTATCAAAAGAAATTTAACTCAGCAAGAAAGTATTCAGTTTGAAGTATTGTCTAATAAGTTACCAGGGTTTTCTTTGGTAAATATTCCGGTCAGAGATTATGTTTCTGCAGAAGTTTACTCACATTTACTAGGTTATACAGGTGTAATTTCTGATGAACAATATAAGGTTTTGAAAGCTGATAATTATGGACTCAACGATTTTATTGGTAAGTCTGGTATCGAACAGTCTTACGAAAAATATTTACGCGGTGTTAACGGTAATAAACAAGTTGAGGTAGACAGCATGGGTTTGCCAATCAAAGAATTAGGCGAAGCTCAGCCACAACCAGGAAATATTGTTCAACTTAACATCGACGCTGGTCTACAAAAAAAACTTTACGACGATTTTACTGCAAGCCCTGTTGGTAATAAAGGTGCTGCTGTAGCAATGAATCCAAAAACTGGAGAGGTTTTGGCTTTGGTATCTGTACCGGGATTTAATAATAATTTATTCGCACCAGGAATAAAAACTGAAGATTATCAAGCCTTGTTAGATAATAAAAATTTACCTTTATACAATCGTGCCGTAAGTGGGACTTACCCTCCTGGTTCGACTATTAAACCTATAATTTCAGCAGCGGTATTACAAGAAGGTATCGTGAATGCAAATACTATTATTAATGATCGTGGAGTGTTGGTAATCCCAAACCAGTTTAATCCAAGTGTGACTTATAATTTTTACGGCTGGAAACGTGATGGTCTTGGAGCCATGGATGTGCGTAGTGCTATTGCACAGAGTAGCGACATTTATTTTTATACAGTGGCTGGCGGACATCCCTCATCTACTATTAAAGGAATTGGCGCCGAAAAACTAGCTGAGTACTATCGTAAATTTGGAATGGGTGCAGAAACTGGTATCGACATTAATGGCGAAAAACCAGGTCGAGTAGCGGATCCAACTTGGAAATTAAATTATTTTAAAAATGATCCCTTGCAAGGTAAGTGGTATTTGGGCGACACCTATCATATCGCTATCGGGCAAGGAGATATGTTATCAACACCTCTACAGGTCACAGTATGGACCGCGGCAGTAGCTAATAATGGAGTTTTGAATAAACCACGGTTGTTAAAGCAGGTGTTGGACCAAAGTGGTAAAACAATCTTTACACCGGAAGCCCAAAATTTAATTAATGCAGGAATTAACCCAGAACATTTAAAAGTAGTTCAAGATGGAATGCGTGACAATGTTACAACCGCTAAGGGAAGCGGCCGCTCTTTGGCGAGTTTGCCAATCACTTCTGCAGGAAAGACTGGAACTTCACAATTTGATGGCTCTGATCCAAGCAGAACACACGCGTGGTATACTGCTTATGCTCCATTCGAAGATCCTCAAATTGCCATTACAGTATTAGTAGAAGCTGGAGGCGAAGGACACGCCGCAGCTGTGCCGATTGTTAGAAACGCTTTGGAGTGGTGGGCAAAAAATCGTATGGGAAAATAATAATATTTTATGATTATCAATGGACGTGCGTTAGCACAAGATTTAAATTTACATACTCAAGCAAGAATCAATGAGTTAGCTTTTCGACCGTTGCTGGTTGATGTGGTAGTTGGTGATGACTCTGCTTCACTTTCATATATGGGTATTAAACAACGTACCGCACAAAAATACGGCATGGCTTTCGAAGCTCACCATTTACCCCAAACATCTACTACAGAAGAGGTAGTTGAGTTTATCCACGCTCTAGTTAAACGGGATGATATCTGTGGTTTGATTGTGCAAGTTCCTTTGCCAGAACATGTAGATCAACAAGCCGTGCTAAATTGTATACCAAGCAATCTTGATGTCGATTTGTTAAATCAAGAAAGTTCAGAGCAATTTTATTCTAACGAAAAAGTAGAAAGTCCTAATCAATTTATACCACCAACGGCTGGTGCTATTTTGCACATTCTAGATTCACTTCCAGAAGATTGGTCGCAAAAGAAGTTTATAGTTTTAGGCAGAGGTGAATTAGTAGGAAAGCCAATAACATATTTATTAAAACAGCGAGGTTATAATGTTGAAGTTGTTCATAGCCAGACTCAAAATTCTGCAGAGTTAT
>CAYQJW010000046.1:0-4510 GCA_964418025.1 uncultured Candidatus Saccharibacteria bacterium | reverse complement strand
GCTTAAAATTAAACTTTCTTGTTGCAATAACAGGAAATGATCTTTTCAAATTTTAGGAGGAAACTATGAACAAGAAGATTCATTTAGTTGTCATTGACCCGCAGAACGATTTTATGGACAATGGTGCTTTGCCAGTACCGGGAGCGATTCAGGATATGGATCGTCTCGCGACAATGGTGCACAAGTATTCCAAACAAATCGACGACATTCACGTTACGCTCGACAGCCACAGAGGCCTCGACATTTCGCATGCTCCGTTCTGGATCAATTCCAGCACAGGTAAAATGCCTGACCCATTCACTAACATTTCTTTTCAAGATGTTAAGGATGGAATTTGGTTGCCGAAGATTCCTAATCTTCGTGATCACGTTTTGGCCTATACCGAGTTCTTAGAAAAAGGTGGCAAGTACGTCCATACCATATGGCCGACTCACTGCCTGATCGGAACCCCTGGTCATGCTGTCGAAGAGAAATTTTTCGAAGCTGCCAACAACTGGGCTAATGATAGCATTGGCCTTATCGACTTTGTCGTTAAGGGTTCTGACTATCGTGTAGAGCACTTTGGTGCTTTGCAAGCAGAAATGCCCATGGCCGATAATCCCGAGACCCAGCTTAACAGTGGTTTCTTGCAGACCTTGCAAGACGCTGATGTGATTTTGCTGGCCGGTGAAGCTCTCAGCCACTGCGTGCGTTCTACTGTCCAACAGATCGTTGATAATATCGGCGACGAGCATATCAAAAAGCTCAATCTGTTAAAGGATCTTAGTACCAGTATTCCTGCCATTCCTGGTGTAGTCGACTTTCCGGCTCTCACCGAAGTATGGCTCAAGGATATGGAGCGTCGTGGATTGACCGTCACTGATTCGGTTAAATTCTGGAAATAATCATATCGCGGAGCCGTTGCAGTGTTTTATCAAAATATTACAGCGGCTCCCATATCTTTATCGGAAATTATTTTGGAGGAAAATAAAATGCCTAAATTAGATACAGTTCAGATGAACGCCGGCAAATCCGGTTTTAAATTTTCTGGAGTTCGGCCGGATAAACTTGGTGCTACCGAGTATACACTGGCTACAATCGAACTTGATTTTACTGGATCGGTCAGTAGCTTTACCAAAGAATTGCGCGAGATGTTGGAAGCCGTTTATGGGGCTTGCCTGCAATCGCCGCGTGCAAACAACTTACTCCTTCGGGTAGTATTGTTCTCTACCAGTTTCCCTGGTGGAATGCAGGAGTTGCATGGATTCAAACCGTTGGCAGATATTGATATTGCCAATGATTATATCTTGCCACGTCCTAGTGGTGGGACACCACTTCGAGACGCTACATTCGATTCTATTGTTGCCAGTAATGCTTACGGCAAAACTTTGGCAGATCAAGATTTCTTGGTCAATGCAATCGAAGTCGTTGTTACAGACGGTGATGACAATGCATCCTCGATTCCTAATTCGAAAATTGCACAAGAGTTTAAGCTCGGTGTGAACTCCGAATACTTGGAGTCTAACCTGTCAATTTTGGTGGGTTTGAATGCTGGTTATTGCCAACAGTACTTGCAGGACTTTAGTCGTGACGCTGAGTTTGACCACTTCATTGATGTGGCCGACGCAAGTCCTTCTAAGATTGCAAAGTTGGCAGCTTTCATTAGCAAGTCAATTAGCAGTCAATCTCAATCACTTGGCACGGGTGGCCCGAGTCAAAGTATTTCTGCAACGATTTAAATCTCTAGCAGAAAACCTTTATACCGGCGGGTCGAACATTCGACCCGCCTTTTTCTTCTTTAGTGTAGAAGCGAGGTGATTATGAAGAAATATAAATATACAGCAGATAGTACTTTCCAGATCGGTACATATCACGTTAATAGCGTGAGTCCTTGTCAGGATTATGCTCAAACATATCTTGGTCCAGAGGGTGACAGCGCTCTGTTAGTAATCAGTGATGGTTGCTCCAGTGGTGGTCAAACTGATGTAGGTGCAAGAATATTAGCGCATAAATTTTTAGTGAAAGCTAAGGAACGACGCGCTACAGTTCCTACTAAAGCTGTCGAAGTTAATCTGACTAATAAGGATCTAAAATATTTAGGTTTGGAAATAGAAGATTTCTTAGCGACCTTAGTTACCATCGAAGCAAATCAGAACATGGTGCAAGCGACGGTGATTGGAGACGGTGTGTTTGTTTTGCAACTTGCAAACGGCACTCGTTATATCTATCAAATTGAATGGGCCAACAATGCTCCTGCTTATCCAGTTTATTTTTCGGAAGCAGGTAAAGCAGCTGGAATGCCTCAACGGTTTATAGACTTCCATGTGGAAACAAGTCAGCCACATTGTATTAAGATGTTGGTTGTGAAGCCGGATAGTTTAGAAGAACAAGTTGAGTATAAGGCTATTTATCAAGAAGCTGAATGCGCTCCGAATGTAATTTCTACTTTCCCACATGGCTGTGATGTAGTGATGGCCGCAATATTTAGTGATGGCATCGATCAAGTCAGACATGTGGAGACTGGAGAGAGAATTTCTGTAGTCGAAGCTGTAGATAGTTGTTTGTCTTTTAAGAATACAACTGGCAGTTTTGTGAAGCGAAGAATTCGCAAGCAGATAGCTGATTGGAAAAAGTTAGGTTATGAACCATTTGATGATCTGTCTTGTGCAGTGTTAATGCTCGAACAGATTGATGATGGCGAGGAGGTTAGTGATGGCAACTAAAAAAGTTATATTACAGGGCCGTGGTCAGGTTGATTTAAAGGATCGAGACTACATCGCCAGTGGTGGTGAAGGTTCGGTTTATAAACTTGGCTCAACAGCTATCAAGATTTATACCGATCCAAATAAGATGAGACATGATGACATGGTCAAAAAAATTGGTCTGTTATCACAGCTTCATCACTCTGGAATTGCTGCACCTCAAAATGTTGTTTTGGACTTAAAGAATAACCCCATCGGTTATTACATGCCGTTTTCTACTGGCGAAGGATTGGCAAAATTCTTCACTAATGATTATCGAAAGCAGGTAAAGTTTGGGGTTAAGCAAGATAAGCAGTTAGTCGAAGGTATGAGGGAGATCATTCAGTATGCCCATAGTAGTGGAGCTTTGGTGGTTGATCCCAATGAGTATGCTTGGCTAATTACTAACTCTAATTCGAAAGGTCCAATACCGACAATTGTGGATGTAGACTCATGGCAAATTGGGCAATTCCCAGCTAAAGTGATTATCCCATCTATCCGAGATTACCATGCTAAGAGCTTCTCAGAGCTCACAGACTGGTTTTCTTGGGGGATTGTGACCTTCCAGCTGTTCACGGGAATTCACCCGTTTAAAGCTAATTTACCGGGGTTTGGGCGGTACGATTTCGTAGCCAAAATGAAGGCCAATGCTTCAGTGTTCGACCCAAAAGCAAAGCTGAATTTAACGGTCAGGGATTTCTCTAATATTCCAACTAAACTTTTGGATTGGTATGAAGGAGTGTTTCGCAAGGGAGATCGTTCTATTCCTCCATCACCTTTTGACGGAGGTTTGTCTACAAGTCCACGGACAACTGCGCTTCGTGTTTCGGTTGGGAAGCATTCTGGTGCTTTGAAGTTTGTAAAACTATTTAGCGCTCCAACGCTCGATCCAATACGGAAGATATTTAATTGCGGAGTAGTTCTGCTAGAATCGGGTGCCTTGGTTAATCTTACTAACAGTTTAATTTTAGGCAATGCGGTGAGTTTGAACACTGAAGTAATTAAAACAGAATCTGGTTGGGTGGTGTTAGAACTTCAGGACGGACATCTTAAAGCTTGGTTTACTTCTGGTCATAATGACAGAACTGATTTGGCAATTAATCTAGCTAGCACGGGAATATTCCGGCAAGCAGATAGAATTTTTGCCATTAGCGAACAAGGTTTAAATGAGTTGAAGTTATTTAACTTTAAACAACCTGTTCTGGCTGTGAACCGGAGTTGGGATCTGATGATTAACTCCACTCAGTTTTATGATGGAGTAGCTGTGCAAGATGCCTTTGGTTCAAAGTTTGTGGCGATACCTCATGACGAAGATAAACTTTCGTTTATGAGGGTGGCACAACTTGATGAATTTAAGGTGGTTAACGCCAAGGCTTTGGGCCGCTATGCAATCTTTGTTGGTGTGAATAAAGCAGGTGAGTCTAAAAAAGTTGAATTGGTATTTGACCAAAACTTTAATTCGTATTCAGTTCAGATTTCTGATGTCGATACGTTAGACTTAGTACTAGCCATTCTACCTCGAGGAGTCTGTGCTTCGGTGGAAGATGATGGTGAACTCATTGTGTTTGTTCCTAGTAACGGTAAAGTTAATAAGTTCAAAGACAGCACCATTTCTACGGCCGAGCCATTAGCAAACTGGGATGATAAAGTGTTGATCCACAGAGCTAATGCTATCTGGCACATGAGTGTGGTTTAGTTGGTTCACTTCAAACTTCTTGTTCATAAATAAATAGGACTCATGTCCTTATTCTGCAGCGGCTGGAGCTTAAACAGCAACCAGCCCTGCAGAC
>CAYQJW010000045.1:0-4541 GCA_964418025.1 uncultured Candidatus Saccharibacteria bacterium | reverse complement strand
CTGCGGAAGGAGTTTCGGCCACCACCACGTGGACCGCTGTCATAGGCAACTGGTGCACTTGGAGGTAAGTTAGGAAGCACAGGTGTTTTTGATACTGGTAGCGTTACTCTAATTAATCTTTCGATAGTGCTAACGTCACGTTTTTGGTCATGAGTAGCAAAAGAGATTGCATGGCCTGTAGCTTGTGCGCGTCCTGTTCGACCAATACGGTGAACATAATCTTCGGCTTGGTCTGGAAGATCATAGTTAACAACCAATTGAATTCCTGTGACGTCGATTCCTCGAGCTGCAATATCTGTAGCTACCATTACACGATATTTACCTAACTTGAATCCTTGCAAGGCTTCGATACGTTGGTTAAGAGATCGGTTAGAGTGAATTTCTGTAGATGTGACTCCGAAGCTTCTAACTTCGTGAGCGATTTTTTTAGCACCATGTTTGGTACGAGAAAAAACTAACACACTACCATTGTACTGATCTAAAATCTTTTTAAGCATGGCGTTTTTTTCACGTCGTTCTAAAAAGAAAATTTCTTGGGTAACAGATTTTACAGCACTGCCGGCTGGTGCAACTTCTACCCGCAATGGCATCATCATGTATGAATTCGCAATCTTTACAATGCTATCAGGCATAGTCGCAGAGAACAGCATAGTCTGACGTTGTTTTGGAAGAGTGTCGAGAATCTTTTTGATCTGTGGAGCGAATCCCATGTCGAGCATGCGGTCGGCTTCGTCTAAAACTAAAATATGAACGTTGTCCAATTTAATAGTCTTATGATCCATGTGGTCTATTAATCTACCAGGAGTAGCGATAATAATATGAGGATTAACTTTTAGAGCACGGAGTTGTTTTCCCATAGCTTCACCACCAATTAAGATGGCAGTTTTTAATCCTAAAGGACCACCAATTTTTTTCAACTCATCATTCACCTGTAATGCAAGTTCTCGGGTTGGTAATACAATTAAGCCTCGGCTTTTGCCGGCGCTTTGAGCAATTCTTTGAATCATCGGAATTCCAAAAGACATAGTTTTACCAGTTCCTGTCTGTGCGATACCCATTAAATCTTTACCAGTGATGGCAGAAGGGATGGATTGCTTCTGAATTGGGGTTGGAGTAGTAAACTTTAGTTTAGATAGAATATCTAACAATTTAGGTGCAATTCCGAGATTATCGAAATTGTTTTCGTTTGTAGTTTGTAACATTCCTTGATTATAGCAGGAAATGGCAATAATAATAAGGGTTTTTGAATAATCTTGAATTTGAAACATAAATCGCAAATAATGCGATATAATTAAAGAAGGATAGGTGTATCTTTTTAATCGCATCTATATATACAAAATTCATGAAATTCAAACAAAAACTAAGCATTTTGCTTATCGCGAGTACAATCATAAGTGGCCTGTCCACTTCTTTTATACCTAAAACAGCTAGTGCCGCAGATACTGCCCGCTCTATTGTTTTTCCTGTTCAAGGTGGAGCAACTTATCGTAATGATTATGGTGAGCCTCGCACAGGTGGAAGAACTCATGAAGGTAATGATTTAATGGCAGGAAAAATGCGACCCCTATTAGCAGTAGCAGATGGGACGATTAGTTTTTTAACTGTTAACGAAGCTACTTGGGGATGGAGTTTAACCATCGTTGATAGTGAAGGTTACAAGTATAATTATTTGCATATTAACAATGATAGCCCTGGAACTGATGATGGTCTGGGTGGTTATAACAATGCATTTTTTGCAGGAATTCAATTAGGAAGTAGAGTTATTAAAGGGCAGCAAGTTGCGTTTGTAGGGGACAGTGGTAATGCAGAAACAACTGCACCACATCTTCATTTTGAAATTAGAGAGCCTGGGAGCGACACACCTATTAACCCTTATGCCAGCTTGCAAGCTGCGCCGGTATTAACACAAGCGGTTGTTAATCCAAACCCAACTGTTGTTACAAACCCTCCTCGTTATCCAAATCCCAACCCAACTCCAACTCCTAATCCTTATCCAACACCAACTCCTACACCAACAACTAATACCCCGAGCGATATAATTCCTTACGATCAATTTGTGGGTGGAGCTAATATTTCGAGCGGAAATTTTGATGCAGATACCGAACCTGAATTTGTAACAGGAACAAGTTTTGGTGGTAATGGAAAATCTACTGTTAAACTTTTTGATAACAATGGAACTCAACAAAAAGAATTCTTTGCTTACGGAGACTCATTTAGTGGGGGAGTAGACGTAACTCGAGGAGACGTAGATGGTGATGGAGTCTTCGAAATAATTACTGCCGCAGGTATCGGTGGTGGACCACATATAAAAGTATTAAAGCCAGATGGTAGTCTCGTTTCGGAATTCATGGCTTACGCTGCAAATTTTAGAGGCGGAGTACATATTGCCAGTGCAGATATAGACGGCGATGGTAAAGCAGAAATAATTACTTCTCCTGCTGCGGGCGGTGGCCCTCATGTAAAAGTTTTTGATAAAACTGGAAAACTAAAACTTCAGCTAATGGCTTACAGCGCCGGCTTTACAGGTGGTGTTGATGTCGCGGCTTTCGCCCCATCTGGTAGTTTTGCTGGTGGTTTTATAACTTCACCATTAGCCGGTGGTGGTCCTCATGTTAAGGTCTACAGTGCTACTGGCCAAGTGGTAAATCAATTTATGGCTTATCCAGCTAGTTTTACTGGAGGAGTCAGAATTGATGCCGGTAATTTTATTCAAAATAATGCCAGCTTCGAAGTAGTAACTAGCCCTGCTAGTAATGCTTCTTCCAACACAAAAATCTTTAAATTAGACGGCACAGCCCTAAAGAGTTCTTATACAAGTTTCGAATCGGTATGGACAGGTGGTAGTGACGTCGCGATAGTTGGAAGTGAAGTTTATATAGCTTCCAGTGGCGGCCGTCAAACGGCAATTAAAAAGGTAGTGTTCTAAATTTAAAAACCGACTACTGAGATAGTCGGTTTTTTATATTAGGTGTGGCGGATATGGTCGGAATAGAATTTCATATCTGCGTCGGTTTTTTTGTGGGGATTAAAAATATTTTGAGGGTCAAATATTGTTTTTACATCTTTGAATAGTTGAAACACTTTTGAGCCAAACATGTGTTCCAAAAATGGACCTCTCACTAAACCATCATTGTGCTCTCCGGACATTGAGCCTTTGTATTTTAAAATTAAATCAAATACCTCATTGCTTAACCATACAACTTGTTTGCGGTGTTCCGGAATCGATAGATCTACTAGTGGGATGATATGAAAGTTCGCGTCGCCTGCATGGCCCGCAAGAGTGTAAAGGAAGTCAGGGTATTTAGCTAGGATCTTATTCAACTCTGGAATAAAACTTGGAAGTTGGTCGGGGTGAACAGTAATGTCTTCGATAAAAGGGGAGCTAATTTTTCTGGCATTATGTTTGCGCAGAAGGTTATAGCTTTCTCGGCGTATGGCCCAATATTTTTGTGACTCTTCAAAATTTTTACTTAGTCGTGCATGAAGATTAAAGTGTTGTTCAATATTTTGCACTGCTGCCATGGCTTGTTTGTTTGCTTGCTCTTGCGTGTCGGCAGTGAATTCGGCAAGTAGCACTAACTTTGGTAACCCACCTTTTGCCCAGAGCCATAAGTCTGGAATAAATTGTTTGATTAACTGAAAAGTCGATCCTTTGATTCGTTGAATAATCTCTGGCCAGTATTTAATGGCAAGTTTAAAAGTTTGATCGTCAAAAATTTCGAAGCTTTCTGGTTTGAATTCGTTTACATGGGTAATAATTTCACCAAGTAATTTAAGGTCGTGCAAGTAAAACACTACTAATTGTCTGCCACGTTCAAGAGGTACCAGTCTCCATTTAATTTTTGTCACAATTCCTAGTGTACCTTGAGAGCCTACAAATAGTTTTGTGAGATCAAAAGTTTTACCATCCCAAACATCCCAAAGGTAGTAGCCAGAAGAATTTTTAGAAGTAGTGGGCTTAGCTTCTGTTATGGCTCTATAATTATTTTGGATCAAGTTAAAAGTTTTCTTATAAACCTCACCTTCAAAATTGGTTTGGTTCATTTTTTCTTTTAACCCTGCTTCTGTTAGAGGTTTGATTTTGTATAAGTTGCCGTCCGCTAAAACCACATCCAGTTCTTCTACATAGTTGTTAACTTGCCCATATTTTAAGGTTTTTTCTCCACCACTATTATTACCAACCATACCACCTACAGCACACCATGCTTTAGATACCGGATACGCAGGCATAATAACATTACGAGCGAGTAATTTAGGCTCGAGGTCGGCAAATTTTACACCAGACTCAGTTTCTACAGAAGTGTCTGATAAGTTAGAAATGTTATTTAAATGTTCCGCGACATCTACAATAATAGAATCGTTGATACTGCCACCGGTCATGTCTGTGCCACCAGCTCGGACAGTTAACGATAGGTTAGGGGAGTTAATTTTTTCTTTTGCTACATACTGAACTAAAGTTTTGATGTCTTGACTATCTTCTGGGCTGACAATAATTTTTGGATGAATTTCAAAAATACTCGCATCACGAGAATATTTTTCTA
>CAYQJW010000044.1:547-4771 GCA_964418025.1 uncultured Candidatus Saccharibacteria bacterium | reverse complement strand
CTATCATTGGTTTGTTAGCTTCTGTAGTCTTACTCGCGCTGAACTCAGCTCGTGTAAAAGCTCGTGATGCAAAACGTCTAGCTGATGTTCGTCAGTTAGCAAGTGCTCAGGAGCTATACAACAATGACAACTCTGGTAGCTATGCAGCTAGCGCTGCTGAGTTAGTAACTGGAAACTATATTGGTACAGTACCTACTGCTCCAACTGGTGGAAGCTGTTCAAGTACTAGCTACACCTTCGGTGGTGGAGGTACAACCGCTTTCGCTATTGGATTCTGTTTAGAGCAGACAGCAGCAGGTTATGGTCCTGGAGCTCATACAATCAGCCCTAGTGGTATTAACTAGTTTAAAAACAAAAAAAGCAGTCGGTATTCGACTGCTTTTTTGTTTTACGGTACAATTTTGATATGAATTTACTAAATAAGTTTCACATTCCTTTTTCAGAAGATAAAGTTTTTGGGTTTTTACTAATTGGACTGGCGGTGGTCTCTGTGGTGGTGGTATCAGCTTTTCCTTATCCATACGAAAACCCAAAATTTATTTTTTGGTCTATATTGATAGGGTTAAGTCTATTTTTTTTAATCAGAAATAAAAAAATATCTTTTTCTTTACCTTCTTCGATTATTATTGTTATGGGTGTAATGTGGGTTTTTGCCTTGTTAGCAACCATTTTTTCACTTGATTCTATTAATAGCTTGGTTGGTATTAGTAATAGAATGACTAGTTCGCTGTGGTTTTATTCTTTATGGCTGGTAACTATATTTTTGTTTAGCACTTTGGATAAACAGAAACTTATGGTAATTCTTAAGGCTTGGACTTTCATTGGTGCAATTATAAGTTTTTGGGCCATACTTCAGTTTTTTGGAGTGGGTTTTTATGAAGGAGTAAATGCTCCTGTAAGAAGTTTAGTGCCTAGTTTTTTAGGAAATCCTAATTTCGCCGGTATGTATATATCAGCTGCCCTATTTATTCCAATGTGGTTTATAGCTTCTCCTCAATTTACAAACCGATTTAGGATCTTCTCGTTTTTTGTGTTCGGTTTGAATATAATCGCTTTGGTGTTATTTGCCAGTCGGGGAGCTATAATTGCAACAATTGCAGGCTGTGTTGTTCTGATGTTGGGTTTCTTGATTAAAAAACATTGGAAGTATGCTCTAGCAACTATTGTAACCATACTCATAATCTTTAGTCTGAGTGCAGTTTACATAAATTTTGCAAGAGAGATGGGGAATTCGATTACTGTTACGGACAGTTCCGCTCAGCAGCGATGGTATTTATGGGACTTTAGTTTTGACTACATTACTCAACATCCAATTATAGGGAGTGGTTTGGGTAATTTTGGTATTGTTTATAGGCAAAATAATTTGAGCCATTTGGCAAACATTACTTGGTTTGACGATGCACATAATGTTTTTATACAAACTGCCTTGAGTGGTGGGTTGTTCTTGATGTTAACACTCTCTATATTATTTGTATTGGTATTTTGGTTTTTGTACAAAGAATTTAAGAATTCTAATAAAACACTTCATCTTTATTTGGCAGCTGCTTTAGTATCATGGCTAGTGAGTGCATTTTTCAATCCTGTCAGTGTGCCAAATTGGTTTATCTTGGCCATGCTATTAGCTTTGGCTTTGCACTCCACACAAACTAAAGATTTTGCTAAATTTAGTTATTACAAAATCGCTGGATATTTTGTTTCCATAGCTTTGATATTAATTGGTATTAGTTTTTTGCTAAGTGAGCTATTTTTTTATTCAGCCTCATTAGATTTAGGTAGTAATAAAAGAATAAATTTACATTTAGCCAATGCTTCGAGTTATGTTAATCCAACAAACATAACTGCAATTTTAAAGATGGCAGATAAAAAATTTGACTCAGGGGATTATACTGGTGCACATAAAGCTTATAGACAACTTGAATTCTTGCACCCTTTGTCTAGTGATGTGTTACAAGAAGTCGTATTAGGGAATATCAAATTATGGAATAAAACCCAGGATGATTACTATAAACAAGAGGCGTATCGTACTGTTCTAATTTTTATTCAAAATTTTCCAAATCATTTTACCACCAGAACCAATAGTGCTAATTTATACATAGGTTTAGGGGATTACCCCCTTGCTTTGAATGAAGCACGTGAGTATGTGATTCAGACTAATGGGAGTTATGATAGTTGGTTATTATTAGCAAATATATATCAGAAAATGGAGAAAAATGATATGACTAAGAGTACTTTAAAAAAGGCTTATGAATCTTCTCCTTCATCGGATTTAAGAAAGTTTATTAATTCAAAATAAATTTGCTTAGTTTCCTTTAGCATTGCATTGTTAGTGTGCTGTTGTGATGCTAAATATGCTTTTAGTCCCATATTTTTCCGGAGTTCTATGTTTTGCATGAAAGTATTGATAGATTTTGATAGTAATTCTGGTGAATTGGGTTCAACCAACAGTCCAGAATTTTCTAACAACTCGGTTACTCCACCTACTTGGGTGGCGACAATAGGTAGTCCAGCTTGCATGGCTTCTATTAATCCAAATGGTAAACCCTCATATCTTGATGGTAGTACAAATATATCAAACGCTTTTAAATAAATTGAAGCGTTTTTTTTACCACCTAGCAACATCACTTTATCTTGAAGCTTAAGTTCAAAAATTAAATTATTCAATTTTTTTAGATCTGGTCCATCGCCAATTATCACAAGTATGCTGTTACTTTTGACATCTTCTGGGAGCAGAGAAAAACTTCTAACTAGAATGTCGACTCCTTTCAGGTGTTGAAGTCTGGCTATTGTGCCTACTATAGTTTTAAATTCATGGATTTTCAGCTCTTTCCGAGAAATTTGCTTAGTTTTAAAATTGATTAATGATATACCGTTAATAATAGTGGCTATCTTGTTTAATTTTGTGATCCTATATTGTGCTAATAGTCTAGCGTCATTATTTGAGACAGTAATAATCCTATCTCTAAACATTGAAGCAAATTTTTCTGCAAGGATGTATATTTTTTTGAAGAAATCAGAGTTAGTTTCCATTAATGACAGTCCATGGACAGTAAATATTGTTTTTTTACCACAAAATTTTCCCGCTATACTTGCAAGAATTCCTGCCTTGGTAGAATTAGAGTGGATAATATCCGCTTTTGAATTTTTGATGATAAACAATAATTCCACAAATGCTAAAAGATCATAAAAAGGATTAATAGCCCTTTTCATAAATCGTAATGGGATAGTGGGGATTTGTTCTCTTTTTGCTGAATCCAGTAAATAATTTGATTCTGTTCCAGTAGCAATTATCCCTTGGAAATGTTTAGCTAAATCGAGTACATATTTTTGGGCACCTCCTATATCACCAGAGGTTATAATATATAAAATTTTCATGGTATACTAACCTATAATATATGTTTTTATGGATTATATAAAGAGTATAGAAAAAACTTATCGATCAAGCGGTGGAGGAGACTACCATCATCAAATTCATGCCATCTCCGAAAAAGCTTATGATTTTATAGCAGAGAATCGAAAGCAAAAATTTCAACCATACATTCAAACTAATCAATCTGTATTAGAATTTGGTGTAGGTCAAGGTTGGAATCTGTCGAAGATAGTTGCCAGTAAAAAATCTGGTTACGACTTATCGGATGTTGGAAGTGTACTATCAAAATACGAGATAGATTTTTATAATAATTTGGAAGAGATTGAAGGGTTATCTTTTGATGTTGTGTTGTGTTCTCATGTTTTAGAACACGTGGCTTCTCCGGCTGAGATTTTAGATAATATTAAGAAACTTTTAAGACAAAACGGGATTTTGATTTTGGCAGTCCCTTACGAAAAACAACGACGCTTCCGTAAATTCAAACGCAATGAACCCAATCACCACATCTATTCATGGAATGTCCAAACATTGGGCGCACTAGTGGAGAAATGTGGGTATACTGTTGAGCAATCAGGACTTAAACCCTTTGGTTACGAGCGGTTTGTTGCAAATATTGCGGCTAAGTGGGGCTTGTCATTCGTTTTTTATAAATTTGGATTATTTTTTCTAAGACTTATTAGACCTGAACAAGAAGTATTTATAGTTGCGCGAAATTCTAATTAGGTTGTAATGCTTCCACTGAACCCCCAAAAATTTTGGCTTCTTATCTTACCAACTATTGCTTGGTTTTATATAGGTTTGTTTATAACTATCTTAATTTGGTACCCTAGTGGATTATCAGAGTTAGAGATGCAGGA
>CAYQJW010000044.1:0-537 GCA_964418025.1 uncultured Candidatus Saccharibacteria bacterium | reverse complement strand
ATAATTAAATGAAGTAAAATTTACGTTACAACTTTTACACTTTATTTGATTTATCGACTTTTCGGTCAGCGACATTAATTATCTCTCGCTTATTAGGCGCCATGCTAACTAGTGGGGTGGCTGCAACGGTATATTTTTACTTTCAACCCGCTTTTATCTTAACTCCACGCCGATTTCTTCTGGCGCATTTGTTTTTTACTATGATCGGTTTGGGTTTGTGGTACTTGATGATTCAAAAGTTGCTCCCACAAATTTGGAGGCGTAACTTGTATTTGCATCCATTAGTCTATACTCAAAATTTACACACTGGAATTGAACAATATTTGAATTTAAACAAAACTTTAGGCTGGAATTTTTCGGGTAAGTTCGATGCGGAGTACAATAAGTCCAATGGTGGGTCGTCAGCAACTACGGCTAAGCAAAAAATTACAGTGGTGTTGCCGATAAATTTGGAATTTGAGACACAGGAATTACAAAACCTATTTGCTTATAAAAGACTTGGTGTAGAGTTTATTGAATATCATCGGTTTATAGAAC
>CAYQJW010000043.1:0-5215 GCA_964418025.1 uncultured Candidatus Saccharibacteria bacterium | reverse complement strand
TAAAAACGGTTTCAATATTAGTTAAACTTTATATACAAAACTTTGCATTAACACAGAAAATCAGCATAATAAAAACGCGTTATTTTAGTAACGCGTTTGAGTAGAACTTAAATTGCCTACTATTCAACAATCGGACCAAGAGGAACAGTTAGCTGCCCGTCCTTAATGCTTTCGCGGCCGATTCTGATATATGAAATCAGATCCTCGAAAGTAGACAGGTCACGAACTTCCTTAAGCATGTACTCAGGGATTCTGGCATGCTCCTCAAAAAGTTGGTTATACCTTTCACCATCTCCAATGATATCCCCTTGAGCGCCTTTGACTACCGTAAGCCATTCGCCTGCCGGAACTTTGGGAGCGTTGAAATACATTTTGGTCCAATGACCGGTTCGCTTCATGTGCTGAACAGCACCAAGAGCAATACGGACCATATGATATGGTGAACCGACTAGATTAACGCCTTCGAAATTATTTTCTTTGGCGACTCGGATAATCTCGAGATGCTCATCTGGAGTGTTATACACCGGTCCAACAGTTTTGATGTGATGAGGTGCAATTCCTTTGACGATCAATTGCTCCCTCCACTTAGTATAACCTTCCCAGACAACATACTTCTCGGTTTGACCACGACTCTCCCCTTCGTTCGAGCCAAGCCAAACCTCAGGAGCAAGAAAATTATTTGCAGTCCTTAAAGAATTTAATTTGTACAATCGACTAACTTCGTCGGTAATGATGCCGCTGTCATATCTCACATGACAAAATATTGGATAAGCATGAGTTTTTGGTCCCGCATCAAGCAAAACCATGTTACAGGCCATAAAAAGCTTGGCTATAATTGAGTTCTTGGTACTAAACCAGTCGTCTACCAAACCCTCGGTCCACTCTCCATCCCCTGTTCTATTTTTATCTAGAAAGGTAAGAGCTGGGCTACAGTGTTTCTCAAACAAGTCTTCTAAGACGCCTTCTGAAATCATTTGATTTTCCTCCGATTCGATCTGAAATTTCGTACAAGTACGACTCAGTATCTTACCCCAAAAAATATTGACAGTCAAGACTACTATCCTTATACTAAAGTTTATGGAACTAGTATTTAAAAAATTAGACATCAAGCACGTTAAGGGTCGTGACAATATGTACGAGCTTTACGAAATTGATGCTGCAACTTACGTTGATTACGATATCAAGCGTATTTATTATTTAACGGATCTTGGTGGTGATACAGGCGCACATTGCCATTATATTGAAAAAGAATTATTTGTCATGGCTACTGGCAGCTGCGTGGCTAAAATTGATTACGGTGATGGAATTAAAGATGTACCTATGGCTCAAGGCCAAGCTTTGTATGTTGGCAATATGGTTTGGCATCAATTTACCAATTTCAGTGAAGGAGCAATGTTGCTTGCAGTATCCTCTACCAAACATAACCCTGACCGCAGTGATTACCTAGAAGATTACGAAGCCTATCAAGCTAAGGTTAAAGAGATGGGTTTCACCCCTGCCCAATATACAGAATAAAAGAAGCGAGAAGACAATCTTCTCGCTTTTGCTTTGTGCTTGATAATTTTTTATTTAAACCAAAAGTACAGAAACAGAACACTAGAACTACTCAACAGTTTAAAAATATTTCCAGCAACTAATGGCCAGCTACGTATAGAATAACCATAAGCTAACCACACTGCGCCAATAATACAAATGATTAGAAACATCATAGGTGAAACTTGAACCATATCACCTAGTACCCAACTTTTGTAAAATTGAAATATAGGATTGAGTTCAAACGGTACTGTTAACCATGCCAATAAAGTGGGCCACGGCATTGAGCGCCACCTTTGTTTGATGTATTGCAAATTCATAATTCCTCCGGAAATATCCCAATAAGCTACTCATCTGTGAAAAAGTTGCATTGAGGACAGGAATTCAACAACTTTGAATCCACAGCTTTCAGGTCAGAATCACTTATCTCAATATGTATCATATTCCACTCAGGGTTATAATATTTATCTACAACCTCACCATCAATTTTAATAAGGTGTAAATGTGAGTAGCTATCCTGCATGCAAACGTAAGTTAATAACCTGCTATCTGCATACCAACCCTTGTGGATCAAGGGTATTGAAGTTTTGGAACCCCCTTCCCAAACCGAATAGGACACGATATTGTCTTTTTCCAAACCCATGGGAATAATCGCATGAGTTTTTAACCAGGACTTTTTTGATATCAACCTGAGCACAATGACAATGGAAAAACTCAGGACAAGCTCCATCACCACACCCAAGATTGCCCATTGCGTATATACTGCAATACAAAGTGCGAGAATAAATGAGACAATAGATTGAATCCTCTGATAATAATATTTCACTCGGAACAAATCTTGGTTGGGAATTTCTACGTGTTTGAAACCGACTAAGGATAGGGATTTATACACTAATCCAAAAACCAAAATCTGTACTACGCTAGAGTTGGTCTTGTATAACTCAATTGCCAAGATAAAGCTTGCAAATATTGTCAGTAATCCTAGACCCAAAAACAGTGACGAATATAGAACCTTTATTTTGATATTTTTTGATTCCGATCTAAGTACTTGCGATATCTTCTTCTTGATCCAAGGGTTATAAGTGGAGCCAAAAACTCTGGCCAACAATAATACGACTATGATTCCAATCAACCAACCATGAGTCCACGGCTGATCGACAAAATAAAACAATACTCCGAACAGGTAAAGAGGCACGACTAGTCCGTGTGCTACAACTCTTATGAACTGCTTCATATAATTAATCCCCCGATTTGGCTTTTAGCTAATCAATTTGCATTGACTAACAATAATAAAACAATAGGTAGCTAATGTCAATCGAACACAAAAAAACCGCTTCAAGTAAATGAGCGGTTTTTAAAAAATTTAAATCTTGGTAATCTCGATTTCGGTAAAAGCTTGGCGATGACCAATTTTCTTTCGGTACTTGCTTTTAGCTTTGTACTTTAGAACGTGAATCTTTGGGCTACGACCCTGTTTAAGGATCTTGCCTTCTACGGCTTTGCCTTCTAAGATAGGCTTGCCTAGTTCATATCCTGTGTCAGAAATGTTTACTAGAACTTGGTCAAAGATTACTTTGTCGCCTTCTTCACCTTCGAGTTTTTCAATTTGAATTCTTTCACCTTTGGCAACCAAATATTGTTTTCCGCCGGTGGCAATAACTGCTAATGACATAAATATAGTTAAAATTAATACCCCGTAATTCTAGCGAACTAGGGGTATTTTGTCAACATCACTCTCCGTACCGTCGAAGAAAATGATGGGGCCTAAGGTCTACAATTCCTTTTTCTGTATGAGATTTAAGTCCTTTCATTACAGTATTTCCTAGAGTCGATATTCTCTCTGCTTCAGACTCGAACTCACCAGAATCAATATATTTAATGACCTTTTTTGAAAAATCAAGAGTAATATCATGCAAAAGCTTAGAAACCTCTACACGAAAGGCTGTTTTTGGAATCTTGGCATAAGAGTAAACATTATCAATCATGCAAGAAGTAACATCGCAGTTACGACGAACCATAGCATAATGCATTAACGGTCGCCATATCATCAACAATGAATTATCCAAAAAATATCTTTCTGCATTT
Organism: uncultured Candidatus Saccharibacteria bacterium; assembly: GCA_964418025.1. Taxonomy (GTDB): domain Bacteria; phylum Patescibacteriota; class Doudnabacteria; order UBA920; family UBA920; genus UBA920. The sequence continues at coordinate 1,597 of CAYQJW010000043.1, read as the reverse complement.
GATCCTTGAGCAGACTTTAACAGATTCTTTAATCTTGAATAATGTTGTATAACATCATCCTCACTAATTTCTTCCAACTTTGTAGAAGCTTGCGGCATACAAGTTCTTATTCCTCCTGTGGGTTAAATCTCGCACGTACTATTATAACAGAAAGTTACCTTGTGGGTCAACTCAACTGATTAATTGTTGGTTACGTTGACGACGACGATAAGCATAAATCACTCCGAGGATTAATCCAGCCATGAGTCCGAATAAAATTAACAAAGCAACTAGCTTACCCATGCTCTGCAAAAACACCGCTGTAAAACCAAACACAGCCGAGATAGCATACAACACCAAAGCGGTTTGTTTTTGTGAAAATCCCAGATCTAATAATTTAAAATGTAAGTGTAGTCGATCACCTTTAAACGGACTCTTCCTATGCCAGATTCTTTGCGCAATGACCCAAGCCACATCTAAAATAGGAATACCCATTACTAATAGTGCGGTAGCAATTTTCCCGCCTAAGATTACAGAAAATACCCCTAAAAAGAACCCAACAATAGTACTCCCACCTTCTCCTAAAAATATTGAGGCTGGATTAAAAGCGTAAAACAAATAGCCCACCAATGCACCAACTAAAATGATTGCCAGAGTCGCTGTGATCGGTTGATTTACTCGAGCGGTCAATGAAAGTGCAAAAAGTGTCAGAGCAGCAATTAAACCTATCCCAGCAACTAAACCGTCGAGACCATCTAAAAATTTTGTGGTAAACATCATCCCCATTAACCATAGGAAAATAAAAATTCCCGAAGCAGGAATTCCTAATACCAAAAAGTCTAAACTAATTGGAGCGCCAAATGGATTTGATAAAAATGTAATACCAACACCAATTCCAGAGTATACAACAATCAGTGCGGCGAGGGTTGGAAAAATGATTAAATACTTTGCAGATAAATCATACTTATCATCAATCAAGCTACTAACCATCAGTACGGCACCACCTAAAATTATGGCCCAAATAAATTTTGCTGGAACAATATTATAATCAATGCCAATCGTCAACCAAAATACTATTATAGAGATAACAACAGCCAAATAAATCGCCAACCCACCAAGTTTAGCTACTGGATGTTTATGAAGATTGCGAGGAGGTCGTGGAATGTCTAAATACCCAAAGCGAGTCGCAAACTTGCGAACCAGTGGAGTAATAACAACAGCAAGTAACACTGCTAACAATAAAAACAAAATATAATCCATAGATATTCTTAGCTATTAATCTTTTTCATTTCGGCCATGTCCCTACCTGTTACTTCACCCTTACGAGCTTTTGGTGTAACCCAAAACTCTAAGTACCAACCCATCATCAAACGAGTCTGAGCTTCAATGGCAGGTAAACTACCGAACACAACAGAAGTAATTGGCACTAAAAACCACTGCAAATACATCATTACACTCTTACCCCACCCATATTTTTTTGGGCGTGGTGGAAGTAAAATTAAATTAATATATACGCTAAAGATTAAGAATGCAGTGGCAATTGTCATTAAGGTGCGAGTAGCAGTTGGCAAGTTATAAGCTACGACTGTTTGTTGAAACTCAGGTCCACCTAAAAATA
>CAYQJW010000042.1:0-5398 GCA_964418025.1 uncultured Candidatus Saccharibacteria bacterium | reverse complement strand
AAAACATGCTAACTAAAAAAATCGTCAGTGACGATTTTTTTAATAAATTCTTGCTGGTGGTCTCGACTGGGATCGAACCAGTGACCTTGGGCTTAGAAGTCCCCTGCTCTATCCAACTGAGCTACGAGACCACGAGTAAAAATTCATTCTTCTTTGCATATTCATTATAACAAAAAACGCCTCGCGGCGAATTATTTATCTGTCTATGTCGAATATTTTTCGCTTGGTACTTCGACCAGAAATCAATTTCACCTGCGATTGAGTTACTTTAAAATGTTCTGCCAATAATTTTATAATTGCTTCGTTAGACTTACCATGAACAGGCTGTGCCTTAACCGACACTTTGTAAACATCAAGTTCCAACTTAACATCACCAAAATTCAAAGTCGGTTGAGTTAACCGTTCAACCTTATCTTCTTTAGCAGATGCTTTGGCAAGAACGATTATTTTCATACTAAGAACAATTATAAAAACATTTCTGGTGCACCCGGCAGGATTCGAACCTGCGACCTCCCGCTCCGCAAGCGGACGCTCTATCCAGCTGAGCTACGAGTGCATGAATATATTGCTGAATAACTGCTAAATCGTACCATATTTCGCTGGAAATTTCAAGTCAGACAAGGTATAATACAGAAAGTTATGCAAGAACGGGTACAAAAATTCATTAGCGAAGCTGGGGTAGCTTCTCGCCGCAAGGCTGAGGAGTTTATTAAATCTGGGCAAGTTTCTATTAACGGCCGACGTGCTAAGCTTGGCGACAAAGTCGATCCAGAAACCGATGAAGTCAAGATTTACGGAAAATTAGTGAAGGCCCGTAGCGAAAAAATCTATATTGCCCTCAACAAGCCTCGTGGTGTTGTGGTTAGTAAGCGTGACCCACAAGGACGTAAAACTGTCTTTTCTTTACTACCAGAAGAAATCCGTGGCATGGTTCATAACGTTGGTCGCTTAGATTACGAAACCGAAGGTCTGTTAATTCTAACTAACGATGGTGAACTTACAGAACAACTAGCTCATCCTAAATATGAACACGACAAAGAGTACGAAGTTATCACTGATCTCATCCCCAAACCAACTCAACTTGAGCATTTAAAAAATGGCGTGGACTTACCAACCGGCCTAACCAGAGAGGCAAAGATAAAAGTTCGCTCTGGTAAAATTTATATTACTATTCACGAGGGCAAAAAACGCCAAGTACGTCGAATGTTTACTGCTGTCGGTCTTGGTGTTCGCAATTTAAAGCGAGTGCGAATAAATAAATACACTATGCCTGCAAATCTTGCACCTGGTGCGTTTGTTCATATCAAAAAGACTGACATCTTATAAAATGATTACACCTCCGAAGCAACAACCGTATAAAAACATTTTATTAATCATTACCACGACTTGTTTGCTATTTGGAGTCGGTTTTTTAATTAACCGAAATTTATACCAGCAACAAAAATCTAATGTTGCAGAAGTAACACAAGTCGATCCTTCGACAGAATCACAACCGGCAGACTTCTCCGAGACCACAATTTCAGAAATTGAAGCTCTTGCATCTTTAGCTATAACTGTTCCATTTACTCCACAAGCACCAACTGCCAATTGGGACGAGCTTCACAATGAAGCCTGCGAGGAGGCTTCTGCAATAATGGTAAATGCTTACTTCTCCGGTATCGATACACTCCCCGCTCCATATGTTGAATCTCAAATTGAGATGTTAACTGAATGGCAAAACAAAAACTATGGTTACCACCTAAGTATAGATACTGCCGAAACTGCTAATATGATAGAGGAAGTATATGGCCTCAAAACAACTACTGTAAGCATCTCGGAAAAAGCAATTAAACAAGCCCTAGTGGCAGATAAAATAGTTATAATCCCTACCAATGGCCAGCTATTAAAAAATCCGTTCTACAAACCACCTGGGCCCCTCTATCATATGTTGGTGATTACTGGGTACACCGAAACTGAATTTATTAGTAATGACCCCGGAACCCGCCGTGGACTAAACTATAATTATACTTACGAAACCCTCTATGAAAGCACCGGAAATTGGGTACACAATGATAGCATGGTAGATTTAACAGATAAAAAAATTATTATTGTATCTAAGAAATAAGTAAACAAGAAATAAATTAATTATGAGATTACTTTGGAATTATTTAAAGAACTATAAAGGTCTTCTTGCAGGAGCTTTGGTCTTGGCTGCTATTAACCAAATTTTTTCTTTGTTAGACCCACAAATTTTTAGAATTTTAATCGATAACTACGTTAATAGATTTGCAGAACTAACTGCGGCAGATTATGTTCGCGGAGTTGGTCTGTTACTATTAGCTACAATGGGAGTCGCGTTTGTATCACGCGTGGCTAAAAGTTTTCAAGATTACTATACAAATGTAATTACTCAACGTCTTGGAGCAAAAATGTACAACGATAGCGTCACTCATTCTTTCTCGCTTCCGTATGCAGTATTCGAAGACCAACGAAGTGGTGAATTTTTATCCAAACTTCAATCCGCTCGCAACGATTCACAAAGATTAATTCAAGTCTCTATTAATACCCTATTCTTTGCTTTAGTAGGTGTTGTTTTTGTATTGATATATGCAACAATCGTGCACTGGAGCATTGGTTTAGTTTATTTTCTGATCATTCCATCCATTGGCGGAATAACTTTTTGGATTACTAAAAAAATTAAAACTTCCCAGACAGAAATTATTACAGAAACCCAAGCTTTAGCTGGTAGTACAACCGAAACTTTACGCAACGTAGAACTAGTAAAAAGCTTGGGACTAGAAGGTCAAGAAATTAATCGACTCAATCACACCAACGAAACCATTTTAGCTCTCGAATTAAAAAAGGTGCGTTTAATTAGAGCATACAGTTTTATTCAAGGCACAGTGATCAATGGAGTGAGAATGGTGTTGATGATGTTAATGCTTTGGTTAATCTATACAAAACAAATTAGCTTAGGTGAATTTTTTAGTTTGTTATTCTACTCGTTCTTTGTTTTCAATCCTTTATCCATGCTTGGTGACGTGTCCACTGCCTACCAAGAAACAAAAGCTAGTTTAGAAAAACTTCAAGAAATTCTCGATCAAGATAAAGAAAAACACGCAGAAAATCCTAAACCCATCGAAGATATTAAGACCATCAGCTTTAAAGATGTCTCTTTCTCTTATCAGTCAAGCGAAGACTCGGCACTTCAAAATATTAATTTAACAATTGCTTCCGGAAAAACTGTAGCCTTTGTTGGACCAAGCGGTAGCGGTAAAAGCACAACCGTTAAATTAATTGTCGGGCTATATCACCCTACTAAAGGTGATGTAAAATTTAACGACATCTCTGGTGAAGACATCGATTTAATTGCTTTACGCAATCGTATTGGCCTTGTAGCTCAAGATACCCAACTCTTTGCTGGTACTATCAGAGAAAACCTTCTATTTGTCCGCCCTAATGCAACAGATACAGAAGCCGTTGCAGCTCTTACAGCAGCTAGCGCCAACACCCTAATTGAACGTGGTGACAAAGGTTTGGACACAAAAATTGGTGAAGGTGGTCTAAAACTTTCTGGTGGAGAAAAACAAAGACTTGCCATTGCTCGCGCCTTGCTCCGAGACCCGGATATTCTAATTTTTGATGAAGCAACTTCTAGCTTAGATTCTATAACCGAAGAGTCTATTACCAACACTATTAAAGATATCGAAAAAACACACCCTGATTTGATTCGAATCCTAATCGCCCATCGGTTATCTACAGTGATTCATGCCGACACGATTTATGTGTTAGAAAAAGGCAAACTAGCCGAACAAGGTACGCACGACGAACTCTTAAAGCTCAATGGCCTGTACTCTGCATTGTGGAGACAACAAATCGCAAGCAAAGAGTAATTTTTGAGTGTGCTACACTAAAGAAAAAAGGAGGTTGTAATGAAACATTTCACAAAATATTTGTTTGGTTTTTTTGGTGGTGTTGCGCTGTGTTCAATAATAAGTACTGTGGTATTAAAATATTACCCACATATATTGTTTACCCCCCAACCGCCTAAAATCTTGTTGGCTAAAATTCCCAAACACGAAATCCAGATGTATAAGTCAAAATATACAGAGATCCGTGCAGGGAAAAACATGGGCTCTGGATGCGAGCTAGAACCCGGAGTTGTTTTAACTGCATTTCACACTGTAATGCTCCCCTGGGTTGATAAGGATCAAATTTATGTTAATAATGTTCCAGCTATATTAATCTGGCACAGTCGAACAGACCAAGACTACGCGATTTTATCAACAAAAGGGAAAATTGATCCCAAAAAAATCGTAATTCCTAATTACGACTTCGAGATTGGTGATGATATTGTTGTAGTAGGCAGTCCCGGCAATCTTACCGCGCTAGTGGAACCAGGTAAAATCATTGATACAAATGTAAAAGATGATACTGGTCAATTAAAAATTGGATCAAAGGAAATTTTTTCGATTTATATCGAAAGTGGTATTTCTGGAGGATGTGTATACCCCGCTGGTTCAGATTACCCTGTAGCCATTGTTACTAAAAAAGATGGCAATCCAGAAAAAAACATTGGAGAAATTTCCGTGGTTAGTAAAACTTTTGATGAGCCAACCCAAACTCCCACCCCTCAATCAACCCCATGACAAATGGGGTTATTTTTTTTGATCCTTTAGTGTTTGGATTTCTTGCATAATCTTTTGGATATGAGTCTGCAATTCATTGAGAGATTTCATTGTAGCTTCGTCGTGTAAGTCATCATCCTGGTCATCTTCTTGAATTTCGTCGACATCTTCCTGAATTTCATCAATATCTTTTTCGATTCCTTCAACGTCTTCCTGAATTTCATCAATATCTTTTTCGATTCCTTCAACGTCTTCTGCGATCTCTTCGATATCCTCTTCTACATCAGCCAAACTTTGGGTATTTTTGTTAACAGACATTTGAATAAAGAGTGCTAAATATATCGCTTCTAAAGAAACAGCAGTTGTTAACACTAATAGCACGGTATTTAGATCTACTCCGAACAATACAAAACCAAAAGCAGCTGCAAATAAAACAGTATGAACCGCAATCGAAAACGGTGAACCAACCCACTTTGTAAATTTCTCGGTGGTGGTTTCTAAACTGTTTTTATCTTTCAAATGTTTTGCTGCCATATCAATAGATTAAAATGTTGCCAAATAAAAAAATACTTTCTGCAACAAGCAAAGTATTCACTTGTTATTAATTATATCACTTTTTACGATTTTGTCAAATTTAGAAGCAAATAGTTCCTTATATTCTGCTATAATACTTATATGAGTTTAGCCAACCTGAAACAAAAGTTTAAAGGCAAAATTACAACTGATCAATCAACCTTAGAAAAATATTCTCGTGATGCGAGTATTTTTGAAATTCATCCAAAAATTATTGT
>CAYQJW010000041.1:0-5420 GCA_964418025.1 uncultured Candidatus Saccharibacteria bacterium | reverse complement strand
ATTGCAATGTTGAAGATAAAAACCCGCGTGACGCGGGTTTTTAAAATGTGAATATATAGCCCAATAACTGGTTTTTTGCATCATAAACTGGTTTAATCGACATATCTGCTCGTATTGTCTGACCAGCTTTATTAAGTAAATTCCAGCGAGCTTCTTCTTTTCCATCTATCAAACAATTAGTAATAACTGCATCAAAATCGTTAGTAATGTTTATTCCTGTTCTACTATGAGTTGATTCAATTTTTTGTTTGAGCTCAGTTTTCAAAATAAGATTCAAAAATTTCATCTTATTAATTACATCCAATTCGTTGTAACCAAGAATCTGCTCAGCCTTTTTATTAAATACCGTAATAAGACCGAGTTCATTAGTCATAATAATCGATTCGGTAGAATCATCTACAATAGCATCTTCATAAATAAGCTTTTTCGCATAGGATAAGTTCTGCTGATTTTTTGCAAAATACATCTGCAATAACTTGCGAATAAATAAAACGAGAAGAATTGATAATAAAATATTAGCAGCAGCAACCAAACTAGGAGCAAAGCTAAAGATTTTTCCTAACTGTGCATCAGGAACAGCTGTAAACCTTAGATACCAATTAGTATTTGGAAAGATTATTGTCGACTTACTAGAATAGTTAGGAGAATACCCAGCAGATAACACTTCATCATTTCCAGAATTATATAAGAGACTACTTTCGGTAAAACTACCCTCTCCTGAATTATCGAAGACCTGGAAGTCTAGAGCAGGTGCTGCGTGTAAAGATAAGTCTTTCATCAAGGTTTCTACCTTCATTGAAAATGAAACAAAACCTTCGATGTTTTCCCTTCTAGCTTCAACCGTACTAACATCAGCGTTCTTTTTGTAAATTGGGTAGATCATTACCACACTAGGTTCTGGTGTTTTTGAGTCTTTATCAACCACTAAAACTAGTTTATCAGTAATGGCGATACTATTATTATCTCTGGCATATTCAAGTGCCGCTCGTCTTTTTGGTTCAGAAAACAGATTAAAACCCACAGCTTTGAGAGTGGTGTCGGAAACTGGAGCTGGGTAATGAATAACTGCTATTGAGGAAGTATCAGCGGTTGGAAAAATCTTACTGTTAGGCAGTTTTCTTTTAACCAACTCATCGTTATAACTAGATATTTCAGTAGGCTTAACTACCTTAGAAAAAGCGAAAGTCTGTACCGCTGGGAAGTTTCTTTTTGGATCTAAGTGATCTATATAGGTCACCCACTCCTCGTTAGTCACTTCCTCACTGGAAGCAAACAAGGCAGCAGCACCATATAAAGCTTTAGAATTGGAGCTAATCTTACTTTCGATAGATGCCTTGATATCTAAAGTTGCGAGCTCTAATCTAGCACTAGCAATGCTTTTAGAATACCTTTTGACCATATGGTACCCAAAAACATTCAGTATTATTAAAAATACAACTAGTAGAAACAAAATTTTATTATGCAGAATTTTATTCATAAGATAAGTAAATAAGCCTAGTTAGCTGGACCGAGTTGGTAATTGTTCGAATGTTTCGATTTGCCATACTTCTTTACCGACAAGTTCTTCAATATTTTTTAAATCTTCTTTGAGCTGCTGTTCGCGGACTTTTTGCTCACCACTTAACTCCTGACTCAGATTGGCTTGTCGCATCAACACTAACTCAGCTTCGATATCTCGTCGCAAAGAAATAAATCCCCGCTTGATAGAATCCTCTGTTTGACGCAAATTTGCTGCAAATAATTTTCGGCGACGACGAACTAAAATAGCGTGCACAATTATGTATGCTATCAAAGCCACTAACATAACAAACAAACCAAGGATCAAACCAATATACAAACTTTGGTATGTGATTCTAGAATTGCCCCAGTTAATAGCGATTGGTTTTACATCGAGTTCTACTTGTGGACTAGGACTAGACAATTGAGCCCCCATTTTTGTATGAGCCCAAATAATATATTTCCCACCTTCTAAAAAGCTGCTGTGACGGTATGTCCAATCACCACGCTTGTCAGATGTAGTTGTAAAGTCAAAACTTCCACCATCTACTAAGCTTTGCAAATGGACAACAACATCAGCCAATGGTTCTGTGGTTCTACCGGAAACATAGAATAATTCATCATCTTTAATGTTTGCTGAATAACTAGCAATAACTGGTGGTGGAATTTCTTGAGCCCGGGCAATCGGAAAATCTGAGAACAACGAACTTCCGGCAAACATTACAGATACCCCAATGATAACCATTAGCAAGAATCCGGACATCATCTTACCGTACTTAGAACGGTATTGCTCCAATTCGCTCAATTGAGTTTGAATAGTCCCTGGTAAGTGATTGTCTATAATGCGACCATGCGCCAACTTATACCATCGACGAACAATGTAAGCTGCTACTAGTAATAAGAATAGGAGTATTAAGAATATCGGTAAAATAAGACCCCAGCTAACTTGTCGACCAAACGGCAAAACTATTCCATCTTGGCTCAAAAACCAAAACCATGAATCTGTAATTTCCAATTTCTGGCTTATTTCACGGAAATTTCCTGCTTTGTCATAAGCTCTAACAATTACCGAATAAGAGCCGTTTAACAACTCTGGAATCTGATACGGACTCTGCGCATCGACAAACAACTGGTCATCTATAATTGCTTTTGGCTTACCTTCAATTTTTAAAGGGAGTACTTTTAATTCGAATCGGTCTAAACCAGACAAACTATCAGAAGAAGTAAATTGAGCAAAAGGGTTTTTCACAAAGGTTCTACTGCTAGGTGAAATAACAATTTTAAATTCAGCTGGTGCCAAATTATCAATTTTTAAACCATAATGACTAACTCCACCCCATCGCCCATCACGGTAAGCCTTAATATGAAAATAATTAATTCCGTCAGGAACTTTATTATAACTTGCCTTAGTGTCTTGAGTCTCTGGAGTATCGTCTGGTACATCAGTAGGATTATCACTAATAGTATAACTATAGTTTGTGGCTGCGGGCAGGCCAACATCCCATATCAAATTCACATTACTGTTCTTATACCAAATTTCTTGATCGGGATGGGTGTCCGAAATAACAATTGGGCCTTGTTGTGGAGGTAACTCTAATTTATAGGTTGCCCCAAAAGTATTCTCTAAAACATTGGTTCCACGACCATCGTTTAATAAAATTTGCAAATCACCTGTAAAGCGAAGACTTGCATTTCCAACCCCTTTAACACGGAAGGTTAATTTTGTGATCAACCCATTGGAAGTATTAATACCATTTGGAATTCCACCAATGATTTCTATCTTACCTGTACTGTTATCATACTTTGGTGGTGTAGTATAAATACTAATAATAGAATTACCAGCAGACGGAGAAACTAATTGAAGTTTGTCTACAGGAAAAGATAAATTAAGCTGCACTGCATTTATTGTTTGTCCTTTAGTATCTGTAACCACAGAGACTTCGAAGGTACTACCAACAGTGTAAGTTCCCGAGCTTGGGCTTATAGAAAAATTTGCTGCTTGAGCTGAGTTGGAAATTAAAAACCAAAGGACTACTGCAGCGAATACAGCCAAAGCCCAGACTAAGATTCTTACTAGATTGCTCTCTGCTATTCGATTGTAGGATAAAAAGTTCATGCCGTTCTATCTATAAATTATTTGTTTCCGAATTGTTTTCTACCAACCTGCGCCTATTCAAAATATAACTCACCCCAAGAATAAATAATATTCCCAATAACCATAATAAGCTATTCCCGTATCTGAACCACCATGATTGTGGATATTTAGGAAAAACCTTAATAATACGCTCGTTTCCTTGTCTATCTATGGCTGTGATGTAGATATAGCTATGCAAAGCCTGATCTTCTAAAACATAGGGACTTGAGGCCACTTTCCAACTCCCCTCTTCGATACGACCTCCCAACGATTCTTGAATCTCGTATCTATCAATACCACTTTGCTTGTCTGTAGTTGCAAAGTTGATAAACCATTGTCCATCAAATACTCGATCATCCCGAGTAACTTGAGGACTAAATGTTTCTGGGGGAATATTATCTGGTTTACTAGTATCTATATATAACTGGTCTTTAATTTCTGGGTCTACTGGACTACTACCTGCGCCAAGCACAAATTGCTTAATGCTAATCTTGGCAGGTGTTCCTAGTCCGTCATTTAAGTAGCCTTTAAGATTGGTCACAGAAATAGCATTCGATAATTTATTTCCAGAATAAGCTGGTATTACCAAGCTCATCAAAATTCCATTTTTTCCAGTGTAACCACCCGGGATGGTGCCGCTAAAATTAATTGATCGAGTAGCTTCTTCAAATTCTGGTCTGGTAACCCAATAAGTTATTATAGAACCACTATCAGTAACTATCGCATTACCTAACTCTGAAGCAATTACAATTGTTCCATCAATAGCATTAAGATTAGCTCCCTCTGTATCAATTGTGATGGTGACTGTAAAAGGTTTCTCTTGGGGCAAGCTCAAGTTTTGTGGTTGAAAGCCAACAGATGCAGCATTTGCAACTCCCATGCCACCACTAAAAACACTTAATACAACTAACAGCAAACATATTGTGTTTAAGTTTTTGATAATGATTTGAAAATATTTTTTTACTATCATTTTATTGCCTTGATTATTAACCGGTCCAGAAATACATTAATATAGAGAAGTCTTTGATATCAATAACAGCATCGCTATTACAATCCACACTTGGAGGAATAGGACTCTTCCCAAACCAGAATAACAAAATGGAAAAGTCTATCAAGTTAACTCGGCGATCCTTGTTATAGTCTACACACTGTGCAAATTGTGGTGGAGGTGTTGGAATTTGGCCAGGTGGTAAAGTGCTGCTATAGAATAAAACTTGAATGGGCTTGCTTGGTAAACTAGTGCGGCCATTTAAATTAGCTGTTGCACGTAACGAATAAATTCCTGCCGCCAAATTTGCTGTTAGACTTATTCTATACAAACCAATTGAATCAGCCACTGCAGAACCTAACCCATTCCCATTAGGAGCTAACAATGTAACGGTACTCCCAGGTGCAGAATACCCAAAAACGCTATAAATATCACCTATTTTGATTAATAATCCACTTGCTGAAAGAGTTGGGGGTAAGATAATTCCAGAATACACATAAGGCTGGGAAGTGAACGCCGAAACATTTAATACATGTGTAGCGGAAATTTGGCCAGTAGGATCCTCTGAGTAGATTGAAAATTGGTAGTTGCCAAAATTTAAGTTATTAATCGTGATCTGAAAAGTTCCATCTGGATTAGCAATTAACGTTGTAGAAATACTACCATCTTTTAAAAGAGTAAGCTTAGCATTTGGGAAAGCTGTTCCAGAAAGCACTACAGTTGCTATAGGTGCAGTCACACCTCCTCCACTACCAGGATCTGATACAGCACCTGGGACAATAGCGGTAACATCTAAAACTT
>CAYQJW010000040.1:4223-5426 GCA_964418025.1 uncultured Candidatus Saccharibacteria bacterium | reverse complement strand
CCAGACTATCAAAACATATATCCAAAAGAAGAGTGGATGGTGCAAGGTAAAGTAGTCGGTGTAATTCGAAACTTAGAATAACTTAGTAAAAAAATATTTATCATTAACCATAGAAAGGATAACTCTATGTCTGATTTAGAATTGACCAAAAATGAGATCATCACCAAGCTACGCAAGCTTTGTGCTCATTGCGCCTCTGGTCGAAAGCATTTTTGCTCCGTGCAAAGAATTTCGATGCAGGTTAAGGCTTTCCATGGAATCCCATTGATAGTGAACAATGAATTCAAAGGGGTCATCTATAGTAATTAAAGGGTGGTTAAACCACTCCTTTTAATTACTGCTTTTCTAAGATTTGGGCTTGTTTTGCCTAGAAAATAGAGCTATGATTAAGTTAAATAAATGCTTATTTAAGAGCATTTTTTATTTTACCCTTTATTTACAGGGGTTTTATTTTCCGCATCCCTTGACAAAATGCCCAAAATAAAGTATACTAATCAGATTTATTACTTGCTAGTCGGCTCGCAGTAAATCGAGAATTTATTAAATAATTGATGATTTAGGTAGGTTTTACACCGCTTAAATTTATCAGGAGAGCAAAGAACAATGCGCAACATTTTCTTTAACCGTCAGTCAAGCAAACTTGGCCTGTTAGGTAGTTTGGTTGCGGTCGTTGCCGTGGCTTTAGTCTTAGCTTTAGTTCCTCAAAAAACTAATATTAAGACACTCGCAGAAAACTGTGTAAATCCACCGACAACACCGACTCTCAACTACTGGCCGATTACGTATGACGACGTCAACACTCCGTTATGTCACGACTTCCCAGCTATCGACGCTGCAGTCTATAACCCTAACGGATCTCCATCTTACTCACAAAATGAGGCAGATTGGAACAATGGTTTGAATTTAAATGCTGGTCAAGAAGGTGTAGCTTTGATGTATATTCACAACGGAGCTGCAAACAACTTGCCTGGAAACCAAACCATGGCTCGTAATGTAAAGATTACAACCAACACTGATACTAGTGTCGGCGGTACTCATAACATTGCAGTTCGCTTCGCTGGTGATAACACCAACGTTGTAAACAAAAGTTTTGCTTTTCATACTCCTGCTAATGCTCATTTGGAAATCGTTCCAAACAGTGGCTTTATGTACGACTATGAAGGTAACTTGGTTTTAGATCAACAAAACTTAAACTTAGGTAAC
>CAYQJW010000040.1:2960-4123 GCA_964418025.1 uncultured Candidatus Saccharibacteria bacterium | reverse complement strand
CGTACAATTGAATTTGCTGCTAAAGTAATTCGTTCTACAGCAGGTCAGATTTGTAATATTGCTACCGCTAGCGGTGATAATGTTCCTTCTGTAACTGCCGATGCTTGTGTTAACGTAACAAATCCTCCAGTAGAAACTCGTGTTCTTGCTGTTAAGAAGTTTGTTAAGAACCTTAGCACAGGCACAGCGTATAGTGATGATTCAGTACAAGCTCGTACTGGTGAACGTGTAAACTTTAAAATCTCTGTTACCAACAATGGTAATGCAGTTATAAATAACGTTCGTGTAACAGACGCTATCCCAAGTGGTCTTCAATTTGATGACTCCTTTACAGGTGATGGTGCTCCAAGCTTCACTACACCTACTTTGAGCGTTGACTTTGGTAGCTTAGCTGCTGGTCAAACTAAGACAGTAGAATTTGCTGCTAAAGTATTAGCTATCGCTCCTGCTAGCATTTGTAACGTTGCGAAAGCAACTGGTACAGGTGTTGCAGAAGTTACTGACAATGCTTGTGTAACAGTTTACACTACACCTAAACCAGGTGAACCAAACATTGTTCAAGTTAAGTCTGCTTTCAACAACACTAAAAATGTTGACGCTACAACTGTGAATGCTGCTCGTGGTGACACTATCACTTTCACTTTAAAGACTACCAATAATGGTACTGCTGATGCAGTTAACTATGTAATCACAGATGATCTTTCTGGCGTATTGCCATTAGCTGATCTTATCGATAACGCTGGTGCTACTTTAAACGGTAACATCTTAAGTTATCCTGGTATCACAATCAAGCCAGGTGAAACTGTAACTAAAACTTTCGTAGTTAAGGTTAAGTCTAGCCTTGCCCCAACCTTGTCTTATCAGATTCGTAACACTTACGGTAATACCGTAGTAATCAATATTCCTGGTAATATTGTTTACCAAGCTCCTACGACTGGTGCTGCTGCGACTTCTGCTGCTGTATTCGCTGGTTTAATTACCATCGCTGCTGTAGCTGTCCGTCGTGGTAAAGACATCATGGGCTTTATCTTCGCATAAAGCTTTGTCCCCAACTCTAAACATGCTGGGTGGCAAGATGTCGCCCTGTCCCATGTTATGAGTCATAATAATGAACAGGCCTAAAAAATCCCCGTCAGCCGAAAGGCAGGCGGGGATTTTGATTT
>CAYQJW010000040.1:0-2860 GCA_964418025.1 uncultured Candidatus Saccharibacteria bacterium | reverse complement strand
TCTATATAGTAAGTGTCGAGCTTGATTTCTTCCTCAAAGGGCAGGTTTGGCCACGAGAGCTGTGCTAATTGAGTAAGGCCAAAGATACCAGGTTTGATGCTAAAGATGCGTTCATTGCCCCTTTTATACAGTTCTACTTGATCTGGGAAGTGGGGTCTAGGGCCAACCATACTCATATTGCCCAGTAATACATTCCAGAATTGAGGCAGCTCGTCTAGCTTGGTTTTACGAATGAAGCGACCAACCGGTGTGACGCGGGGGTCGTTTTTAATTTTATAAAGCGGCCCCGAGCGGTCTTCATCTGTGACTACTTCTAAAAGTTTTTGAAGAGCTTCGGCGGCGGTTTGGCTGCCGTATTTTTCGCCAACACTTAAGTGGGTGTACATACTACGGAATTTGAAGAAGGTAAAGTTTTTTCCTCGGCCGACGCGTGTAACATTGTAGAATACTGGTCCTGGACTGTTAAATTTAATAGCAATCACGACTAGAGCAAAGACGGGTGCAGTGATAATAATACAAACTGTACTAATGAGGATATCTAACAATCTTTTTACAACTCGGCCCCAACCCTCTAACGGAGTATTTTTTAAGCTGATCACCGGCACACCTCGGAAGCTTTGTAATTCGATCACATTACGTTGAACTTCGAACAGGCTTGGGATAAAGCTGAAGCTTAAGCCTTTACTACGAGCCAAGCTGGCTAGGCGCATGTTTTGTTCTTGGCTAATTGAAGTGTTGGTTTGAATAATTTCATCAACTAGATTTTCGTCGATAAACTTTTCGAGATCAATATGAAGTTCTTTATGATGATCAAACTTCGCTACTACTTGGTAACCATACTTCTGGCTTTGAAATAGACTTTCGATCGCTTTAGTTTCTGTACCTTGACCGTTGATAATAATTAACCGGTGCAAGCCATAATTTTTAGCAAACATAAATCGACGAAGAATTTTTAGGAGCAAGCGACCAATTATTACAAACACGATGCTTAGCACCCACGCAGCTAAAATAATAAATCGGGAAGGGAAGATAGATTGATTGAAGAAGAACAAAACAATAGTGAACAAAGCTCCCAGAGAGACTCCTAAAAAGATTTTAGCGGCTTGTTGGCGAAAGGGTTGCGTACTTTTGATGTTATACAATCCCATCAAAGCAAAAATAACTAGCAGTGCGGGAATAACTCTAATTAAAATATTGATAAAACCACTAAGGCTTAAATCAAAAATGACCGGTCCAACAAGATCGAATCGTTCTAGGTGATACCGGATATAGTATGATACCAGCCCTGCGGTAGCTAGGGCTGCTGTGTCGGTCGGTACAGAGATTAAGTTATAGATAAATTCGGCTCGCTTCATATCAAAAAATTAGCAAAAATTAAGTATTTCCCACTTATTTTAGCACCTTTTAGTGCTCTCCGCTAGCTGTTTTTGTGTTATAATTAGATGGTATTTTTAGTTCAGAAGTAAAGATTTTAGATATGAATCATTATAAGAATGTGGTGATCTTTGGTGGAAGCGGCTTTATTGGCGCGCATTTTTCTATCTATTTTTTGGATAATAATTTAGCCGACAAAATTGTTTTAGCAGATGTCGAACCTCCAAAGTATCAAAATTTACCGGAACGATTAAAGCAATTAGTAGATGAGGGTAAAATTAATTTTGTTCAAACTGATGTTCGAAATGCATTAACAGATAATGCAAGCTTACCAAAGCAAGTTGATTTAATCGTTAACTTAGCAGCAGTTCATCGTGAACCTGGTCATGAAAAATTTGAATATTACGATACCAATATTCCTGGAGCAGAAAATGTTTGTAATTGGGCGCGACAAATTAATTGTCAGCAAATAGTTTTTACTAGTTCAATCGCAGTTTACGGTACAGAAAAAATTGGTCCAAAAACCGAAGCTACTAAACCAGAGCCAAACAGTCCTTATGGTGTGTCTAAGTTAGCGGCCGAAAAAATTAATGAAGACTGGGTTAAGGAGTCTGCAGAACGAAGTCTATTAATTGTCCGCCCTGGGGTAATTTTTGGAACAGGTGAAGCTGGTAACATCACACGTATGATCCGCGGGATTCGTGGGCGCTATTTTGTATTTTTGGGTAACCAAAATATTATTAAGTCCGGCGGTTATGTTAAAGAGTTGTGTCGTTCTTTAGCTTGGATGTTGGACTGGCAAAAGCAACAAAATCAGCAAGAGTTAATTTACAACTTTACTTTTCACCCAGCTGCTACGGTGGCAGAATATGCAAACAGTATTATTCAAGCTATGGGTCGAAAGCAAAAGGTTTGGAATATTCCATACAACTTATTATTACCAGTTGCGACAGTGATTGGTGCAGTGTCGAACTTTGTTGGCATCGAACAACCAGTTAATGCAGCTCGAGTTAAAAAGTTATTGCGCGAGAATAATATCATTGCTCAAAAATTGATCGACACCGGTTATCAATACAAATATACATTGAATCAAGCTTTGGCCGATTGGTCGCAAGAACATCCTGAGGATTGGAGATAATCCATGATTGCTACAATTACTCCTCAAATTAATACATTACAAGCTTCTAAACCAAGCGTGCGCGCTGCTGGTGAGGTGATTGTTGTGACTGGTGGAGCAGGGTATATAGGAACACATACAGTGGACCAGCTACTTAAAGCTGGTTTTTCTGTTGTTGTAATTGATGATCTATCTGCTGGTAAATTAGAAAATCTATCTAACTTCTCAGTAACTTTTAAGGAAGGTGATTTTGCCGATGTGAAACTTTGGAGCCAAATTGTAGCTGAGCATAAAGTTGCTGGTGTTGTTCACTTGGCAGGAAAAATTGATGCAGCTGAATCTATTCTAGAACCTGAAGTTTACATGCAA
>CAYQJW010000039.1:4407-5508 GCA_964418025.1 uncultured Candidatus Saccharibacteria bacterium | reverse complement strand
TGAAGACGGATAATTTACTTTCTCCGCTTCCGCACAGCTACCATTTTTGAATGGGTCCCCGTTGATGGCGTGCATGGCTAATTCAGCGTCTGGGTCAAAACCATTGACCGGAATTTTGAAGCAACCCTTTGCGGAAGTTGTTTTCCACGTGGTGTACTTTGCGATGTCCACGCCGGTTGTGCTCGATAGCGCCGAGTTGATCTTGTCATTGATCGGGCTAAAAACGAACACCGCAATGATCATAATAGGTATCAGTATAAGAAGTTTTCTCATTTATCTTGTCCTCCAGAAAGAATTTTTTGAACTTGATTATTATAGCATAAATATGCTAAAATGTCAATATTATGATGAAAACAGGGGAAATTGCCAAATCAGTTAAAAAGACTACCAAAAAGCCCGGCAAAATTGCTTTAAATAAGCGGGTATTAGTTGCGTTATCTGGCGGAATTGATTCGGCAGTTTCTGCGTATAAATTAATTCAACAAGGATATCAAGTTGAGGCTGCATTTATGAAAAATTGGTCTTCAACTAATGGTTTAAAGTACGACGAATGTCCATGGTTAATCGATCGACAGGATGCTTTGCGCGTGGCAGCATTTTTGGGTATACCTATGCATACCTTGAACTTCGAAAAAGAGTACGAAAAGAACGTCATGGGCTATTTTTTTAATGAGTATAAAGCTGGGAGAACACCGAACCCAGATGTGATGTGTAATAAAGAGATTAAATTTAAAATGTTATACAAGTGGGCGATGAAGAATGGATTTGATTACATGGCGACAGGTCATTACGCACAAGTCGCACAAGTTAAAAAAAATAAAAATAAGACAGGGGAGACGTACAATTTAATTCGAAGTAGTGATGATTTTAAAGATCAGACTTATTTTATTTACAATATTTTGCAATCACAACTCCCCCATCTACTCTTCCCCACCGGTGGAATGAAAAAATCAGCTGTTAAAACTCTGGCAAAAAGTATCGGATTGCCAAATGCAACAAAAAAAGAAAGTATGGGACTATGTTTTGTCGGTCAAATTCGTTTAAAAGATTTTTTGGAACAAAAATTAAAACCTAAAACTGGTGCGATTGTAAAAATAAATT
>CAYQJW010000039.1:0-4307 GCA_964418025.1 uncultured Candidatus Saccharibacteria bacterium | reverse complement strand
GATTTTTTGGAACAAAAATTAAAACCTAAAACTGGTGCGATTGTAAAAATAAATTTGCAAGGTAAGCAGGAAAAGATTGGCGAGCATCAAGGCTTATCATATTACACAGTCGGTCAGCGACAAGGTATTCGAGTTGGTCAAAATGGCCCGTGGTTTGTGGTGCGTAAAGATTTAAAAACCAATCGCCTAGTGGTGACCAATAACCCTGCTGATCCAGCTCTTGAAACTAAACAAATCGAAATCCATAGCGTTAATTGGATTAATCAGCCCGAAGGTTTGGATAGTAATTTTGTTAAATCTGTGAAGCCTGTGAAGTTACTAGGACGTTACCGCCATCAAGGTTCGTTGGAAAAGTTAACCATTACAGAGATTGCTAATAAAGGTGCAGTAAAGGGTCACTATTTAATCAATTTTGATAAGCCTCAAAAGGCAATTGCCAGTGGGCAAAGTTTAGTTTTGTATGATGGAAAAATTTGTCTTGGCGGCGGGGTAATAGTATAATCAAATCTATGAAATCACAAGTTATAGCATTCGTTACAAAATCAAAAAATTACGCCTTAATTGTTGGCGCAATTTTCTTTGTTATCGGTTTATTAGGTTTTATCTTTAAATCAACTAGTTCCTTACCAGATTACTACCTGCTGTTCTTTATCGTAATCGGATTCTGGGGAATTTTAGTGAGCTTATTCAAATCTAGCTAAGCGAACAATTTCCGAAAGTTCAGCTTGGTATTGATCGGCCAATGTGCCGTCGAAGGTGTAAAAATAGTCCCCCACTTTGATCGTATAGATCAAATCTTGATAGTTGGTGACAGTTAAATTCTTGGCAATCGTTTGTTGGTTGCCTTTTAAGTTATCCACTGCTACGAAATCTTCTTCGCTGATGTAAATTCGTACAGAATTTTTACTGTCGTCAGGAAATAAATTGATTGTATAAAATCCTGGGAGTGTTTTTATGTCTGCAGAGTAAGTCCAAGTTTCCGGGTAAGAAATATTTAACGGGTAAGCCGGATCCTGATACTTTTGCCAATCGCTAGTATCGTATTGTTGATTTTTTGGCATTGTACTAACTGTACTTAGCTCGTTCATAGTTGTCCTCATCTGAATTCGAGTTAAGACTACTGCTGTGTAAACAGTTAAAAGCACAATAAAAGCAATAAGAATAAAGCTTCTAGTTGATTTAATATGATGGGTTAATTTCATTTTATTTATTTGAATTTTGAGTTGAATCAAAGACTGCGTTAATATCGCTGTCTGTGCCGCAATAGTAAAGATGTTTAGTAAGGTTTACACAATATCCAGGATTCTTTTGAACATAAGAATATTTAGGAAGAAACCATATTAATCCAACGACTACGGCTGCAACAATTAAATAAAAGAGATACTTTGTGAGGTGAAGCATTTTTGTTTCGAGACAGTTTTTCAGTTTGTATTATTATATCATAAAATAGCCCTATTGAAAAATTAAGCAAATTTTAATATAATCTAATGACGTTGGGTACAAATCACATTGGGGTATAGCCAAGCGGTAAGGCAAGCGGTTCTGGTCCGCTCATCCCAGGTTCGAATCCTGGTACCCCAGCCACTTCTTAGTTTCGTGTGCAGTAACGATACCTTGGAACACTGGTTTAAGCGTAAACACTGGTGTTTTTTGTTTTAAGCGAGAGTTCTGAAGTATGAAGTTTAAGAATTGCCGTTTTTCATTTGGTTCAGAACTTTCAAAGATTTTAGTAGCACGTTTAGAAACATCAAGTATTCTGGCCGCAGTTAAATGATAACTTTCGTCGGCTTGGCTGTGCTCGTTCATTTGTTGCAAAACATCAGCCTGTTTTTCTTTATACTCTTTCAACTTTTTGTCATACATTTCGGGAGTAATACTACTGTCAAACTTTTCATCAAGCAAACTGCTAATGCGGTCGTCGTATTTTGTGTATTGAGCTTGCAGGTCGGCAATTGAGCGTCGGTAAAATTCTTGCTCGGCAGCGTTGCTGGACTTTAGGCCGTCAACAACGTAATCAATGCCCTCTTGCGGCAATTCTAATTTCTTAAGCACGTCATTGATTGGCTTCAAGAGGTCTTTTTCAGGCACATAGAGCCGCTTGCAGTTGCCTCGGTAATTAGTGCAGCTGTAATAAATATATTTGCCTTTGGAAACTTCGGGCGTAATCGTGCAACCACAGACATCACAAGTAATAAGCCCTCGGAAAATAAACGGCTTCGCAGCGTATTGAAATGGTTTTTTATTCCAGCTTTCTCTGACCTGCTGACACTTTCTGAAAAGTTCTATGGAAATAATGCGTTCGTAGTAATGAGGGTAGTGCTGGCCTTTGACTTCCATAATGCCGTAATAAAATGGGTCGGTTAAAATTTGTTCAATTTGGCTGGTTGATAGAGCTTTGCCTGACCTTGCCATTAAGCCCAAATCTTTAACCATTTGAGCCACTGTTTTCATTGAGTAGTTACCTGTGGCGTAAAGTTCAAAAACCTTAGTTACTAAATATCCTCGTTCAAGGTCAATAATGACAGTGCTCTTGCCGTTGTCGTCCTTGACGTTGAGGTAGCCAATCGGGGCTGGTGCAATCCATTCGCCTCGCTTTAGCTTCTGTTCAATGCTGCGTTTTACGTTATCGCTTAACTGTAAAACATAACTTCGGGCAAACATTACGGCCATATCCCATTGCAGCAGTTGCGAGCTATTAGCGTCTTTGGTTAAAATCAAATTTTCTCTGACGAAATGCAGCTCAACTTTTCCAGCTTTACGCAAATCATCTAATACTACACTTTCCTTAAAACTTCGCTGTAGTCGGTCAACTGTTTCAACTACAAGGGCAAGCGGTTCTTTGGAATTTTTTATCAGGGTTAAAACCTTCTCAAACTTTTTACGGGTGTCGTGAGTAGAACTTTCGGCAATTTCAAAAGTTACCAGCTCGGTCAGCTGTTTCTTTTCAACATATTCTTTCAACCGCCTGACTTGTGCGGGATTGGAGTGGTCTTTTTCTTCCTGCTCCTTGGTTGAAACTCTGGCTAAAATAATGGCTTTCATAATTTGGCCTTTTTAACAAAGCGTTCAAACTCTTTTTTATCAATCCGAAATTCCTTGCCGAACTTATAAGCCTTTAGTTTACCAGCCTTAATATAACGGTAAATGGTCATAACGTTTAGTTGTAAGGCCTCGGCCAGTTGTTCAGCTGTATAAAATTTGTCTATCTTCATAAGTTTATGATACTTTACTTTTCTTTACATTGCAAGTCGGTCTTGTGGGTAACTATTTCTTGCTGGCTTTGCGAATTTTGGCCGCTTTAATGCCAGCCTTTATTCGCTCGGACAGAGCTTGGCTATAGTATTTAGCCATAAGCGTTTGTAGCTCGGTCTGAAATTTGGTTGCAGCGTTCATAACATTTTTGCTTTCTGCCTTATCAAGTAAGGCTTAATAATTTAATGATACTGCCAAGGGTCAAAGGGTTTTGGCTTTGGCTCAAGCGGCACGTCTTCAAAATGATAGGGCTGAAATTTCTTAAAGCTGTCCCGAATATCCTTTATGAAGCTATGGCTTCGGTCTATGCGAGCCAAAGCGTTCAGGTCTTTGAAGTGTCCAGCAATACGCTGCCAGTTGCGGATTTTTTGCTTAGTAGGCTGCACAACTTTTCTAAGTGTCCTAATTCCCTCGTCTTTGCACAATAGCCACAATCCAACTAAGTAAACAGCCTGTTTGATTTTGATTTTCTTATTGCTTCGCAGCAGCCGCTTCAAAATGGCCTGTGGGTCATTGGACAAATCAAAGACAAATAAATTTGGGGTAATGTAAGTGTCGTAATAATACAGCAACACTTTTTGGCATACTTTGGTCTTGAAAATATCTTGGAAAGTTGGGTTTTTGCTATAACCTAACTTCTGCAAAACGTCATTCATTTTTTGCTTTTCTGACAGCCTCACTTCAATCCGTAAAATCTCTGGCTTGTCAGGTCTTTTAAGAAAATCAAACAAGCTCTGCTGCTGCATTTTTTGGTCTTTGCCAAGAGAACGCTTTTCGGTTTTTTCCAAGTCCTGCATTTTATCGTAAAAAACTAAGGCGTGGGACTTAGCATAAAACTGCAAACTGTGGCCGTCATTTCTGAACTTGGTCTTATCTAAATCTAATTTGCCTGTAAGGTTGATTTTGCTGATTTCCCTGATTGCTCCCACTGCGGAATAACCGCCATTTATCGGTATGTTCTTTGAGGGGTGGAAAGAGGCAACAGAAGCTTCTTTCAGAGTGGGGATAGTAACCAATACGCCCATAGTTTCCATTTTCCGTTGCAGGATTTCTAC
>CAYQJW010000038.1:0-5528 GCA_964418025.1 uncultured Candidatus Saccharibacteria bacterium | reverse complement strand
TAACTCGAACTAAGGGAACAGTAATCATCAACAACTTGTTTGATAGCTATCGCCCTGCCCATGAAATTGATACATCAACTAACCAACATGGTTCGTTAATTGCTTCTGAATCTGGTAGCAGCTCTGCTTATGGATTAAACAATGCTCAAGACCGTGGTGTACTCTTTATCGCACCTGCTGTAGAAGTTTATCTTGGTATGGTTGTTGGAAAAAATTCTTTGGAATCTGACATCGAAGTTAATATCTGTAAAGGTAAAAAACTTACCAACACTCGTGCTTCTGGAACAGATGATAGTATTATCTTGGTTCCGCCAAAAGAAATCACTTTAGACTTTGCCCTAGAATACATTGGTAACGATGAACTTGTGGAAGTTACTCCGCAAAGCGTTCGTATTCGTAAGCGTCTTCTAGACCCTAACGAACGTAAGAGAGCTCAACGTTCTAGTTAAATTAAACAATTTAAAAACCACTCAGTATATACTGAGTGGTTTTTTAGTTTCTAAGAGAATTTAAAATTCTAGCGAAGTTTTAGATTCCTCAACTTAGGTTTTAAAAATTAAATAAGGATGTAAATGCACCTAATACCGAACCAGAGTTCGAGGTAGATGTAGAAGCACAAGGTTGGTTCCCTGTTCTTACTTTGGCATCACGATTGGTTTGCGCTGTGGAATTAGCTGATTTACGGGTTGTTGAAGCTAAGTCCTTAGCAGCTTTTCTATCATCTTGAGCTCGCTTAATAGCAGCTTTGTAGTCTGCTTGAGCCTTTTCTATCCCAGCTTTTCGAGCATCCTTATCTTCAAGTTTTTTGGCAGTAGCTACAGCAGCCTTACGAGCGTCTGTTGCAGACTTCACAGCTGTTTTATAATTTGAATTAGCTAACTTAATTGCAGCTGCACTAACTTTGTCATTAGCTTTAACTGAGGCACGATATTCATTACGAGCTGCTTCGATAGCAGCGCGGCAAGCCTTAGAAGCAGTAGCCTTATCTTTCTTTTCTGTCTTTCTTTCTGATTTCTCTGTCTCTTTCTCATATTTCTCTGATCGCTCTTTTGAAGGACCACCTAAATATTGTGGATCCTTAGGCTCTACAGCATAAGACATGGCTGGAAATGCTACCATCATAGAAAAAGCTAGCAAAGTTCCTGCAAGTAGACTCTTTTTTGTGATATGTTGAGACATATGTTTGTTTTTTCGCAGATTAATTATTTTTGTTTCTATTGAACTGAATACGCTTACAAAAAATCCAACTACTCTAAAGTAGGTGGATTTTAGCCAGCTAATAATGCAAGTGCTGGAAAGGTTAATGCCGCAACAATAGCTATTGCGGAGCAAACATATAAAGTTCGTTTAGACATGTGAAGGTATTATAGCATAAATTTTAAATTGTTGCAACTATCATATCAATTACTATTCTTGGTGGTAAGGTTGAGTTTTTTAATTCCTTATCAAGGCTGTAAAATTTTGCCAAAGCATCTACTAATTGTTTGGTATTAAAATTATTAGAAAGTTTTTTCATGATGAATAATCGACCACTCTTCCAGCCTGTTGTAGTTAACAAATCGTTATCACTCAAGCCTTGCTCGGTTGCATGTTTAACAATTAATAAACTACGAAACTGATCGGCTAACAATGCCGAGAGTCGAATTGTTAAAGCCTTGTCGTCTTCACTACTGGAATCATAATACTGACCAAGTAGTTTAATTATTCCAGATTTATTTTTGTTGCCGATATTATCAAGTAAACTAAAGAGGTCGATAGCTAAATCTTGTACGGTTAATTCTTCTACCATCTCTTTGGTAATAGTGTGATCACCTGCAAAACTTGAAAGTTTTAATAATTCCTGATGAGTCTGTAAAGTTGGTAAAGTTTTTTTACTCTCCCCCATCAATCTTCTTACCAATTCATCCGCAGCAGCTGGTTGAATTTTAAGACCAAGATCATTGGCATGAGAGACAATCCATTTTGCCGCCGTATCATAACTTGGGGCTAAAAATTCTTGCACCCCACCACTAGCCTTGGCTAATTTTAACAACTCTTTGGTTTTAGTGAGTCGCTTGTCCAAAGAATCTTCTATAAAAATAACTTGAGCCGTGCTTTTTGCAGCGCCTTCAAACTCTGGCAATTCATAATTACTCGCACATCCAACAAAGACATGCAGTTGCCCAGCACCAAACAGACTTTGACCAGCTAAACTACTAAGCTTAGGTAAAGACTGACCGGATTCATACTTAGCTATTTCTAAGCCATTTTTAAGGATTATCTGGTCCAAATATTGTTGTTTTGCAAAGACATCTTCGCCTAAAAGTACAGTTAACATATGTAGATTATATCATTGTTTTCCTATTGATTTATATGTTGATTTGGGGTAAAATTTGGATAATCTTCACTAGATTATCCATGCACCCGTAGCTCATCTGGATAGAGCGTTCGGCTTCGAACCGAAAGGTAGTAGGTTCAACTCCTGCCGGGTGCACCATTAATGTACAAATTTATGCAAGCAGTAATTCTTGCAGCAGGCAAAGGCCTGCGACTTCGACCTTTTACAGAAAATCATCCCAAGCCTTTGATCAACATCAATGGCAAACCATTACTAGAGCATACACTTGCTTCCCTTCCAGATGCTATTTCGGAAATCATAATTGTCATCGGGTATTTAGGGGAACAAATTTCTGATTATTTTGGAGATGAATGGAATGGCAAACCAATTAAGTACGTAACTCAAACGGAGTTACTCGGCACTGGTGACGCATTAGCCAGAGCTAAAGATTTATTACATTCCAAATTTCTTGCTATCAATGGAGATGATCTTTACACAAAAAATGATTTAACTGAACTATTCAGTAACGGCAATGCCATGCTGGTTTGGCCAAGTAGAGATGTTAGTAAATACGGCATCATGGCCGATGAGACCAATCACTTCACAGGATTTAGCGACACTTCTACATTAATTAATTGTGGAGCTTACTGCTTGGACCCCAACTTCTTCAACTTCTCCTTAGTAAAAGTTGATGTGCCAAATGGAGTTGAGTATAGCCTCCCCCATACACTAGCTAAAGAAGCTCAGAGCGTACCTATCAAATTATTTACTGCCACTCGATGGCTACCCGTCGGCACTCCGGAACAGCTCAAGTTCGCTGACGATTATTTTACCAAAAGAGATATTTAAAAATATTTAACAAATTAAAAACACCTCCGCTAGTTAGCGAGGTGTTTTTTGGTGGATCGGGTGGGGCTCGAACCCACGACCAATTGATTAAGAGTCAACTGCTCTACCAGCTGAGCTACCGATCCAAACTTATAAATACCAAATTATTTTAGCAAAAACAGGCTCAAAAATCAAGGGTTTATTACTTCTTTGCAGGCAACCCAAAAGGATCACCTGCTTTTGGCTCGGATGGAGTAAAGGAAAGGTTGTGACTTAATCTTTTATCAATTTTTTCGTATGATTCAAAATTAACACGTAATAATTGTGCGGTATTGAGCAATGGTTCACTATTAGCCTGAGTTATCATGTCTACCGAAGATTTAATAGTAAAGGCTTCGGCTAAAATTATGATTCCTAGGAACACCCAAAGAACAACTGAGAAGCGTTTTAGAATAAATGGCAAGATCGATTTTAGGCTAAATTTTAAGTCTATTTTCATGATTTTAGATAAAACACTGAATTAAGAATTGTTCGAGTTTTGCCCTCAACAGCTTGTATAGAAATATCCTGAGTCTGATTTATAAAGGAAGTGTGCTCTGCGGCTTCAATATATTTTTGAATATTGTTAAAGCTCCCAGAAATTGTGACAGAATAAGGCACTAAAAATAATTCTCCTGTGATGCCAGATACCTTCGTAGCTGTTTTGGTACTACCAGCAATCTGAAGATCAAACTCTAAACCATGTTGTTTTGCTAACTCTTCCAGAATTTTAATTTCCTTCACCACCTTAGTGTCTTTGCTGAATAAATCTTGAGGTGGGAATATTTTTTCGGAAAGATTCGCGATATCTTTTTTACCTTGCTCAAAGATAATCTGCTCCTTTTTAAGACCCTGCATCTCTAAGCTAAGTTTGGTGACTACCCCAAGTTTGTCGGCATTGCTTGATTCTAAAACCCCATAACCATAAGTAAACATGATCGCGGCAAAAATACCAAAACTGGTTAAGACGAGGAATAATTTAATTCTGGAAGTTAACTTAAACATATTATGGTTTAGGAATTACAACACCTTCTTGAATAGTGAAAGTATAGTTGAATTGCACATCAGTCGGTTTGGCCACATTTTCTAAAGGATAATTGATATCCTTAAAATGTTCTTTATCTGCATTGATATTGTTATACAACTCTATAACCAGTTCTCGAGTAGGGGCATATCCAGAAATCTCTACTTGGCCAGTTTTTGCATCAGCATCAAAACTGCTAATTTTTACGTCTTTCGGAATGAGAGCACTGAAAGCACTTAAGACCTTAGACCACACAGGAGAATCGATGGCTAACTTTTCGAAGTCCTGCATTTGACTGTTAATCAGTTTGATTTGTTTTTTCTGCTCGTTATTTTCGACCTTGTCTGTTTGTTGTTTCAGTATTTCTATCTCTTTGACTAACTTCACTTCTTTGGTCTGTAAATAAAACATCACAAAGATTTGAGCCAAGATCCCCAGAGATAGTATCAAAACACCCAATACAGCAGCCACAGTTGTACTGTGATACAAATCTTCATAGTAAAGCTCAGTTTGTTTATGGCTTGGAAGTAAGTTTATTCGCTTCATTTTAACTCTCCTTTGCTACCTAATTCGCCCATCTCCCATAAAGCTAGCCCAATAGCCGTCACAAAACTCAAGGCTTCATAGGGACCCAAAGCTTTTTCGACTAAATTAGGAATATGCTCTAATGGATTAGAGACAGTAACTTTTAGTGGGGCGTAGTCGGATAATAACGGTTCTAACGATTCGGCGATATGCTGCAACTTAGCTCCCCCACCTGTTAAAAGTAGAGTAGCGATATGTGTCTCGTGATGGTCGTAATGAAATTTTAAAATATTTTTTATCTCTGCCGCAAAGTCTTCCATAGCTGGCATTAATTGTAATCTCAAATTTGGATACTGCACAGTATTACTAAACCCGAGTTCACGTTTTATTTTCTCTGCTTCTGGAGCCGCAATCGAAGCAGCCTTTGCGAGCCTCTCGGTAAAAATGTTTCCAGCAATTGGGATAGACGATGTAAACTGCAGTGCCCCATCCTGCACCATAACCAAAGCGGTCTTAAAAGCATCGATGTCGGCAATAAGGATAGTCTCTTTGATTTTAGTTGGCACCAAAGCTCTAGCCACACTCTGTGCTTCGGTTTCTATACCAGCAATAGACAAACCGGCCTTTTCTAGAATAGCGATATACTTGTCTACATATGCTTTTGGCGATGCAATTACTAACACATCCAACCCATCGGCTTTGCGATCAATAATTTGCCAATCAAAGTAAACTTGATCCATCGGTAAAGGGATATAGCTTTCGGCTTCAAATAAAATCGCATTACCAACTTCGGCA
>CAYQJW010000037.1:0-5620 GCA_964418025.1 uncultured Candidatus Saccharibacteria bacterium | reverse complement strand
TCGAATACTGATTGACGAGTGATTACACCAGGAGCCTGCTTTTCTACAGGGTAAAAGTCGGCTTGTGCGATTTCACCTTTGCCATCTTTTGGATTACCTAATGCTCCCACTACACGACCGATTAAAGCATCACCTACAGGTACTGATAGAATCTTTCCAGTAGATTTAACTGTGTCGCCTTGTTTAATGCTTTCGTAGTTACCTAAAATGATTGCACCAACGGTACGAACTTCTAAGTTTAAAGCTACACCAAAGGTATCATTTCCAAAATCAAGCATTTCCATAGCTTTAACTTCTGATAAACCAGAAATCTTAGCGATACCATCCCCTACTTCGACAACTGTTCCGACATGGCTAACAGAAGACTTTGGGTCAAAGCCTTGAATTTGCTCTTTAAGTTTTTGAATT
The DNA here is from genome assembly GCA_964418025.1 of uncultured Candidatus Saccharibacteria bacterium. GTDB lineage: Bacteria > Patescibacteriota > Doudnabacteria > UBA920 > UBA920 > UBA920. Next base: position 5,212 of record CAYQJW010000037.1, on the reverse strand, counting down.
ATTGCGTCTGTCTTCATATATATTATTTCTGTAAATGTGAATGTAAGTTATCGAGTTGGTTTTTTAAACTCGCGTCTATTAAGGTATCGTCGACTTTTATTAATACTCCCCCAATGATTGAATCGTCTTTTGTTGTAGTCACCTCTGTACTCTTATTCTCGTGAGCAAAATGATTTAACTCTTTTAGCAAGGTCGGACTGACTTCCGTTTGAGATGTGGTAGTGACTTCGATCTTTGTACTATTGCCTTCTTGCTCAAGTATTTTTTCGTAAGCATCAACTATCTTTTCGTATTTCCCTAAGTCATCATTGGTTTTGAGAATCTTTATCAGATTATCAATGACTTTATCATGGTCTTTAGGATTACTATCAGATATTGCTTCGTGTAAGCTTTGAGCGTATTGCTGAATAGTTATCGAAGATGTATTGGTGGTATTTTTTTCTGCCATACTATTTAGTATTAGAAATTTCTTTATCTGTATCGCTTAAAATCTCTGAGATTAGCTTGGCATCATTCTTGCCATCTAACTTTGCTCTTAATAACTTCTCTGCGGATAGAATAACTAAATCAGCGATACTACCCTTAGCTTCTTCTAGTGTTTTAGCTTTCTGCTGTTCAAGTTCTATCTTGGATTGATCTAGAATCTGTTGTTGCTCGACTTTAGCTTGCTCTAAGATTTGATCCTTAGTCTCTGTTGCAGTTTTTTTAGCTTCAGAAATAATAGCAGTAGCCTCGTGTCTGGCATTAACCATTTCTTTGTTCTTCCATTGCTCAAACTCTTCTTTATCTTTATTAACTTGATCGGCTGTATTTAAAGAGTCTTCAATCTTTTTTGTACGAGCTTCCATTCCGCTTACTACGGGTTTAAATACCCATCTCCACAACACAAACAATACAATTGCGAAGTTTACTAATTGAGCAAGAAATAGTTTCCAATCAAGTCCAAACAAACCAATCACACCCTTATCTTCTTCGTGGGCTTCGCCCTCTGCTGCTGTGCTAGTACCGCCTTCTATAGTAGTTGTAGATTGTGAACCAGCAACTTTTGCTTGTTCAGCTTTTGGAGTAGCTGCAAAAACAGTATTTGTATTAGGTACGCTAAAAATTACTGCTCCAGCTATAAACAGAGCAGACACAAAAATTAATTTAGTAAAATTTAGTTTCAGGTTCTTCACTTGAATGGTTTCTTTAAAGAATGAAAGTAATAACCAAAGCGTAAATAGCGATAGCTTCGGCAAAAGCCATACCTAATAGCATCGGTACGAACAACTTGTTAACACTTTCTGGGTTTCGGCCAATAGCTTCCATAGCTTTAGCACCAATAAAACCAATAGCTAAAGCTGGTGCAATACCACCAACGGCGATAGTGATAGCTTTAGCAAAAAACATTGCTGATTCTGGAGACATATAATTTTCCTTTTCTTACTGCATTAATTATTTTGAAGCGCAGTAAATTTAAATGTATAAATGTGGATTTGTCATTATCAGACATTATCCTGATTGAGCTAAGCTAACTTAGATCGATCAGCATAAAACCTGGGCCTGTTTTACACAGTAGGTGTCGGCTCTAAATCTTCGGCATGTTCACTGTGTTGGCTGTGTACTTCTGTGGTTGCCACTGTCAGATAAACTAATGATAGCATGGCAAATACAGTAGCCTGAACCACTGCCACAATCAGCTCTAGGGCTATAAATGGCAAAGGTAAGAATACTGGTAAAATTCCAGCCAGTACTGTTAACAGCACTTCGCCTGCAAAAATGTTACCAAACAAACGTAGGGATAGAGACAATAGCTTTGCTACTTCAGAAATTACTTCTAAAATACCTACACCAAATTCGATAAGTGCTACAGCGATGTCCATGGGTTTAAAAGATTTGATGGCATGCCATAAGTCCCCTAATTTTATAAACTTGTTGGCGTATTTGAATATACCAATAACGGCGATACCCAAAACATGAGATGTGATAACCACAACAACAGCCATGGCAAGTGTTAGATTTAAATCTGTGTTTGCAGGGCGGAACATTGGCACAAGTTGTACATGCCCTTCATGCATCAAGTAGCGACCAATACTACCTATTCCTGGAAGTAAACCTATCCAGTTAGAAATCAGAATAAACAAGAACAAAGTCCCTACTAAAGGGAGGAAGCGAATGGTCTTTTTGCGATCACCTGTAACAGTATCAAAATATCCAAAGAGGGTTTCTAAAATAGTTTCGAAAAAATTTAAGAGTCCTTTTGGGGCTTGAGCTTTATACTTCTTGACTGCCAAACTAATTAGAAACGCAAAAATAACAAAACCTAACATGGTTAGGGTCGAATTAATAAATGTGTTGGTGACAGCGAAGTTTGAGATGTAGAAAATTGGCTCGGCTGCTATTGGCGGTATTGCCAGCATTATTGATCGATTAATTCTTTGTAAATTTTGTAGACTCTAAAGGAGAGGAATAATGTACTAGATACTATCGCTAGGATTATACCTACAAACAAAAATAACTGATTGTCGTATTGGTTTGCTAGCCATTTCCCCAAAGTCGTTAAAGCTAACAACGGAATAGCAATAATAAAACCAAATTCTAGTGCAATAACAAGGGTTTTGGTGGTTGTCAGAGCTGATTTCTTGTTATTGGGTGGGATTTGGTCTGTTTTCATAAGTACTACCTTATAAAACTATCAAAAAAAGCCTATTTTGACAAGGCTTTTTTGAAAATCTCGTTATACAGTTTTTTGTAGCCAGCTTTACTCAGTCTGGCTTGAAGCATGGCAATGATCAGTTCGTGATTATGAAAATGCGGGTTGTCGGATAGCTTTAAGAATTGATCATAATTATAGTACTTAACATGAATGATTTCCCCACCATCAAGGCGTTGCTTTCCTGTGTCGATACAGTCATTAGCAATAAACATATGTAAAGTATGGTGCATTCTTCCTAGTTGCTCGAAAGTTTTAAATTTTCTGATACTTTTGGGTTTGAGACCTGTTTCTTCTAATAACTCTCGAATAGCTGTCTGCTTAGGACTTTCACCGGGTACGTCCATATAGCCACCTGGAAGTGTGTAATACCACTTGGTTCCCGGTTGCTTTTGGTAGAGTACTGCTATTTTGTCTCCGACTGTTGCTATAACAGAAACTGTATCAAGATTTTGGGCAACCTCGAAAGTTCGAACCGACTTATCAAACATGACCTGTTGCCATTGATGAACTTGAAAGCTTACCCCTTGGAATACTGTTTGTGAATGTTTTGGAATTTTTGACATATAATTGAAATGGTTTGGAAAATCTGAATGGTTTGGAGCCGACTATCGGGATCGAACCGATGACCTGCGGTTTACGATACCGCTGCTCTACCAGCTGAGCTAAGTCGGCAAAGAATTTTTTAGGTTGGAGCGGACGATGGGAATCGAACCCACGTCTCAACCTTGGGAAGGTCGCATACTACCATTGTACTACGCCCGCATGATTTTAAGTATAACAAAAAACCTTGCCTAAGTAATTAGACAAGGTAATTGATGAGTATGAATTGATTAGAGAAGTTTAACTGTACGAATTTGAGCTGATTGAGTTTTAATCCATCCCATAAAATCGGCTGGTTCGATGAAAATTTGCTGTAAGTTGTAAGTTCTCTCGTCTTGGTTGTTGCTATCACCCTCAATCGCATTCACTCTGAGCACATGAATCCCAAAGCGACTAGCTACAATTTTTATATTACCAATTGATAAATCTTTAACTGCTGTTTGAAATTCTGGTAACATATCGGAGTATTTTACAAAACCACTATCTCCTGCGAAATCTTTACTGGCTGTATCTTGGCTATACTTTTTCGCGACTTCATCAAATGGAGTACCAGAGTCTAGTTGAGAAACTAACTCTCTGGCCTTAGTATACTGTCCATTATTCAGAGATTCTTGTTGATTGAACCAGAGCTTTAGGTTATCTTGAAGAACTGTTTGTGATACTACTTCCTTCTTAAAAGTAGCTAAGTCCATGCCGTAATTGTCGAACAAAGTTTTTGAAAATTCATTTTCATCGCTGTTTGGGAATTTTCGTAAAATAGCTTTATAACTATTTTCTATGTCTTGTTCTGTAGTTTGCACATTTTGTTGTGCAGCAATTACATTAATCTTTTTTGTCTCAATTAGCTGATCCAATAATTCAAGCTCGATATTGTCTGTAGGTTGGCCAGAACTAGCTAAAACTTTTTTTGCTAAGTCGACTCTTTCGAATAATTGTTTGCTTGTTATATGTTTTGAATTTACCAAAGCTACAGGTAATGGTAATTTTCTGAAAATCTTTTCCTTGGAAGTAGAAAGCTTTCCTGTATACAACCAGCTAACACCACCAGCAAGAATAATTAAAATTATAATTACTATAGTGGCAATAGTAATCTTATGTTTTTTGCTTAGTCTCTTGGCTTTAGAGGTTTTTGGGGCCTCAGTATCTTCAAGTTCTTGTTCTTGTGTATGTTTTGTCATAAATATTAGTTAATGAATATATACTCCCACCATTTAATTAAATTAGATTTAGCAGAGAAATTGTTTACTTCCTGCTGATTGCTTGCTGTTTGTTGTTCAGAAAAGTTAACAACTATCTCTCCTTCTTTTTTTAAGTTCAGTTGAAGTCTGGCAAGTTTATCTTGATATTCCGGAGATGAAAGGAAATTAATAGATTGTTCCAGTTGTTGATTAGAGCCATTAAGCTCTTTTTCTTGTTGTTTTAAAGATTCGATTTCAGAATCAATCTGCCTTCTTTTACTATATTGATTATATTCTAAACCGGCAGAAATTAAAAACGCTATCATTAAACAAGCCAGAAACCACCGATTATAAAAGATGTCGGGCAATTTGGGTATCATAATATTTTTTGGTTCCTTTTGGTATACCCTATTTGTTCTTGAGAGTGTGCAATGTTCCCCGAATCAAAAGCGATCGGCTTAGTGACGACCCGCTTATGCATTTCCCATAAATAATCTTTGATGTCTGCTGGGTCTGGAATATGTTTAAGAATGATTGGCTCAACTAAACCTACCACCTGAACTTCCACATCACCATAACCAAAGATTGCCGAAGCTACTCCCGTAGTTTTGTAACTAACATTCAAAACTCTCTCGAGCGGGGTTTCTATAACTGTGCGTTTAAATAATCCGTCGTGAGAAAATAAAATCAATCTTTGGTTTGTTAGTACATAGCTATTACGAAACCAAATGATTGCTTC
>CAYQJW010000036.1:3441-5861 GCA_964418025.1 uncultured Candidatus Saccharibacteria bacterium | reverse complement strand
TGTTTAGCAATACCTGCCGCTGCCGACATTGCAATACCACCAATGCCGATAAAATAAATTTTTGAATCTGGAGTTAAGTTCATACTATTTAAATAATTGTTCTAAGATTTTTGTCTGATCTTGTGGCTGTTTAGCTGTTTCTTTATCTTTTAATAACTGCCACATTTTGGGTAAATTCTCTTCCGCTGCTTGCCTACCAGCATGATAGTAATCTCTGGTGTTATCAACGTGAGTGAATCGTATAAATAACATTTTCTTCCACAAAGGAACTTTTAACTCTGGAGATATGATTAAATCACAATCAAAGTTCTTTTCTGGCTGTTCATCCTGTTGCGCTTTTATAGCAATATCTAAAGACCTGCCGATGACTGTAAATAAATTTGGATCTTTTAATTTGTGACCCGACTGTCCCAAGTAAAAATTATTCTGCCAGAAGTCAGTGAGTCGAAAGTTATCTAAAAACCTTCCCCATAGCTGTTCTATTTTGTTTGGCCAAATGATAGTCTTTAATTTATTAACCCCTCGGCGAGCATAAATTTGCCATGGACTAAATATATGTCTTGTGGCTCGTAAATCTATACCGATAACCAAATCCATATTTGCTTGTCGAGCAACATTACCAGGAACAATGTTGATAATTCCACCATCAACTAAAACTTTATTCCCCCAAGCTCGAGGTTGAAACACAACTGGCAAAGAACACGAAGCGCAAATGGCTTGGGCTAAATCACCTACTTGTAGAACAACTTCTTCTCCAGCAATAATGTCTGTGGCAACAAAGCCTAATCGTGGAGTTACGTCTTCGAAATTATAATTCTTTGTAAAGGTACGTAGTAATTCTTCGACCCGATCTAAATGATACAAACCACCTTTACCACGACTACGCTGGATTAAGCTAAATATAACTTCTTTGTTTAAACGAAAAGCTAGCTCTTTTAATTTAGGTAATGTCCCAGACGCAAAACTTGCCGCCACAACAGTCGCGCCAGAGAGAGCTGCGATGTAATCTATAGGATAATCATTTTCCTTTAGTACTTCTAAAAATCCAATGTAAAAAATGGAGCGAGTAGAAGCGCCACTAAAAGCTAAACCAACCTTAATTCTATTATTCTTAGTTGCCATGTAATTAGGATTTTTCTAAAGTTTTTTCGATGAGTTCTACAATATTCTTAACCGCATTTCTTGGAAACAGTTGTTGTAAATTCTTAACGTAAGATTTCTGGAGTTCTGAATCAAACATTATTTTACGAATCGCCTTTATCAAAATTTCTGTAGTTAGATCTTTTTGATCTAGTACCAATGCAGACTTTGTTCTAAAGATTAGTTCTGCATTTAATTCTTGATGGGAATTCGGCATCGGCACAATTATACTTGGTTTAGCGAATTCTGCCAACTCTGTTAGAGTGTTTATTCCTGCTCTAGCCAAAACTAAATCTGCTCGATTATATAGCTCGGGCATGTTATTAGATAGTTCCATTGAGTGGTAATTTGAACTTTGAACGGCGGAGTTCTTCTTAGGTCCAGTAATATGAACAACTTGAACCACTTTTGTCAGTTCTGGTAATGCTTTTATGACAATGTCGTTTATGGCCTGAGCACCACCACCGCCACCAAAAACCAAAAGAACCGGAAGTTCATTAGATAGATTTAGTTTAGTAATATATTCAGATTGCTTATGAGTTGCTTTGACCTGTTGTTCATACATTGATGGATTGCCGGTCCAAAAAACCTTTGTTCCCTTTATATACTTTGGACCCAATCCGGTTTCTTGAGGAAAGTCTCGAATGGAAAATTCAAAAGTAGTGCTAACAAAATTAGCTATTGGTGCACACAATCGATTGGATAAAGTTACTAACACGTCTTGTTGGTGAATCGCTCTTGGGATCCGTAAGATCCACGCCGCGTACATTACAGGTAATTGCACAAAACCGCCGGCACCTAAAACAATTTTAGGACGAAGTTTTTTTAAAATATACAAAGATTGAACCAACCCAATTATTAACAACACTGGCATAAATAGATTTATCCAAGTTCGATGTCTACGGAATTTTCCTGTTATAATTTTGTGAAATTCTATATTGCGTTTAGCAGCGACACTCTTCCCAAAACTTGGCGCAATATCAAAAATCACCGGTTTGACGCGTGGATCTTTTTGTTGCCAAAAATCTACCACTCCTAAAAGTGGAGCGATTGGTCCACCGGTTAAACCACCGGCTAACACAACATATTTTGGATTGGTTGGGTGTGACATAAATTATTTATTCAAGTTCAGGTGTGAAATTTTCTTCGCGCTCAGGGCGACTAGAGTTGAGAGACTTATTAGAATGATAAATTTCTGAAGTTAACTTTGCAGTATTTTGCCAAGAGTATAAATTAGCTCGTAGTAAACTCTTCTTTTGCATACTTTGGTAAAAAGGTTG
>CAYQJW010000036.1:0-3341 GCA_964418025.1 uncultured Candidatus Saccharibacteria bacterium | reverse complement strand
GGTGAATTCAAAAGATAATTTCTTTTGATTCGTGCAAAATCACCAGGAGATTTTATAACATCTGCCGGAGCTTCGTATGTCACAAAAATCTTATCCGCTTCAATCTCTAAATAAAGTTGAATTTCTTTTTTAGCAGCTTCTGTGACGGTGATAATAGACTTCGCTCGAACCGCAGCTTGTTTAATAATATATTTGTAAGCCAAAAACTTTAGATAGCGACTCTTCTTATGTCCACTTAATTTATGATGAACCATGTCGTGGATCGTAACTACATACGCTCCATAATAAAACACTGGCACATTAAAATTTGGAAAGTGAACTAAATCTAATTTAAATTTATTTAACAAGCGTGGGAACAAAACTTGCTCCCCAAATGAGTAGTGCCTAAAGTTAGCTTCCACTAGTTCTGCTCCTAATGCTTTTAGGACTTCTAAATCATGGTTGTTTACGTTATTTGAATTGTAAAAGACGATAAACTCGTCAGAACTATTACGTTCCAAAAGTGCTTTTAGTAACTCAAAACTATACCGTCCTATGCCGGCATTGATACTTCCACCCATTCTAAAATCAAAACCTATTCTCATGTAGTACCTTAAGTTAATAGTTTATATAACACCTGAGCAGTCTTTGACCAATCAAAATTCTGACTTCGTTCAATTCCTTTACGGATATAATTTTCTCTAACCTCTTCGTTGTCGAGCAAAATTTTTAATCCGTTGGCGATTTCCGAAACGTTATATGGATTAACAATCATAGCACTATCTCCAACTACTTCTGGTAAGGAGGTTACATTAGATGTGAGCACTGGAGTCCCGACAGCCATAGCTTCTAAAACCGGCAAACCAAAACCTTCATATAAACTTGGCCACGCAAAGACTCGAGCCAATTTGATAAGAGCTGGTTTATCTTCTTCATTAATATACCCTATATATTGAATTTGCTTTCGTTTTGGGCTGGTATGAATCATCTTCATTACTTCGGCGTACTTCCAACCTAACTTACCAGCTATAACTAAGGTTTGATCGGACTCTAAGGATTCAAACGCTTTGATTAACCGAGATAAATTTTTTCTCGGTTCAAGAGTTCCCAAAAATAAAATGAACTCACCAGGCAAATTATATTTGTTTCGAACATGGCGCATTCCACTTACTGAAAGATTATGGTTATACCGATGATGGTCTATGCCTAATAGTCCCACCGAAATTTTATCGGGACTGATACCAAATTCCTTGATTAACGACTGTTTAGTATATTCAGAAACTGCCAAGATTTTATCGGCACGTTTACACAAAGCTGGGATGTTAATCATCTTGTGCCAAATCTGATCCTTCCAGGAATACATTTCTGGCATTAACACAGGAGAGAGGTCGTGAACCACTAATACAAGTTTGGTAGTGGAACGTAACCTAACCATGCTCGGATTAGGAAACAAGACAACGTTATTACCATTAGTTAAACTTTCCAACTTGGGCCATCGCAAAAATTTATAACTTAAATTCAAAAACCGATTTGGAATTCGAGTTTGTTTAAATTTACCGTTTACAAAATGAAATTGGTCAAAAGACTTTTTTTGAAAGCCGTTATAAAACAAAAGATAATGATTGTGTTTATCAATCTGTAAAAGCTGTTCAATTACTTGCGCCGAAAAATACTCCACCCCACTAAACTCTTTGGTATGTAAACTGCGGAGATCAATTGTGATGTTCATGTATGACCTTTTCTACTAATTTAGAGATCTTCTCCTGAAAAATCTGTTTACTAAAATTGTTGGCATGCTCTCGCATTTTTGATGGTTCGTATTTCGATTGGTCCCAATTAGAAATAAATTTGGACATGGTTTGGAAATCAAAATGCTCTATTAACTCACCGGTGACTTCTGGGATTACAGTTTCCAAACTTCCGGCTTTAGCAAGTGCGATGGTTGGAGTGCCACAACTTGCTGCTTCTAATGGCATCAAACCAAAATCTTCCACCTGAGGGTAGATAAATGCTTTGGCACCACTATACTGATTGCGAAGTACTTGATCAGAAACTTTTCCCAAAAAAGTAATATTACTTTTAGCGATTGATCTTAAGTAACTTGCGTAGCGGCCTTCACCAACAACATGTAAAGGAATCTGCAGTTGGTTAAATATTTTAATGATATTTTCGTAACCCTTATATGGTGTGATTCTTCCAGCCATTAAAAAGTAGTCTTGCTTCGAGACAGAAGCCTGCCAAAAATCTACATCAATGAACGGATAAATTAACTGACTATCACGATGGTAGTAGCGCTTAATACGATTTTGCACTTCTTTTGAGTTAGCCACAAAATAATCAACTCGTTTGCTAGCGGCGATGTCCCATTTTCGTAACCAGCGTAAATACAAACGCATCACACCACGCAATAACCAAGAAACTTCGCCTTCGGCATACACTGCGTCACTCCATAAAAATCTTGTTGGGGTGTGACAGTAATCAATATGAACAGAACCTTGGGGTTTTCGCAACCCTTTCATGAAAGCAGAGCTACTACTCATTACCAATTTAGCTGGTCGGATCTTTAATGCCCTTAAAGCTACAGGAGCCAAAGGAAACCACCATTGCAGTTTGGGAATAACATTATAAAAATACTGAACAAGACTAGTTTTAAAAACTCTGCCTGGAAAATGTTTAACAATTTTTTTATCGGTCGCTAAGGTGTATATTTCGCTATTTGGATAAATTTCGGCAATAGCTCCAATCACTCGTTCCGCACCCCCATACTGAGTAAAAGAGTCATGAGCCAAAACTACTTCTGAATCTGATTTCAAAATAATTTCTTATTAATTTGCTTAATTATACCATTGATAAGCAGGCAAATGAAGCGTTAAAGGTTAATGAAATTATCACTAAATGCTGAGGAATTTGACAAAATTCAACATATATGGCACTATACTGAGGCTTTAAGCAGATCGAGCGATTACTCTGCAAATTGACGCAAGTTGATTTAAGGAGAGGAAAGTCCGAACACTCACGTTGATGCCCTCTATAGAGTCATTAACAGCTGGTAGCGGGTAATTCCCGTCTAAGGTAACTTACGAGATGCGAACAGTGACGTCTTAGCAGAAATGCAAAGAAGTCCGTCCATGCAAATGATGCGGATTAACCGTTATGGTAACATAGCGGGTGAAACGGCTAAATTCTTACTTGAGTGCAATGTCAAATTAGGTAGACAGCGCGAGGCTGTTGGTAACAACAGTCCCAGATAGATTATCGCTTAGAAACTAAATTCGGCTTACGAGTCTGCTTGAAGCAAAACAAAAACACACAACATTATGAACACTCTTATCGGTGCGCGTGAAGTTGTGTGTTTTTGTTTT
>CAYQJW010000035.1:4874-6262 GCA_964418025.1 uncultured Candidatus Saccharibacteria bacterium | reverse complement strand
GTTGGCAAGTTATAAGCTACGACTGTTTGTTGAAACTCAGGTCCACCTAAAAATAATGGCAGCCATCCTAAAATAGAAATTAACAAACTTGCAGTTGCCCAGTTAAAGTTTCCCTCAACATACTGAAACAGCTTGTACATTCGGTCAACAAACGGAGCTTTACTCTTTAGTAACGCAGGAACTAAGTGAGGATAATATTCCACGTTGTAAGCCCAACGCTTCTTTTGCTTGTACTGGTTTTTTAATGTTTGCCAAAAAGTGTCGGCCAAGCAAGTATCCAAAGATACAGGCACAAACAACGGCACAACTTCGTAATCCCCTTTGTAGTGCAAATAACATTGCCAAAATACATAACCATCTTCATTGATAATATCTTTCTTCCAATACCCAATTTCTACTAATGCCTTTAGAGTCATGGTATGAGAAGAGAACGTTCGTAAGCGGTCGGGACGAGAACTTTCGGTAAACTGCCAAAACGAATTGGACACAGAAACCACTCTAATAAAAGCTGGGCTATCCCAAATATTGTTATTGTACACAGAAATCGGTTGATAACTGCGACGATAAGGTTTGTGGTTTGTTAAAAATTCATACATCACTCGAGTAAAATACTGAGGATGGACAATTGTATCACTATCAAAGTTGGAAATTAAAACTTCTTCTTGTTTAATACCTAACTTCTCTAATTCTGGAACAGTAGTCGAAACAGCATAACTGGCATTAGCACTCTTACCTTTAATTTCACCTGGCATACCATCAGGGTGGATAGTTAAAAACATTTTGGCAAAAATTGTACCAAATTTTTCTTGAACCTGTTTAGCAACCACTTGTGCCTGCTGTCCAGCTCGTTCTTCAGTAGCTAAAATAATCATCATTCGATCTTTTGGATACTGAACCTCTGCCAATGCCTCGAAAGTTGAACTTAATACCTCAAAACTTTCATCTACAAAAGGAACAACTATTACGTGATGAAAATCTCGATAATGCCGATCGATAATACCATTATTAATGGGACGGTTTAAACGCTTAATTTGTTGTCGATAAAATTTTCGCTCTAATGAACGGGTCGCAGTGGGAATGCGAGATTTGTATAGTTCAATTAACTTTTCTCGTTGTGGAAGAAGCTCAACAAACTCTAACCAATCTAAAGTTACATAAACACGAAACCGTCGATAGCTAGCTATAAGATGAATGGCCACATTACAAGCCTTGAGTACCCAATACAAATCAAAACAAACTATAAAAATAGCTGCCCACATTGGTTGGAAGTATGAAAGTAAAATGGCACCAAAAAAAACTGTCCAAAAAGACATACCTGGTATAATTTCCCACAATCGATCAATTTTTGTGCGAGTTCTAAAAACTGCTACCTGATTCATAAATTAAAA
>CAYQJW010000035.1:2372-4774 GCA_964418025.1 uncultured Candidatus Saccharibacteria bacterium | reverse complement strand
ACAGCTTTTCGTGCCAACTTAATCCCCTTGTTCACAACTTTAACTTTATATTTTTTGGTAGCAGCGTATCAGGCTAAAACCTTAGCGAAACGTTATTGGTTAGCAATCGGAACAGGCATTGCTTTTGCCTTAGGTTTTTATACTTATATCGCTTATCGAATTTTTGCACCGGTATTGGCAATTGTAGTTTTCTGGCCAATGATGGTTGATATTATAAAGACCCCACGATTTGTTCAGATTAAAAAATTCTTTTTACCTACGATATTAGCAGGGCTGGTCTTTACGGTAGTTATATTTCCCCTGTTCCACTACTTCTACACTCACCCCGGTTCTTTTATAGGCCGAAGTGGCCAAGTCTCGGTGTTTAACCCCGAATTAAACCAAGGCGATCTCATTGGTACTGTTGGGCAAGTTACATGGTTAAGTTTAAAGGCCTACTTTACTGACGGTGATTTAAACTGGCGCCATAATATTTCTGGACAACCTTTCTTGTCTATTATTATCTCTCCTTTCTTCTTAATTGGATTGCTAATGGCAACCATAAAAGCAGCGCGTTATACATTTTTGCCACACAAATACAAAAAGGATTGGATATACTTTGCCTTAGCCGGTTGGTTTTGGTCTATGTTAATCCCTGTGGTCACAACAGCCGAAGGAATCCCTCATGGTTTAAGATCAATAGGAACAATTCCTGTAGTATTTATAATGGCAGCCATTGGAGTCTGGGCAGTCAAAGACAGAGCCGAGGCTATCGGTCACCCATATATGATGCAGATTTCGACATGGAAGCAAAAACTCATTACCAGCGCCGTAAAAGCAATGTTTGTAGTGTTTGTTGTCGCTTTAACGTCCCAAACTTATATCCTTTATTTTGTTCAAGCCTATAACAGTCCAGAGAATTTTTATGCATTCCGCAAGGATCTTACTGTGGTAACAGAATACTTTATAGAGCAAGGCCCAACAAAAGCAAATGCCCAAAATAAAACCTATTTGATACTTGATAAATTCTCTGTCCAGACAGTGGATTACATCACATCCGATGTTGGGAATCCATACATTCAAGTAGACCCCGAAGATTCATGGAAATTAACTGATCTAAAATCTGGTGACGTACTGGTCTTTACTCAATCTAGTATTTTTGACATCAAAAAGTTTAAACAATATCATCCAGAAGCAAGCCTTAAACAAGAGACCAGAAATAAGTTCGGTCAAACTGTCATGGCTATATATGTGATAAACTAAATTCTTATGCAACGACTAATCACGTTTTTAAATAAGTATTGGATTTTACTTAGCATTACAGGTGCTGGGTTATTATTGAGATTGTACAAACTCACTGCGATTTCACTTTGGCACGACGAAGCTTTTTCTGCCTTACTAATTAAATATTCATGGGGAGAGATGACCTACCGCATCGGTCTAGATGTTCACCCTCCAATGTATTACTATTTCTTACGCATCTGGCATTATGTCTTGGGTGATTCACTGTTCAGTCTAAGAGCTATGTCTGTGTTGTTTGGAGTAGCTACAATTGTTATCACCTATCTTCTTGTAAAACGAATTTTTGGAAGCATCAACACAGCTTTAATTGCTGCAGCCTTGGTAGCTGTTAACCCCTTCCAAATTCAATACGTAACAGAAGCTCGAATGTACACAATGGGTGCATTCTTTGTAGTCTTAAGTTCATACTTACTTCTAGTAGCCTTAACAACTACAAAAAATTACTATCAACCCACTGGATTAATTCTCAAACCAAGTTGGAAAAAATTATTTGGTGCCTATTTTGCTTTTACAATCAGCGCTTCTATCTTAACGTACACCCACTATTATTTATTATTCTCTGTGGCAGCGTTAGGATTATTTGGGATGTTTTACCTATGGAAAACTTTCCGATGGCAATTTACTAAATATCTATGGCTGATCCTATCTGGAATTGGAATCGGTGTACTATTTTTACCTTGGCTAAAAATCTTCTTGTTTCAATATAAACAGGTTGGTGGTGGTTATTGGATCCCACCAATGGACCAATGGAGTATTCCTACTACTATATACGACCTAATGTTCCGCATTGATGGAGCTAGTAAATGGATAATCGTTTTGGTCTTATTAGTTGTTATATGGGCTATTTGGAAAGCCATCAGAAGTTACCAACAGACAGAAAAATGGCTTATTGTGGCCATGTTTATTGCACCGTTTGCGGGTAGTATTTTATTTGCTGTCTTAGCAAAAATCCAAGGCGGAAACTCCTCAGTTTATTTAGTAAGATATTTCCTATTCGCCTCCCCTTTCTTGTTGATGCTTATAGCCTTATGGTTACAGCAAATAAAGATTCGGGGCCTCACTCAGCTTGTTTTGATAATTCTAGTGGTATTAAACTTGTTTAGTTTCTGGCGTTATTGGAA
>CAYQJW010000035.1:0-2272 GCA_964418025.1 uncultured Candidatus Saccharibacteria bacterium | reverse complement strand
GAATTTAACAAACAGATATATGCTTTACCATCGATCCGCATATCAATATACGAAAGCTGATTAAAACGATCTGGGCTAGTTTGGAGTAATAAGATCTTAAGATCATTCACGGCTTTTTGAGAATCTTTCGTTGAATCAAAAACTACTTTAAATAACCTTTTTTTATCTGATCCTTTGTAAAATACTGCATTCACTTCGGAGCTAGAAAATGGAAGCTTGAGTTCCGGCGGTAAAACTGGTTCTGGCGGTTTAGTTGGAGTAGCAGGGTCAGTAGGAACATCTATATTACGCTCTTCTGGAGTAGAAATACCTCTTAACTCTAAATCGCTTTCTACAGGTTCAACTACTGGGGCAACTTCGGCTTCTGGTTCTTTAAAGCTGTAATAAGCTAACTGGTAAGTATCTAAGACGCGAAGTTGATCGCTAAGAATGTTCATAAAATCTCTGAGTTTGTCATCAAAAAATTGCTGACCATTTTGAGCGTTAACTCCCTGGTATAGTTGAATCTTGGCCATCGAAGGATTTTCTATGGCGGCCCAATCAGATCTTAACACCCCTGATTCTGCTTTATAACTACCGTCATTGTAAACATCAAAAACTTTATCTGGTGTAGCAATTAAATACTTTTCATATTTTGCCTCTGCAAAAATTTCTATAGTCTTAGTCTTATAATTTTTCTTAACCTTGCTAATTTGATTAACGCTGCTCAATTTGGAAGCGGCAATCTGCACTAAATCAGGATCAAATAATAAAAGATTATTTTGAGCTGTATAAAATTTACTTTCAGTAATCTGATCTCGAATATTACTTTCTAAATCATGGGCCTGCGATTCTGATAATCCAGAAATAGAAATTTCTTTGATGCTTAAAAAGTTTGGGAAGTAAACCAAGTACAATCCAGCTAAAATAATTGCCCCTATTAAAATCTGAGACCATAGTGAGCCCAAGCCAATTTTATTTAACCACTTTTGATAATTACTTTCTGGTACAGCTACGGTACTACGTCGATATGAACGCGCTGAACCAAGTTTGGTGGTAAACTGCTTGTGCTGGAAGCGAACTTTCGCATCTAATTTTGGTTTTTTCTTTTTAAAAAACATTTAGTGAGTGGTTTTTAATTTCTTTCGTTTGTTGTAGCGATCGATTGCCAATTTTATAAGAGCATCAAGTAATTTTGAATAAGGCACGCCTGAAGCTTCCCAAAGTTTTGGGTACATACTAATTTTGGTAAAGCCAGGAATTGTATTAAGTTCGTTGACTACAATCTCATTATTTTTTGTTAAGAACAAATCAACTCTAGCCATTCCTTCTATGCATAGAGCTGTGTAAGCCTCTACGGCCACACTTTGTAGGTTCTTAAGCACTGATTTAGGAAGCTTAGCTGGAATCTGCAAAGCAGCTCCATTTTCATCAATATATTTGGCATTATATGAGTAAAAATCATGAGTTGGAGTAACCTCGCCAGCCACAGATGCAATTGGATTATCATTTCCTAAAACAGAGATTTCTATCTCACGTCCATTTATAAATTGTTCTATTAAAATTTTATCGTCATATTTAAACGCTTCGATAACTGCCTTTGTGAACTCTTTTTGAGTCGAAGCTTTGCTTACTCCTACTGACGAACCATTATTTGCTGGTTTTACGAACACCGGCAAACCAAGTTGTTTTTTTATGGTGGCAAAGGTAATTTGATGCCCACGCACCACAGTAACAAATTTAGCAATTGGCAAGCCAGCATCACGGAGTAATCGCTTCATAACATCTTTATCCATTCCAACTGCGGAACCCAAAACACCAGCGCCAACGTAAGGCACGTCTAAAATTTCTAACAATCCCTGAACAGTACCATCCTCACCATAAGTACCATGCAAAACAGGAAAAGCCACATCAATGTATGGAGCAGATTTTGAACTAACGGGAACAATCATTTGCTGACCTGTAGTACCAGGAACAAGCGATAGATTAATACTAGATTTATTTAGTTTAATTAATTTCGGATCCGAACTATTTAAAATATATTTGGAATTATCCTGTAATTGCCAACGACCCTGCTTATCAATTCCTATTAGAACAGTTTCGTATTTATCCTTATCTAAAGCGCTGACAATACTTTTTGCGGACTGTAAAGACACTTCGTGCTCCGAAGACTTACCACCAAATATAACACCGATACGAATTTTTTTGTTTTTGCCTTTGATTTGAGCCATGTAATTAAATTAACTATTTAGCCAGGACCCGTATTGTCGTGGCAATACATTTGATGCACTCA
>CAYQJW010000034.1:0-6299 GCA_964418025.1 uncultured Candidatus Saccharibacteria bacterium | reverse complement strand
GGCATTGGTGGTAGTGCAGTAGGGAGTATACGTGGACAATCATATGGTGGAACTAACTCTCAAGAAGCCGCCGCCGCCAAAGCTCAAGCTGCTGCTGTAAAAGCTAACACAAAAAAACCTACAACTAAAACATCAACCACGAAAACTTCAACTACTTCTTCTAACACAAAAGTAGCTAGTACTACCAGTAGTACTGCACCCACACCAGTTGTTGATGAGGCTGCAAAGAAAAAAGCTCTCGCCGATATAGAAGCAGCGGTGCAAACAGAGTATAACAAGGTTTATGCTGCTGAATTAAAGAAAGGAACACCAGATGCAAAGGCTAAGCAAATAGCTCAAGCTGCTGCTGATCAAAAACGTGCGGAGTTGACTGCTCTTGCAGCTGCTACCACAGCAGCATCTACCCCAAAAGAAGCAGCGGAATATGTTGCTAGAAGTTATGATGGAGTTGATTGGGAGGGTACATTGAGTATTAAAAACCCTAGTGGTTTAAATGATGTATCCGAACTAGTAACAAAATTGATTAATTGGACCTTAATGATTATTGCAATGGTAGCAACTATTGTAATTATTATCAGTGGAATCATGTTGGTGTTTAATGGTGGTAACGAAACCACTGTCAAAAAATCAAAAACTACCATCTTGTGGGCCGTCGTTGGTCTGGTTGTCTCTATTAGTGCGTTTGCGATGGTTAATATTGTTCAGAGTTTACTTTAGATAAAATATAATACTTAAAAAATAATGAGAGTTAATTACTTCGATAGCATAGCCAAGTCTTTTGTTAAACAAATCGTTGCTTTGTTTGTACCTGTTTTGGCATCTTTGTTAATATTTATACTATTAGCAAGTTTTGTAAACGCAAAGTATACTGATGCGGAAAAGCAACTGATATCACAAGCCGTTTTCAGCGCCCAGAAGGCTGGCACCGATATTAATAATAAAAATTATAGCAGTGGTAATGCCCAATTAGATCTAGTGAATGGTTATGTAACAGCAGCTGTAGGTAAAGCGACAGATAATAAACTTCTTGCAGAGTTGCAGTCACAAATTGGAATCATTGCCGCAGCCAAGCACTATGTTAATAGCCAGCAGTACGAACAAGCTGCTATAACTAGCCTGCAGATTGCTTCTAGTCTAGAAGCTTCCTCCGCTGCAGCGACTGCTCGTAATAAATCTGGGGGTTCAGGGACAGGCACTGGCACTGGAAACGGAACAGGTGGTGGCACAGATACTGGTGGTGGGACAATTGGTACCACAGATGGCGATGGAGCTTCGGGAGGTGCAGGGTTATCAAATGATCAAATTAATTCCGTAGCTGATGTGATTCCAGGTGCTAGCTTTGATACAGTTTTAGGGACTTTTTCTAATCCTTTAGAATTCGAAACTCTACCAGAATTAATAATCAGACTAATTAATATTCTTCTAATGCTAGCTGCCATGGTTTCTGTGTTAGTAATAATTGCTGGAGGTTTCAACTTGGTTACAGCTAATGGTAACGAAACTAAGATTACAAAAGGCAAGCGTTCTATAATGTGGGCGATTGGCGGGCTGGTAATTAGTTTGCTGTCGTTCAGTATAGTGGCAATTATTCAAAGTATTATCAGTTAAAAAATAAACAATGACCTTTTCTATAAATAAATTAACACTTAAAGTTTTCGTAAGTCTAGCGATTATATTTGCCATGTTTTTACCATTTGTGGTCAATGCTCAAAACACCAAACCCCCTGTTCCTGCGACCATTCCAAACCCAAAAACTAAACCAGCAGATCCTGTGAAGGTAGATAAACCTACCAATACTTCTGATACAGAAGTTGATACATGGGGTTGTGATGGTCTTCAGGCGCAAATCGAAGCTAATGGTGGTGGAAGAGCTGGTGAGTTACCGAAATATTGTTCTGAAGGAGAAGTTTATAAAAAAATTGTTTACTGGCTGTACTATATTCTAGGTTTAGGTGCAGTAATTTCTCTGATTTATGGTGGCTACATGTACATGACTGCTCGAGAGAACGAGACCCAGACAAAAAAAGGCAAGAACATAATTATGTACACAATTGCTGGGATCGCTATAGCTATTATAGCCACAACCATTGTGACAATTGTCGTTAATCTGGTGGTCGATAATCAAATTTTCTAAAAGATTTTAAAAACAAGGCTAGCCTTGTTTTTATTTTGAATAAACCAAAATTTATAGTACAATATAGTTAATGATTTTCTGCTAATTTATAGCATAAATCTCAGTAACTCGCACAAGCGATAAGAGTATAAAAGCTCAAAGCAGAAGGGTGGTGAGAAATTTGAAACAAATATTAAAAAATCTAAATTTTAAAACAGTAGTACAAGGGATTGCTACAGTAAGCCTTACTTTAGGTATCGCTTTAGCTCCTGTTTTGATGTTAGCTCCTCAAGTTGGTCACGCTCAATTGATTGACCAGTTTGTTGACGACTGTCCAGAAGAAACAGGTGTTCGTTGTAATGAAGGTGGTCTTGGAGAAATCTTCGTCACAGTTATTAACTGGGCATTAGCATTAGGATTTATTTTGGCAGTTATCTTCTTGATCTACGGTGGTTTTCGTTACATTCTCGCCGGTGGTAATGAAGAAAGTGCTAAAGCAGGCCGTCAGGCAATCTTTAATGCTTTGATTGGTGTGGTAATTATCGTACTATCATACGTAATTGTTCAAATCGTTTACCGTTTTGTATCCGGTGGTAGCACTGGTGGCGGTGTATTCGGTACCTAATTCTTTATCCCGCATTTAGCAGTAGTTAGTATGCGGGGTAATTCTGGGGGCAAAATTTATTAATTTTCCCTCCAGAATTATTTAATTAATATTTAATTATGAAGCAGTCGATAAAACAAAGTATTCTTAATGTAATGATGGCAGTAGTGTTTGTAACTATTTTTGCTTGGATTCCTCTCACTAAAGTAGATGCCCAGACAAGCCCTAGCCCAGCCACATCAACATCGTCTAGTAGTGATCGTGTTCAAGATGGATTAGATTCTATTAGCGAAGCGTTCCCAGAAACAATTGTCGATAAAGATGCAACACCAGAAGGTTTAGCTAAACGTGTAATAGATATTGCTTTGTATGTTTCTGCAATCGTTGCAGTGATCTTTGTTATCTATGGTGGTTATCAATATATTTATGCTGGTGGTAATGACGAAACAGCTAAGGCTGGACGTAAAACTTTGGTCAACGCACTTATTGGTTTAGCGATAATCGTTTTGTCTTACATCATAGTTCAAGTAGTTTACCGTTTCTTAACAGACCAATCTTAATGTCTTCTAAGACTTTTTTATCCAGTATTAAAATTTCTGTTTTTGGATTTATCTCGATAAGCTTGTTGGCTAGTTTGTTGTTGGTATTAACTCCTGCACAGCCGGCCAATGCTTTGGTTGGGATGGTTTCGAAGTTGTGTTTAAATTCAAATGACGGAGAAGTTGCATGGCCAAGTTCAACAGGAGTTTGCCCAAGTGGTTTCGAATCTATAAAGCCAGATTCTGTACCAACAAACTTTAAAGCTATTTGTTTGGTTTATGTTATTCCTGGTGGTGAAGATGGAATTTATAACGGGGTAGATACCAATGGGAAAATTTCTTGTGCTAAGTACGAAAGCGATACAAAAAATTACGATAATGTCGCTTTGATTAATCGCAGTCAGGTTTCTGGAAAAGATCTTTATGATCTTAGTAATGTTGAACCTACTCCAGGTATAAACCCTGGCACTACTACAACCGGTACTGGCACTACAGGAACAACAAAAACAGGCACTACTACTACCAAAAACGGCACTACTACAAAAAAGACTAATACTAGTTCTACTTCTAATGTAAATGACTCTGGTGAATGTCCGGATGGCTTTGCCTCTAAAGGACCACTTTGTATTCCAGACAATCCTTTTGGTGACGGTGATGGTATTGCAGGGAAGGGCACAATTGGAGAATTAGCAGCAGCGATTATCTCTATATTACTTGGATTATCTGGGATTGTGGCTGTTATTATGATTATAATCGGTGGCTATCAGTTCATGACAGCTCGTGGAAACGAAACTCAATCTACAAATGGACGTAAAACCCTTGTAAATGCACTAATTGGTCTAGCTATTATCATTGTTTCTTATGCTGTTGTGCAGGCGATTACCAATTATTTAACAAATAGGTAGCTATTTGATAAAACCTAAGAATTTAGTATAATATATAGCCAGTGCATGCTGGTTATTTATTTTATGCCGGGGTGGCGAAATTGGCAGACGCACCAGCCTTAGGAGCTGGCGGGAGCAATCCCGTGGAGGTTCAAGTCCTCTCCCCGGCACCAATTATTAAAGTATATTATGGGAAAAATTATTAAGAATATCATATTAGTATTAATTGTCTTTCTGATTGTCTCGGTCGGAATTGCCGCTTTCATCAGTGATGATAAAGTGCGTGATGTCCCACTTTCAGAAATTACTAATTTAATTAAAGACGAAAAAGTAGAACAGATTACAGTTGGCCCAGAAGCTTTGACTGTCAAAGTTAAAGACAGTGATACCAAGCTATCTTCGACAGTTGGTGGTAATACAGAAATTCCGCAATACTTTATTGATAGTGGAGTTAGCACAGACAAGATTAGCAAAGTAAAAATTGAATTTAAGAATTCCTCATTTGCAACAGTTTTGGCTGGGACAATTTTACCGTTCTTGATTCCATTTATTTTAATCGCTTTATTTATCTATTTCTTAATGCGCCAAGTACAAGGCTCTAATAATCGCGCATTAACTTTTGGTCAGTCTTCTGTTAAGTTGTCTGACGAAATGAAAAACAAAGTTCGTTTTAATGATGTAGCAGGAAGCAAAGAAGCCAAAGAAGAATTATCAGAAATTGTAGAATTTTTAAAATTTCCACAAAAGTTTTTAGCACTTGGTGCAAAAATTCCTAAAGGTGTTTTACTATTAGGAAGTCCTGGTGTCGGTAAAACTTTATTAGCTCGCGCAGTCGCTGGAGAAGCTAACGTACCATTCTTTCATATCTCTGGATCTGAATTCGTAGAAATGTTTGTTGGTGTTGGTGCAAGTCGTGTTCGTGACCTTTTTAAGAAAGCTAAACGTAACGCTCCGTGTATTGTGTTCATCGACGAAATCGATGCAGTTGGTCGTCAACGTGGTGCAGGTCTTGGTGGCGGTCACGACGAACGTGAACAGACCTTAAACCAAATTTTGGTAGAGATGGATGGTTTCGAAACAGATACTAATGTAATTGTTGTAGCAGCTACTAACCGTCCTGATGTACTAGACCCTGCTTTACTTCGCCCAGGTCGTTTTGATAGACAAGTTGTATTGGATCTACCAGACATCAATGATCGTGAAGCTATCTTGAAAGTTCATTCCAAAAACAAGCCGATGGCAAAAGATGTTGATCTTCGCTCTGTAGCCGAACGCACTCCAGGTTTTTCTGGTGCGGATCTTGCCAACATTATTAATGAGGCAGCCATATTAGCAGCACGAGTTAATAAGAAAGAGATCAATACCGAAGAGCTAAAAGAAGCCATCGAAAAAGTTATGCTTGGTCCGTCTCGTAAGAGTCATATTCTTTCTCCAGAAGAGAAGAAGCGCACAGCTTACCATGAAGGTGGTCATGCTCTAGTAGGTGCTGTTTTACCTGAATCTGACCCTATTCATAAAGTTACTGTATTATCCCGTGGTCGGGCAGCTGGTTACACTATGAAGCTTCCTATTGAAGATAAACACTTACACACAAAGGGTAGTTTCTTAGACGAGATCGCTGCTTTACTTGGTGGCTATGCTGCCGAAAAGCTGGTTTATGGTGAGTTAACCACCGGTGCGAGTAATGACTTAAAAGTAGCTACAGGTATGGCGCGTAGTTTAATTACTCAGTATGGAATGAGTGATGAACTTGGTCCAGTTACTCTAGGAGAAAATCATACTAACGTATTCTTAGGTCGCGACATAAGTGAACAAAAGAATTATAGTGAATCAGTGGCTCAAAAGATTGATGATGAAGTTCGACGTATTATGCGCGACGCTGAAAAGCGAGCCACAGAATTAATGATCGAGCATCGAAGTTACTTAGATAAAATTGCTGAGCGTTTAGTTAAAGATGAAACTCTAGAAAAAGATCAGTTTGAAGAAATTGTAAATGATATCATTCCTGCTTCCAAAAAGAAGGTTGCAGAATTCACAGAAGTTTTACCTGAAGAAGTCACAGGTGCATAAATGACTACTCAACAAATATTAAAAAAATCCTTTGCGATCACCACAAGCCATGCTGGGTTGTGGGCGTTAGGGATTTTTTTATCGTCAGG
>CAYQJW010000033.1:2855-6406 GCA_964418025.1 uncultured Candidatus Saccharibacteria bacterium | reverse complement strand
CCGCCAGGCTGTCTACAAATGGAGTAAGCTGATAACCATTACATCAATTTTATTTGTATGCATGGTCTCCACTGCAGACAGGCTTTGAGTATTTTAAAAGCCGAAACACCAGCCACTTATAACACCCTTTATAATTCTCAGTATTCTGTGCGGCGAACATTGATATGATTATTGACCCCGTAGAGTCTAGCCGCCTGCCAGAATTATTTGTCCCGATTTAAAATCGAGTAAATGCGAGAGTTAAAAAAGTGTTATTGGTTTTTGGTAATTTCAGCTTACAACTCAGTATACATGAAATATTTATTTTGTCAAGACCTAATGACAAAAATATTCTAAGAAGTTAAATAATGGCTTAAATAAAGGATAAATCGTGTAGATTTTATGATACTATAGCATGACTGTTAAATAAATATAGGTAAATTTTTAGGCAAAATAAAAAGCGTCAATCATTTGATTCCAAAGCATAGCTTCATGATCTCATTTGATTGACGCTCGTAACCAACATATTGTTGATTTTGCAGAGCAGAATTATCTTCTGAACCGATATGGACTTCTTACCAAGCGACGTCGCCGCCAGCGAAATTGATATAGTTCTTCATTTCATTACCTCCGTTTGATTTATTTCTGTTTTTTTGACTCACACACATTACCAGTATCTAGTTTTAATTCGGGTCTATTACTCCAGATTGTAGTTGGGTTTGGGGCCCCGTGGCCCCCTTACCAGTTACCACCTGTCATATAGACGAACCTCCTCTAGTTAGATTCCTCGTAACGGATGTTTAAATCGGAGTAATATTATCATAAAAACAAAAAACTGTCAATGGTGTATGACAGTTTTTTTTAAATAGCCTAGTAAATTCAGTATATTTTTAACTAATTGACCAAAAATATTCGAAGATAGAAACAAAGGTTTTGGCCATAATTTCACTTTCAATCACTACACTGGTCGGATTTTTTGAGTAAGTTGAGATAGCAATTTTATTACCAGAAAGAGTCACCGAAGCAGATAAATCAATCTTTTTAGGAGAAATGTATTTAGCTTCTCTTAAAAATTGTTTGCTGTTCGCATCTTTTACTGGCTCCTTACTGGAATAGAAAACTTTAGTCTTAATCCCCTTCTTAGCCCGAAGATCTGTATAGCCGGTCTGTTGATCTGGGTAAAATTCAAATAATTTATCGTAATTGATAAAGCCGTAGATAAACTTATGTTTGCCTTTTAAGAATTCATCGCGCATAGCTGTAGCCCCATCCATACCTTCAAAAAATCTAACTTTAGGACGATCACCCATTCCTTCAAATAAAGATAAAAGTCCTGGAATAATTGTGCCAGCTTCTGTTTTCTTTATTTCGAGTTCTTTTTCTATGGAAGATAGTAAATTCCTTAAACGGTTTGGAGATTCAGCTACATAATAGGTTTTTTTGCCTTTGTCGAATTCACTCATTAAACCCTTCTCGGCTAACGAGTCGATTTGTACATAAGTAGTTGCACGATTGATGCCAGACTGCTTGGCAATATTCTGAACTGTGTCTGCACCAAGCTCTAAAGCTGTGGTGTAAACCTTGGCTTCTTTTTCGGAAAGCCCTAAATTTTGGAGTTCTTTTTCATACATACGTAGATTATAGCATTGTTACGTTCCATTGACAAAATCGTAGAAATAGGTATAATACCTAGTTGGTAAGGCTTGTAATATAAGTTGAAGCCAAGCAAGAAAAACAAAAGGAGGCTGTTCATTTAAAATGATCGAAATATATAACGTTAGTAAACCAGAAAGATCCAACGCCACCATCTCTGTCACAGGAGAGGTCGAGTGGGACTCACTCGAAAAAATCTGGATCCCCTCTTATCAAAGGGAGGAGATTCCGAAGCAGATCGAAAAAATCTTTACGGCTGCCCAACAGCTGGAGCCAATCGCTCCGATCGAACTCGCTGTTCGTACGAAGGGTTGGGAGATCGATGCCAAAAGTCGCATTATGATGATTGGTGACCCGGTCTACATCATCGATGGTCAGCAGCGAAAGTGCGGCATGCAGAGAATTTTTCGGGAGGGTATGAATGATAGAGTGCCCCGCCTTCGAGCTACGATCTTCTTGGAGACAAGTGAAGAATGGGAAAGCGACAGATTTAACGTCGTAAACTTTGACAACATCAAAGTGAGCCCATCGGTCTACATGAAAAATCAAAGCTTGCGGATGCCCTCGATCGCCATGCTTTATTGCCTGACCCAAACCCGTGAGCATGCACTTTTTGGAAAGGTGCAGTGGTCACAGGTCAAGCAAAGGCAAAACATTTTTACGAGCCTTATCTATGGCTCTGCGGTGGCTTCGATGCTTGCTGGCAGAGAGATTCGGTCTACGAAAAATGAACTTCCGAAAAAGCTAGAAGAGCTTCGCTTGCAATATGGCGATGATAACTTCAAGCAAAATGCCAGAATTATGTTCGATATCTACGACGAGATCTGGAACATCAATTCGTTTACTGTGGCCGACAAGGTCATCCAAGTGAAAGGAAACTTTGTGAGAGCCTTTGGAATGTTCCTTGGCATGCACAAAGAATTCTGGCGGGAGGCAGGACCTAGCAAGGTGTTGCAAATCGAGAACCGGATCATCGATAAGCTTAAGCGCTTCCCTATCGACGATCGAATGATTCAGGCGACTTTCGAAAGCACGAAGCTTGCCGTTCAGGAAGGAGCACGGCTCTTCACTTCGTTTGTTAACAAAAACATTCGCAGAGAAGAAAAAAAGCTGTCCATGACAGCTTAGGCTTAGTCTAAAACTTAGGTTCAGAAATGAACACACCCGCGACAAACAATCGCGGGTTTTTATTTTACACAAATTATTTACCCGAAAATAAATTTGGGAATATAACTAATAATTGCTACAAACTCGCGGATATAATAATAATGCAAATCCTGTTTAGAGTAGTAATCTGGTTGCGGCGACGCCCATTGTACTTTTTCGAATCCAGCTCGTTTAGCTACTAAAAAAGCACGTGCTAAGTGAAACTTATCACTAACAATAATTATCGAATCTTCATCCCCTATCTTAGCTTTTGAATTTTTAATGTTTTCATAGGTAGTGTGAGACTGGTCTTCCATTATGTAGTTAATAGGGTCAGCAGTATTACGAATAATGACCTTCTGCATAAATTGTGCTTCGGAGATGTCGGCATCGGCAATCTTTCCACCAGATAAAATAATACTGTCGGCTTTCCCATCTTGATATAAATGCAATGCTGTTAACGTGCGGTTTGTTAAGGCGGGAGTATTAATAGCTGCACCTAAAATAATAACGGAATCAGCTTTGGTAATAGTCGGTTGCCAATTGGCAAAAGTTAAAATCAATCCTGCGTCCAGAACTAAAATTAAACCTACTATGACTGCAGAAATTTTTAAAACCTTTATTAAAATTTTCATAATTAAATAGGGAAGTGGTAACGATATTTTTTGATGTCTATTTTAAGATCGTCTGTGACAGCAATATTTTCGTGTTCTAAAAAATTTTTTTGTAGCAGGGGAGTAGCAATTTCGTTTCCCTTAATACTGATATACCCC
>CAYQJW010000033.1:0-2755 GCA_964418025.1 uncultured Candidatus Saccharibacteria bacterium | reverse complement strand
GCATATAATTAATCCATAAAATAATTAATGAAATACTATGGGACTTAAAGATGTACCTTTTGGTGATGTTGAGAAATTTAATGTAATTATCGAAATCGCTCAAGGCAGCCAAGACAAATATGAATATGATGAGAAGTTAGACATAATCAAACTTGACCGTGTACTATTTTCTGCACAACGATATCCAGCAAATTATGGCTTCATTCCAGAAACTCGAGCTGATGATGGTGATCACACAGATGTACTAGTATTCTCTACAAACCCAATTTTTCCTGGAGCAGTTGTAGAAGCTAGAGCTATTGGATATATGAATATGATTGATGGTGGAGAGATCGACAACAAAATTTTAGCTGTACCAACAGAAGATCCTCGCTTTAGAGATGTTCAATCATTGGATGATTTATCTGAACATTCTCCAAAGGAAATTAAAAACTTCTTCGAAACTTATAAACTATTAGAAAACAAGCAAGTAAGTATCGGTGGGTTTGAGAATAAGGAAAAGGCAATCGAGTATATTGAAGGTACCAGAGAAGCTTATTCAAAAGAATAAAATTTAAAAATGACAGGGGATTAGCAATTAGCTGTCCCCTGTTTTTTTATTTCCATATTTTTCTGTTGTGCTTTTGATCTAGCTATTAGAATTGTCTTCTACCACAGTCACGTTGGTTTCTTCGATAATAGCTAGGGATTGTCGTGGGCGAATAATCAAACTGAGCAATGAGCTTAACAAAATACTTACAGCCCAACCGATAATCAAAATCTTTGCTAAATCCCCTTCTCGAGTTTCGATTTCTTTGAAAGATCTACCGGCTAGAACATAGCCCTTGTCATCCACTTGTTTTAAAACAGCTGCTACACGAACACCGTCTTTTGGTTCCCATATAAATCGATCTTCGCCAGTGTTCTGTGCGACGTCAAAGTTTCCAGCTAGTGGAACTGGTGTATCTTGGCCTAATTTCGCAGATGAACTTACAAGATTTTTATCCTTATCAAAAATCATTACAAACAGAGCAAGGCTTTCGGCCATATCAACTTGTTCAGCCTCACTTACAATTGCGTCTAATGGAATGTCTTGATTCATTAGATCTGCAACCTGACCAACAACTTCTACCTGAGGATCATTAGCATTAGCCCGATAAATTTGCTGGGCCGTCATATAAATAGAACCAAAGATAACAGTTACAAATAAGGCCAAAACTACAAATATAGCTATAGCGCGAGAGTTATTGAGCACGTCTGCAAGGTTTTTCATAATAAAATATTAATATCAATTAGTATAGCAAAATTCCACTATTTCTCTAAATCAGATTTCATCTTACTCATAAACGCGTTAGCCCAATTTTGATAACCTATATCACTTGGGTGAAACTTATCTAAAGAATAGGTGATTGATTTATCTGGATAATTGTCCCAGCCAAAGTCGTGAATATTAACCAACCTTACCCTATCAGATTCTAAACTTTGCAACTGTTTATTAATTGGTGCTGAGTTTCGTTCTAAATATTTTATGTACAACCAAGGGAGTAAGTTTGCTCCAGTGAAATTTGGAATGTTAGTGATATATATCTTGGCTTGGGTTTGGGCAGTGAGCTCTGTTACTATGGTTTGAAAGTTTTTTAAAATTTGTTCTGGAGGGATTCGGTGAGTTAAATCATTAGCGCCTATCGAGATTGTAATTACATCAGGATTAAATTTAATAATTTCTTGTAACTGATTATTAATTACATGCTTGGTTTTAGAACCACTCACAGCAATATTCTTGTAAGTAACGGAATTAGTTTTTGCCAACTCTTGGGCAATTTTAACTGCATAAGTACCCTCTACCGTGGAAGCTCCGATACCTACTGCTGTACTATCACCAGCTGCGATATATTTCAGAGATGGGCCAGTGCCTTTAACAAAATCTGACTGAACGATTTCAGGATTTGGTGAAAAACGAACATAATACCGAAGACGGCCGTAAG
Organism: uncultured Candidatus Saccharibacteria bacterium; assembly: GCA_964418025.1. Lineage (GTDB taxonomy): Bacteria > Patescibacteriota > Doudnabacteria > UBA920 > UBA920 > UBA920. Next base: position 791 of record CAYQJW010000033.1, on the reverse strand, counting down.
TAACCAAACCGTATAAGACTAGAATAGCGACGATGATTAATAGATATTTCATGCATATTCATTGTATCAAAATACCACCTAATTAATAAGCTCAACTATATGAAAGCCGAAGTCCTTACCATAGGCTTTTTCTCCAATGAACACTGGGCAAAACTTTCTACTGGAAGGTAGATTTAAGATCCTTGCAACGTGCTTAGAAAACACTTGAAAGTTTTGAAGTTTGTTTAAAGATATTCCTAATCTCGTGAGTGTAATTTTATTTACAGATACCCCTACAAATTTATACTGTTTAGACTGAACAATTGTTTTGCCATTTACAGAATTCAACTTAATTAATTTTTCTTTTAGATATTTAATATTGGTAAACTTTTTATCTGAGTTTGAAATCTCTAAACTAAAAAATTTATTAGATTTAATCCCACTTAAAGAACCACTGGGTGGCATAACTAAAACTTTACCCAACCCGAAGTGACTGGCCAAAAGAAAATGTAGCTTTGTTGGCTTAGTTGTTACAATCGCACAAGTGTTATTTTTTGCTGTGGTGTTATGGAATTCAATCACCAAGTCTGCTTGCTTAATTTTGGAGGCTAAACTGGTAGTCAAAACTTCCTCATAAGACACAGCTAACTTATTTCCTGCACTTCTATTTAAATCGGTTTCTACATAGCGAGTGTTATTTTTTACAGCCTTTGGATTAGCTATGATTGGTTTAATAAAAGCGATTGGCTTATTCCGGAAATCTAAAACCAAATCAACTCCAGTGCGTTCGTTACCGTGAGTTCCACCAATCA
>CAYQJW010000032.1:0-6725 GCA_964418025.1 uncultured Candidatus Saccharibacteria bacterium | reverse complement strand
TCGTAATATTTTCCATTCTGGATTTCTATAGCATAACAGTCTTTATTTTGCTCTAATAAAATATTTACCCCATCTACATATACCAGCTCATCCGGAGTATTTTTTTCTTCATGGCGACGCATGGATTCTTCTAAAGCAGGGAAATAATCGGAGCTAAATAACATACCAGATACCACAGCACAATGCTCGTTCTCTAGTGGTCTGCCAGGTTTTTCTACGATTTGATCAATTTTTAGAGCACCTTCTCCGACTTTAGCTCCGGCTGCATACCCATATCTCTTATAATCTTGAGGGTTTTTAGCATTTAGACCGGCTAAAATAGCACTGCCACCATACTTTTCGTAAGCATCTATTAATTGTTGGCTTCGTGATGGAGAAGCCTCAAAAACATCATCACCCCAAAGCACTAAAAATGGCTCATCCCCAATGATTTGGCGAGCATTCCAAATCGGAGTCGCATTTCCTAAGGGACCTTTTTGACGAACATAGTAAAAATTAGCCATTTCGGCAATTCTGCGAATTTCTTCTAATTGTTCAATCTTTCCAGACTCTTCAAGGCGCTTTTCTAGCTCGAAAGGATAATCAAAATGGTCTTCGATATTACGTTTATGCCATCCTGTGACCAAAATAATGTCTTCAATTCCAGCAGAAACAGCATCTTCTACTACATATTGAATAATTGGCTTATCAACCAAGGGCAACATCTCTTTTGGTTGAGCCTTAGTGGCAGGCAAGAATCTTGTTCCAAAACCTGCGACAGGAATGATAGCTTTTCGTACTTTCTTTTGCATATAAAACAATTATATCATATCTTAAGTTGTATTAATTATACGATATTGTAAACTTTCTGCCAAATGAGATGTTTGTATATTCTCCTGGTTCTCAATATCGGCGATTGTTCTAGCAACCTTCAAAATTTTTGCAATTGAACGTGCGGAAAGTTGGTAATTACCTGCGGCTTGTTGTAGCAGCTTCTCTGCATCTTCTGGTAAGCTACAATATTTTTTTAAATCTTCGCCAGTCATCTCACTATTAGTTTTTGATTCAAATTTTTTATCTGACGCTTGATAAGAAAATCTTTGTTTCTGAATTTGTCTCGCAGAATTTACAATCCTACGCAACTCCATAGATGTTTGCATAGATGATGGCAATGATAGCAGACCCGTGAAATTAAGTTCGTCGTATTTTAATCTAGGAACACTGATGTGTAAATCGATTCTGTCCAACAATGGACCAGAAATTTTTTTGTTATACCTTAAAACTTCCGAGGGATGACAAATACAATCTAACAAGGAATCTCCGTAATTCCCGCAGTGACATGGATTTTGAGCCGTTACTAAAATAAATTTTGCAGGAAAAGTAATATTCCTTTGAGCTCTATTAATAATAACCTTATGTTCTTCTAGTGGTTGCCTTAGAACTTCTAATACTTTTCTAGGAAATTCTGTGAGTTCATCTAAAAATAATACGCCGTTGTGTGCCAAGCTGATTTCTCCAGGGCGAGGTTTTCCACCTCCACCTATTAACGCCAAACTAGATGCAGTATGATGCGGAGACCGAAATGGCCTAGCAGTTACAATAGAAGATGTGTAGAGATTATTATCTTGATTAACAGACAACCGACCAGCGAGACTATACAAATTAGTTGTCTCCAAAATTTCTTGTTCTGTAAGATCTGGTAAGATGCCAGCCAAAGCTTTAGCTAATAATGTTTTCCCACTACCAGGGGGACCAACCATTCTAATATTATGAGATCCACTGGCTGCAATAACCAAGGCCCGCTTAGCTATAGACTGGCCAGAAATTTCTGCAAAGTCTACTTCGTCAGAGATAGGAGACGGCAAGGTTTTTACCTTTGTCTCCTGTAAAAAATCTTTGCCAACCAAATGACTCACAATAGATTCTAAACTCGTTACCTCAAAAACTTTTAAGCCTTTAACAAGACTAGCTTCTTGGCCATTGTTTAGTGGCACAAAAACTTCCTTTATCCCCGCTTGCTTTGCGGCTAAAACCATTGATAACACGCCACTAGCTGGCCTCACCCTTCCATCCAAGGCTAGTTCACCGATGAACATTTTGTGGATTGGATTAAATTCAATCAAACCATCGGCTAGTAGAATAGATAAAGCCAGAGCCAAATCAAAATGACTACCAATTTTTGGTAAATCCCCTGGGGCGAGATTGATAGAAATTCTTGAAGCTGGATAAGCGTATCCGCTATATTTAATTGCGGCTCTAACTCTCTCGCGACTTTCTTGAACTATAGTGTCTGGCAAACCAACTACAATAGTAACCGGTAGACCATTGCTAACGATAGTTTCAATCTCAACAAGACTTGCTTGATAACCACTTGGAGTGGCGGTAATTATTTTAGGTATCATAAAACCAGCTTAACAGCTGGTCGATAAAATCCACTTAAAGAAAAAGCAAAACTAATTTAAATTTTTTCTGAATTATTTCTGGAGGTTAGTACTAAGACTACTCCAAGAAAAATATAAAAGTCCGCTATATTCAAGACTCCGTTAAGAATAAAAATATAATCCACGACATGGCCAAAATAAATTCGCTCTCCTAAGTTTGCCAAACCACCTGATAGGATAAAAATAAAACCAAGCCTTGATCTTGTTGCGAGGTAGTTCCAATGACGAACTAAATAATAACCCATGGTTGCAAAAACTAACACGTACAAAATGTAAATTATAGTAATAGGAAAATTAATACTGAACGCAAACTTATCATTCAAAAAAACTTGTTGATCATAGTGCAAAACCAAAAAGCGAATTACCTGAGTAGCTGTTATTAGAACTAATGCGCTAAAAAAAACTTGCAACGAAAAACCGAACGACCATCGAGATCTTTCGGTTAAATTTAAATTTGATTGTGTGATTTCTTCGTTCACTAAATTAGATTGCTTTATCGGCCCAAGGGATTGCACGCAGACGGTCTTCCGAAATTTCTACACCATCATTATCAACTCCGTAAGTACCGGCTTCAATTTTTTCTAAGGCAGTTTCTACTTTAACAAGATCTGCTGTCATTCTTTCGATCTGATTCTGATTAACTTCATCCATTTGTAACTCTGTTGCGTTCTCGTCCAAATCATCACCAACTTCTGAATGCTGGGAAAGACCTGCTAAATCATTTTTTAAAATTTCCTGTTCTGCTAACAGTTTTGCTTTCATCTCTTGAATAAATTCTTGTGATAACATATGCGTGTCATTAATTACTCTATTTATATATTGGTATTATACAAGCTTAGCGTAACTTCGCCAAGACCCTACCAGTAAAATTTTACAAACAAAAAAGCGCCCCATCATGGGCCCCAAATTATAATAATGAACAGGCCTGATAGAGGCGCTATCTGAAAGCTTCCAGATAGTCGCCGCACATGCTGTAGGACCCCAACTTTTGAGATCCTAAAGCATGCGCGGTCGCTACCAACTTAATAGCTTCCAGTGTTCCGACGAGCAAGCTCGTAAGAAAGCGTCTACATTCCAATCGATGTCAAACTGCACTCCAAACTTCTCTTGTGGTCGTTAGACCTAAAACTTTTTGTTCTCTTTTTTGTTTTTGTTTTTGAAAAATTTTTGTTGCTGTTAAGGACAGCAAAGAACCTACATTGATTTTGGTTTTCATACAGCCTAGATTGGAACAGGCTATGACGAGAAGTTCAAAGGAAAGCTACCTTCAAGCACTCTAGATACTTAAAAGTGCAGATTTCCTTCGTTCAGTTTGTTTTATTTTGTTTTCAAAGGTCAGAGCTTTCTTTTACTTTTATATATTAGCAGATTTTTTTGCTCTTGTCAATAATTCAACTTCAACCAATTAGTAATTGAAGAATAATTATTTTTTATAAATCAAAAATTATAGTTGTCCACACTTTTAAGCTTCTAAGTCGGTGACGGAGTTGGCAACCGTGTTAGAAACATAAATTTTTGGCAACTTTGAACCAGACAACTGCTTAAGGTTGCTTATAAATTCGTTAAAATTTAATATCTTTAGTAAATTTGGATACTTAGCTAGATAGTTCGCTAGCAAAGATTTAACATAAGGATGGCTTTGGTCTGTATTTGGCCATGCTAAATAGATTACCGCACCGCTTGGCGCAGAATACTTCTGTTTATTTATAAATGTGCTAGTCGCAAGCAGTAATGCATTAGGAAAGATGCGGAAATTTCTAAAGATTTTGTTTCCACTACCAGAATACTCTTGCGCAAAAAGCTTGTAGCTATTAGATAGTTCAATATAATGATCTTTGTAAAAAGTCTTTGCCCCAGTTGGTCCACTAAACACTACGACAGCAGGAAAGTTTTCTTCGCCTATGTCTTGTAGAGCTGAGTGCGGGAAGGCCAAATCAAAGTTTATCATCTGTGGCGAAACAGAAATGTAATTGTTAATATTATCGGCAATCTCAGTATTAATTCCTAATCGTTCGGCTAAGTAAAAAAGTAAATTCTTTTCTATGAGTGTATCTGTGAACTTAACTGAGTTGTAGTTGCTATACAACTTTGTAGCAATGTCGCGGATTTCGATTGGCTGACCATGTAAAGTAACGTTCTCATCGGCCAACTCTATCCATTTAACCATATTGTCTTGTTGCTCAAAAAATCTATTAAGATTGTTGGCCAACCTTAAAATAGAGTCGAAACCCTTTGCCTCAGACAAAGTCTGAAGCCTTGCGGTAAGATTGGCTGCAGCCTGGTTTAGCCTATTATAGAACACGCCATACTTCTCTTCTAATTCATCCATCGCAATGTAATCTAAATCCTTAAGGTGGCGACGCAAAGTAAGTTGAACCAAACCAAAAAATAAATCTACACTTCCTAATAATTCGATTACTTGTTTTTTAAACTTCTGTTGTCCTAAATCTGTTTCTGGATTATAAATTGATTTCAAAATGTAATTGAATGTGTGCCAGCTAATTCGCTCAGTACTATTGTGAGTTAAGAAATATTCAAACTTTTGTAAATCACAAACTAACAAAGATCGATCTGGTTCCAAAGAACCTTCAGTCAAATTTATAAGTGTTCTAAAATCACAAGCCACAATTCTACTTGAACTAGATTCATAATCACCACCAGTAATATAATTTTTAAATTGACCGCCGAAGAATGATAAGTTTAAATCTAGAATAGTTTTGGTTTGCCAGTTCGTGTGTAACCAAACTAAAATTTTTAAAATAAAACGATATTCTTCGGAAGACTGTGCAGAAAATTTAAACTGTTCAAAGTTTTCTTTATCAAATAAATCTTTTGTTTCGAACACACCTTCCACTAAACCTGCTTGCCATAATTTAATAACTTCTTGTTTACTTTGCATGACTAACAACCAACGACCATCTTGATCTTGCAAAGTATTAGCTACGCGTGATTCATGTAAGAAATGTTTATCATCAATTATAACTTCTTGATCTAAAGAAATAAGTTTATCATCAGCTAACTGGTCATGAGACAAGGAATCATTGGCTTCAATTGTATGATTAGAAATTTTTAAATTTAATAGGCTAGCCCATTCAAATTGACCTTTGTCTAAAAACTCACGCAATTCAGTTTTTAAATCATCAGAAAAACTATTATGGATTGCAATCATTTTTTCTAACAAAGAAATTGTGGAAAGACAGTCGGCTAATGCGCGATGACTATCTTTATGTGCAATGCCAAAATAGTGCATCAAGTTTTCGAGGTTATAACTATGGTGAGTCGGTAACAAGAACTGTACTAACTCTAACGTATCGATAGACTTTCCAGAAAGTTTAACTCCAGCGAGTTCTAAAAATTTAATATCCAAGGTTGGATTATGAGCAACAATGATTGCATCCTGTAGCTTCTCTGATAAAAAATCTTTAAACTCACCTATTGAAGGTGCGACATCAATTTCTTCTTGAGTAATTCCTGTAAGACCTAAAATCTTTTGATGCACTTCGATAGTAGGTTTAAAAACTTGTGACCATGATTCTGTGGCAACTAACCCTTCATCAGATACATCAAAAAAGGCAAATCCAATTTCTAAGATTTGTTCTTTTTCTGGGTCAAACCCAGTAAATTCAAGGTCTATACTGCAATATTTTTGGTTCATGTATCTATATTATAGAGTAAATAGTAATTAAGGGCTAAAAGAAAAACCGAGAGTTACTCGGTTTATGCTTATTAGAGGAAATTCTCCAACAAGGCTCTGGCTTTACGGAATGCGATACCGCGGTGAGATATCTTGTTTTCTTCGTTTGGTGTCATCTGAGCAAAGACCTTCTTTGACCCATCCGGAACAAATATAGGACTATAAGGCATCATCGGTTGAGGCTTAACTCTTGGATGACGCAATATCTTGCCTGTAACCTCTCCGGTGACAATTACTTCTTCACCTTTTGGAGAGATTATCACCACTACAGCCACAAACTTGGCGTCTCTATTATGACTTTCCCTAAGCTGATCGAGAGTGTAACGAGTAATCTCCTCGGTGGTTTTGTCTTCTCCGGCCCAGCGAGTAGCTTTAATACCTGGAAGACCATCTAAGGCATTTATATAGAAACCGGTGTCGTCAGAAATGATCCAATAGCGTTTCTGCGATTTTAACTTATTAAAAGCATGAAGTGCTTTTAACATCGCATTCTCTTCCAAAGTCTCACCATTTTCTTCGACTTCTCCCTCAATACCAACATCATCTAAAGAATATACCTTGAACGACGCGGAACGAAAGAAAGCCTTGAACTGATCAAGCTTGGAAGGATT
>CAYQJW010000031.1:4928-6831 GCA_964418025.1 uncultured Candidatus Saccharibacteria bacterium | reverse complement strand
TTGCATGTCTTAGGCACGCCGCCAGCGTTCATCCTGAGCCAGGATCAAACTCTTAAAATAAAACCAATCCAACCTATAACTAGTAAACTAGTTATAAACCTTCATGAGAGTTTGTTCTCACACTAATAACACACCGAAGTGTATAGTGCTCATTGGAGAACTTGGCGATAGATTTGTTTTAAAACGTTCTATCAAACGTTTGAAGTATTATTGAACTCAAAAAACTTGACGTAATCAATTCCCATACAAACAGACGCAACGGGCAAGCCCGTCACTTCTCTTTAAATATAGGCGACAATCTACAACCGCTCCTTCTTTGCTTGCGCTCAGAAATTGCGGCATAGTTTTGTACAACATTTCAATCACTATGTAGTTGTCAAAGTACTGATGATTTTTATCATTCTGATCGAGGTAAGCGACCGATTGAAGTAGGAGGCTAGTTCGATTTTTTCTCAGTCTTGTTCTCTATATATAGAGGGCTGAGTATGAAAGTAAATTGATCGATTTGGGAGTATAAAAAACACTCAAAGTTACCTTTGAAGTGCTCACTTCCCAGCTTGGGCTCCCGCTAAAATTTAGCAAAGCGTCGTCTGGCCCTAGATAATCACCGTAGTTACATCCAGGTGGAATTGAGGTTGTTTTGTCTTTTAAATCTCCTTATTCGGATTACTGTTTAATCCTTCTACTATATTAAGTGTTTTTATAGGGCTTGTCAAGGGATTTTTAAAAGATTATTATAAGTTTAAACTACCCACAAGGAGGATATAAAAATTATGGAATCTGATCTGATTTTTGCTTATGGATTTGGCCTATCGACACCGGATTGTGATGAATTTATCCCGTTAATAAAGGCTCGTGGAGCCATGGGGGTAAACTGGTCCGAATTAGAGGCTAGGTTAACCATCGAAGACGGAGTAGAGACAGAAGACAGGCACTGTTGTTTGGGAGTACAATCATGGGTCGATCCGAATAGGTTAAAATGCCCTTTGAGTGGCTCGATTGTTCTAACAACATCTTACTTTCTTGTTCATGAAAGCATTTACCCCTACACCAGACAAGGCTTGGCTATACAATTCCACTCCCTTAGACATGTAGTTTGGCAACGCTCTGAAGGAGAATGTTGGTTAGACCTGCAAATCAAATGGGATCATAATAAATTTTTGGGGATTATATCTGTCTTAGACAAACATATGAAACCTAAACCATCATTTATATGACCTTTGTATAAAAACTTAAACCCGCTAAGCTAGCGGGTTTTATTTATTATTCAGACTTTTCCAGAGATAACGTGATGCGGTAGTGCGATGAGGTGACCACTTTTTAGTAATGCGTTCGAGTTGTTTTTCTGTGGGTGGTTTTTTTAATTTATATAATTTGATAATGGCGTTTCGCAAACCTAAGTCCCCTGTAGAAAACACATCTGGGCGGACTAAACTAAACATCAAAAACATTTCTGCAGTCCACCGCCCTATACCTTTTACTTTTATAAGCTCGGTAATCACTGCTTCGTTGTCCAATCTTGATAATGTATTTAATCTTAGATCCTTTGACAATACTTTAGTAGCTAAATCTTTGATGTAACTAATTTTTTGAGAAGACAAACCTACTTCTCTGAGTTTACTATCCTTCATTTTAAGAATTTGCTCAGGTTTTGGAAACTTTCCAAATAAAGCCACAAACCGAAAGAAGATTGTATCCGCCGCTTTAACAGAAAGCTGCTGCGAAACAATGGCTTCTGCTAAAGCCTCGAAGTGAGTGCGACGAGATTTTCTTTGCACAGGTAAATTAACGGTCTTGATTAACTCGCCAAATTTTGGATCAACTTTTGATAAATGCTTTTCTGCGGCTAGCTTCATACTGGAAATAGTTTCGGTTTAACAATTCTGGTTTTTGTAGTTACCTG
>CAYQJW010000031.1:0-4828 GCA_964418025.1 uncultured Candidatus Saccharibacteria bacterium | reverse complement strand
TAATCAAAATTAACATTGTGCGCAACAAAAATAGCATCTTCAAATTTCGAAAGTAAGTCTTCGGCGATATCTGCAAATTTTGGCTTCCGAGCAAGTTGGCTATCGGTAATTCCAGTCATGCGAGAAATGAATTCTGGAATCTCTTGTTCTGGGTTAACAAGCGTTTGATACTGCTCAACAACCTCACCTCGCACTACTCGCAATAACCCAACTTCGATAATACGACTAAAAAACGGGCTTCCGCCTGTTGTTTCTACATCTACAATTGTGAAATTGTTTTGGTCTAACATTACTTCTATTATACCAAAGAAAAAAGCACCGCAACTTTAACCAATTGGTTAAGTTGTGGTGCTTGAATGTTAAGCTGTTTGAAATACTTGAGCTGGTTTCCTGCGCAGATTCTGCTGGAGCAACCATAGACTAGCGTAACCCCCATCAAGACCAACCAACTCATCATGTGTTCCTACTTCGGCGATTTCGCCGTTTTCCAGATAATATACCCGGTCCACATGTCGTAACATGTTTAATTGGTGAGTAACGGTGATGGTTGTACAGGTACGGTCCCGAATCAGCATTTCTAGAGAATCTTGAATTACTGATTGAGCTTCGGCATCAAGAGAGCTTGTTGCTTCATCAAGTATTAGAATCTTTGGCTTCTTTAACAAAGCTCGAGCTATGGCCAGGCGTTGGATTTGTCCGCCAGACAAACTCATACCATCTTCACCCACAATAGTATCATAACCTTTTGGGAGATTCATGATAAAATCGTGTGCATAGGCTAGCTTTGCTGCTTCTTGGATTTCTGCATCTGTAGCATTGGGCTTTCCAAAAGCAATATTCCATTTCACAGATTCTTCAAACATTTTTGATGTTTGAGTAACAAAACTGATCAGTTCGCGACGATACTTCATTTGATTAATCTCTCGGAGATTAACATCATCAACTAAAATATTTCCCATTGATGGATGTCTCGACAAACCAATTAGCTGAAGCAAAGTAGTTTTACCACTACCAGATGGTCCAGTGATACCAATGACTTCATTGGGATTAATTTGCATCGTTATCGACTTTAAAGCATGGTCTTCTCCACCATCGTAGTAAAAGGACACATCATCGATAAAGACTTTTCCAGAAACTATTTTAGGCCATATTGGATTCTTAGGTTGAACAATTTCTGGTTCGGTCTCGAATACCTCAAGTAAGTCTTCTAAGGCTTTTTGACCGATAGAAATCTGTCGCCACAACTGTCCGATGTTCTTGTAATGACTAGAAGAACGAGCGGTCAGCGAAAGCATCAGAACCAACATACCCATGGTCATGCTACCAATATTTATAAGGTAGTCGCCGATGAAGTAGTATCCCACCCCGAAGGATATGATAACTATTTCTGGCCTGCGCAATACCGAACGCCACTGTTTATGCCTAGGAACTTCCTCTCGAAAGAACCGTACGCATTGAGCAAAGAATTCTCTCGTCAATCTGCGTTCTTGACCAAACAACCATGTCACTTGCCAATTTTGGGTGATGATCGAAGCGCGTTGATTAAGCTCCTTTAATTGTTCGGAATACTCTCGAACCATTTCTTTAAGCCTGGCTTGATTCAGTTTGGCCATAAGAAGAATGATGCCGAGTAGAACGACAGAACTTGTTCCTAGTATCCAGTGGATATATCCAAGAAAAATAGCGAGTATAACAATTCGACAAAAATCTGGGATAGCCATGAAAATAACATAATCAGCAAAGTGAATAACCTTGTCGATATTCTTGGCGATAATCGCTTCTTTCTCACCCGTGCCATGCTTGCTGTGCCACGACGCAGTGAGAAGTTGTTCTTTACGACTTCCCGAGCTTTGTAACGCTACACGAAACAGTTCTTTAAAACTATTGCGATAAGTATCCATGACATCATGAGTAATTGTCGAAGCGATGACTAGCAAGGCGATTATAAAAATAACCTCTTTAACATAACTTGCATCACCTGATGTCACTCCGTTGATATAAGCACTTAACGGGAACAGCGAAAGTGTGAGAGCGATCTCATAAACTAAAAGCCAAATCAAACTTTTCTTTGACAGACTTTTAAGCTGTGGCCCACATTTAGCCAAAAACAGATTTGACTTGAAGAGCTTCCTAATCCTTGCGATCAAAGATTCTAATTTCATATTTCCTCCTATTATTTAGTACTACGTAGTAGTACGATGTAAAACAACAAAAATCTCGGCTTTTTACCGAGTTTACTAGAGTTTCTTAAGTTTTTATTTCAAGAAATGTAAAGTTAACACGGCAAAAAGCTATTTGCAATAGACGCAAATTCTGTACCAGAAATATTCAATTGTGGGTTTTTCATGGTCATGGCTTTTTTCCTTTGTTAATTATTAAGACGGAGTATTTACCGTAACGTTACAGTTTACATTAAATTTTACTAATTGTCAAGATTAGCCGTAATTAACAAAAAACACTGGATATATATCCAGTGTTTTTTTATTCTATTTTACTGCCCCACCAGATTCATAATTAGACAAATTTACGAAGATCGCGAGACTTGGTTTATAACCCAAACTAATTAATTGTGATTCAGAAGAAAATACTAATTTTTTACCACCGGAGATTATATAGTAAATTCCCTGATCTCTAATTAAAGTTCCATCCCGAAGTTTAACTACTGGACCTTCTAATAATTGAGTGTCGGCCTTATTAGCTTTTAAGACACGAGTCAAACTAAACCCATATGTATTAAACACAGCCATACTTTCAAAGCCAGTCTTTTTGCCGCTGCGAATCCACCAAATAGTTTTTCCTTCTTTTACTAATGAACCATCTGGATGAGGTAAGCTCGAATCATTAATCGGATCACCTGTTAAATAATCAGAGAGATTAATTTTTGGAAGGTTGCTAAAACTATAACCCAAAGCTTTGAAAACTTTGCTTGTTGTAAATCCACGCTTGGTATTATTAGAGCCAATCATATAAACTGTTTTACCATCTGATGAATCCAAAACTAACGTCCCTTCCATTGCTCTACCAATGCTTGTCATAGGCAAAGCTTTGTCTGAATCAGTAGCAGGAACAGCCTGGTCAAAAGTATATCCGTACGATTTATACTCTTCTTCATTCCTAAATCCTATACGTTGACCATTCTGGATGATATAAAAAGTTTTACCATCTTGAATCAAAGTTCCATCTACGTGAACTGCTGTACCAGAACCAGGGACTGGATTAGGTAATGGAGTTGGAGTTGGGGGAACTACAGGAGGAGGAACAAATCCACCGCCTCCGCCGCCGCTACCACCACCGCCTCCGCCAGGAGGAACTACATCCGCAACCGCAGTGAAGGATTGAGTCGATTGAGAAGATTCAGATCCATACAATACATTCAAATGGAACCAATAACTACCTGGAGTGCTAACTGTCGAGTTTAGGGTTGTGTCAAAATTTTCTAAAGGTTGAATGAGCTTGGCCGCACTTGCTGCGAATATGTCATCACCTCCACCACATAAGTTTAGATCGGAGTCAGTTACACACCAAGTATATTGATATTCGTATGCGGTCACACCTTCATTAGTAATTCTTACAGCTGTTCCAATGGATGAAACAGTTAAGTCACTAAAACTCTGGATCAATACTTGAGCAGGAGCACCAGGAGTCGCACTGACTTCTGTAGATGCTGACCCGGTCCCAACAATATTTTTTGCATAAACACGGAAGTCGTAAGAATTATCATTTGATAACCCTGTTACAGTTGTGGAAGTTGTTGTACCAACACCATCAGTAAATACTGACCATGTTCCACCAGTAGTAAGTTGGTACTCTATGACATAATCTGTGATTGCAGAACCACCATTACTTACAGGAGCAGACCAAGACAAATCGACACTACTATCATCAATCACGGCTGCTAAGTTAATCGGGACACCAGGTACAGACGCAGGAGTAAGTGAACCACTTGTGCCTGAAGCTGTTCCTGTGCCAATTGCATTTGTTGCAGTGACTGTGAAAGTGTAAGTGACCCCATTAGTTAAACCAGTTACTGTCGCTGATGTACCGGCCACTGTTGCAGTGTGACCACCAATATTAGAAGTTACTGTGTAAGAAGTAATAGCCGAGCCACCATCAAAAGCAGGGGCAGACCACGTTAAGCTAACTTCAGTATCGCCAATTGTGCCTGCCAAGTTAGTTGGTGCATCTGGTACAGTTGCTGGAGTTATTGAGTTAGAAGCAGTGGATGCCGAACCTGTCCCTACCGAATTAGTTGCTGTGACTGTGAAGGTGTAAGCCACACCATTAGTTAGCCCTGTAATAGTAATTGGGGAAGCACCACCAGTTGCAGTTAGGCCACCAATGTCGGAAGTCACAGTGTATGAAGTTATCGTAGCACCACCATTACTAACTGGAGCAGTGAAGGTTACAGTTGCTTCGCCATTCCCTGCAACAGCAACTACAGAAGTAGGTGCCCCAGGGACTGTTGCTGGAACAACTGAGTTACTAGTTCCAGAAGATGGCCCGGTACCATATGAGTTTGTTGCGGTCACTGTAAATGTGTATGTAGTACCGTTTGTTAGACCGGTCACAATAATTGGAGAGCTACCACCTGTGGCAGTGTGCCCACCGACGTTTGATGTAACTGTATAACTTGTTATCGCAGACCCACCGTTGGAAACTGGAGCAGTAAAGCTCACTGTTGCCTGGCCATTACTAGCTACTGCAGTCACACTTGTTGGCGCACCAGGTGCACCAGATGGAACAACTGAATTACTTGTCGAAGATGCAACGCTTGTCCCAACACCATTAGTTGCAGTAACTGTAAATGTGTATGTAGTACCGTTGGTTA
>CAYQJW010000030.1:0-6846 GCA_964418025.1 uncultured Candidatus Saccharibacteria bacterium | reverse complement strand
TTGCGTGATGATGGTTTACCGCAGTGGAAACACTGTGCGTCTTCTTTCATGTCTACATTTTCAAGTTCTAGACAACGAGATGTAGATTTAGTTTCCTGTTTAACTTTCTTTTCACATTCAGAATCTTCACACCAAAATACGCGAATGAAGCTGCGATCATTTTCTAGAATATTCTTGTAAGATTCGTAATCGCTAGCTTCCTTAGTTAAATCAGTTTTAATTTGCGCAGACTTCTTTAGAAGTTCATCTTGAATGTATTCTAAAACTTTTGGGATTTCTTCTGCGACATCTTTTGCTGGCAAAGTACCTTTTTCAAAGGTATCACGACGTGTCCAACCAACTTCACCTTTTTCAATTTCTTTTAATCCAACTTCCATTCGGAAAGGCACGCCTTTAAGTTCCCACTTATTTGCCCGATTACCAAAAGATTGATCGTTATCTGCATCCAACTTTGCACGGAGCCCAGCTTTCTTTAAGTCATCAACGATTTTTTGAGCGTAATCATTAATTTTAGCTTGATTGGCTTCATCTTTATCTGGGAAAGTTAGCACAACAACTTGGATTGGTGCAGCATGAGGCGGAATTACCAAACCAGCATTATCACCATGAACCAAGATTAAACCACCAATAGATCGAGTTGAAAGACCCCATGATGTCTGCCATGGATTTTGTTTTGTATTAGCAGTGTCTAAATATTCAATTTCAAAAACTTTAGAAAAATTCTGACCTAAATTATGTGATGTTGCTGATTGCAAGGCCTTACCATCAGGCATTACCAATTCGATTGTGTAAGTTTTATCTGCCCCTGCAAATTTTTCACTTTCACTCTTCACACCAACATACGAAGAAATAGCAAACACTTCTTCAAAAAAAGAGCGGTACCATTCTAAGGCTTTAAGCGTCATAGTCTCTGCTTCCTCTGCGGTCTTATGAACAGTATGACCCTCTTGCCATAAAAATTCTGAGGTGCGCAAAAAAGGATGAGTACGTTTCTCCCATCGCACCACATTCGCCCATTGGTTTATAAGCAAAGGTAAGTCGCGATAGCTCTTAATCCACTTCGCAAATGTTGCGTACATAATTGTTTCAGAAGTCGGACGAAGCGCATAAGGCTCACTTAATTCTTCACCGCCAGCATGAGTGACAACAGCAAGTTCAGGAGAAAAACCTTCCAAATGATCTTTTTCTTTTTCCAAAAGAGACATTGGAATCAACATTGGGAAATACACATTCTGAATATCTCCTTCTTTAAACTTTGCGTCTAAATAGCTCTGAACTTTTTCCCAAATCGCATAACCATTTGGTTTAATGATCATACTACCTTTTACATCTGAATAATCGGCTAAATCACCAAGTACAACAATATCGTTATACCACTCAGAAATATTTTCCGTTTTTGGAGTTAACCCCTTTTTTTTAAAATCATTCATATCATTAACCTTTCGACTTAACTAAACAAATTCTTAATTGATTCAAGTTGCCATACATCACGGGCAGTAATTACGAACATTAGTAGGAGTAATAACATAAACCCAATAGCGTTTGCGTACTGCTCGACAGATTGATTGTTGGGCTTGCCACGAAGTTTTTCTATAATCAAGAACAACATTCGTCCACCATCTAGCGCCGGGAATGGCAATGAGTTTAATATTGCCAAATTCAAAGACAAGAAAGCAGTAAACTGAAGTAATGGCAATAATCCAAGATCAGCAACCTGACCTGTGAGTTGAGCAATCTTTACTGGTCCACCAACCCCTTTAACACCATCTTTGGAGCTAAATATTTTTACAATTCCTGTGGCAATTGCTTTTAATTGATGCACAGTGGTTTGTGCGCCCTGCCAAACAGACTGCACAGGACCGAATTTAACCTTACCGTAATAGGCTAAACCAATCCCCACCAAACCTTTGTCTGCATCACCTTCTAACGAAGTAGTGACATCGGCAGTGACAACTTCATTAATTCGCATAACCTCGAACTTCATTGTCTTGCCACGGTTAGCTTTAATGTACTCTTGTAATGGTTCAATTTCCGTAAATGCTTGACCATCAACTTTCGTAATTATGTCACTGTCTTTTAAACCAGCAGCTTGAGCTGGTGAATCTGCCCGAACCTGACCAATCAGTACTTGCTGTTCAGAAAACTGAGCGTTCTTAGGAACTTCATCTAAACCATTAACTGCAATTGGCAAACCGATCATAAAACCAATAGATAAAATTACCCATGCTGTGATCACGTTCATCCCCACACCAGCAAACAAAGTCCCAAATCGAGCTAAAAATGATTTATGCGTGAAACTACGAGGATCAGCTGCTTCGTCATTATCTTCTCCCATGATTTTAACGAAACCACCAAGAGGAATTGCATTAATAGAATAAACCGTAGATTCTGGGTCCACTGGCTTCTTGCCCCAAATTAGTTTCCACTTACCATTTTGTTTTTGAATACCAAAAACTCGCGGAGGAAAACCAAACCCAAATTCATGTACACCCATTCCACTGCGCTTGGCAATTATAAAATGCCCTGCTTCGTGAACAAACACTAGCAAGCTCAGAATTACAATAAAAATTATTACGGTTATTATCATTTAATTTTCCCAACCTAAACGGTCATTAATTCTTTATCTTTATCACTAGCTGTATCTTTGATTTGATCGTTGTATTTATCAACTACTTCTTGAATTTTCTTTTGAGCATGAGCTACATCATCTTTCGTGATAGAACCATCAGCTTCGGCTTTTTTTACTGCCTTAATGATTTCTTCACGAACTTGTCGGATAGCAATGCGTGCGTTCTCGGAAATCTGACCAACTAGTTTTACCATTTCTTTACGACGATCTTCTGTTAACATCGGTAAAGTTACTCGGACTACTTGCCCATCACTAGAAGGATTGAATCCTAAATTAGCCACTTGAATTCCTTTTTCAATTTCACCAATCTGTGATTTATCCCAAGGGCTGATGGTTAAAGTTTTAGCATCGCTGACAGTCACACTAGCAACTTGCTGAAGAGGCACTTTAGAGCCATAACTTTCTACCATAACGGTTGCTAATAATGCAGGGTTAGCCCGTCCAGTACGAACACTAGATAGCTCATGATGAAAATGTTCGATTGATTTTTCGAACTGTTCTTTATGTTGATTGATAATATCTTGAATCATATACTTTTAATTATTTATAAATTTACTTCGAGACACCAGCAAAAGTTAACTGAGGCAAATCTGGAGTAACTAATAGTGAAGTAACTAGACCATTAGTACTAGTGTCGGTAGAACTCCAATTACGACCACCATCAATTGTTTTAAAAATTATCGAGCCACTACTTGCATAAACTGTCGACCCTGAGTTGGAAGCTACAGAAATCGCAAATGGGCCTGAATTTTTTTGCCCACCAAAGGGCATACTAACATAATTCCAACTATTTCCGCCATCAAAAGATTGGTATAAGCCTTTATCTGTAGTTAACCACATACTTTGGGAATTGCTTGGATCGATCGCCAACTGACGGTAGTCTGCAATATTATTACCAAAAATCGAGGAACGAGAGCGGTCTGGATTTGCTACTAAACTTTTGGAAATCTGCTGAAAACTTGTGCCATTATCAACGCTTTTGAATAATCCTGTTTTTTGGACCACTACATAGACCTCAGAATTACTTTGCCAATAAATCCAACTGATTCTATCGTTATAATTATTAACTAATCTCCAAGATTGCCCAGCATCAGAACTTTGAATTAAAGCACCTTTACCTAAACCAATCATAATCTCACTAGGGTTATTAGGATTTAACGCCACAGCTCTAACAGGATTTTTTGTACTGGCATCACTGTAGACTTCTGTCCAAGATTTTCCACCATCTTTAGTAGCAATTAAACGACCCCGTTCACCTAAATAACTGGCTGCGTACATCACTTGATCATCATAAGGATTGATCACAAAATCATAAATCGCTACACCACCAAGTACCTCGGTCCAGTTTTCTCCTGCATCTTCTGTGGAATACAATCCTCCGTCAAAACTGGAAGCTAAAATCTTTTCTTTATTACCACTAAATTTTAATTGAGAGATACTACGAGCTAGTAAAGACTTCTCGTTATTCACGATTTTATTTGCAGGCTGCCAATCCACTCCACCATTCGCGGTTTTTACAATACCCACTTTTATTTCTTGTTGATTAAACGTACACGATGCTCCGATTAAACTGATGGCTATTAATGAAAGAAAAATCTTTTTCATATTTTTGTATTAGTGAGTTTGAATTAAAAATTGTTGTAAAACTAATTTTGTATTATAACTTCGTTGTAAATCTTCATTCGTGTTTTGAGCTACTTTAAGATTATGAATAATGGTAGATAACATTTCTGGTTTATTGTCTTGGCCAAGATGTTGTTTTAATGAATGGATCCACAACTTGATCAACAATTTTAAATCTTCTGTTTCAAGATCAATTAGAGAATTTAAATTCATCAAACCCAAATGACGATCCTGAAGCTTGTTCAACAGTTCACTTACAACCATAGCCTTTTCGGGGTCACTCTCCAACCTTTGTAATAATTCGGGATATTCGGAAACAATTGTTACTAAATTTTGCGGTAACTTTGAATCTACTTTTAAATCTGCGACAGGAAAGCAACGAATACGAATACATCGAGACATGACTGTTGGCAACACCCCATTACTATTAGCAACCAGTATAAACATACTGCTAGCAGGCGGTTCTTCTAAGGTTTTTAGCATGATATTACTACTAGCAACAGATGCGAGGTCAAAATTCTTTAGTAAAAAAATCTTACGTGAATTGTTGGCAGAAGTCAGGCTAGTAAAACCCATTAACTCACGAAGATTTTCTACACTACCAGAGTCGGCAAAATCGAATTCTAAAATTTCTGCAACGGACTTTTCTTCGTTTTTATTGGAACTGTTTAGCGCCGAAATCTTTTGGGCAAACTCTTTGGCTAATAAAGTTTTACCTACCCCACTGGGACCCAAAAACAAAAAAGCATGCGGTAAGTCTTGTTTAGTAGACTCACGCAAAAAATTGTTTAACAAATTTTTGGCTCCAGACTGCCCCGGAGTCAACCAAATTAAAGATTTGTGGTCTATTTTCACACATTAATTATAACATAAAAACGGCTAAATACTTAGCCGTTTTAAAGGTTTTACTTAGGTCTATTCAACTGTAATCGAACCAAATGCAGAAGGTGTTAAGTGATCATGAAAACCCCAAGTACCTGTTTTAGTGAATTTGAACTCAAATTTACCTCCAGCGGCGATACCTTTTTTAGGATCAAACTCAGGATAGTTTGTATGTTGTGGGTGTGGACCAGATGCTGGCCAAAAATTCTTATCACTGTTATTTTTAAAAATTATAATATCACCATTCTTAATGGTTAGTTTTGACGGACTAAAAGCTGTGCCAGAGAAGCTGATTTCTTGAACAGCAACGTCTGGTGACTGAATATCATCCTCATTACTAAATTGTGCTTGGTCTGATTGGTCTGTTTTATCCTTCGGTGCTGTGGGAGTTGTTGCAGGATTTCCAGAAGTAGAGTCCTCACCTGCAATTTTACTAGATGAGTCTGTTAGTTGTGACTGCGACTCTGTAGAAGCCTTGTCCGCAGATTCAGTAGAAGTTTGAGTTTTTGGCTTCCAAAGTAAAAATGCTGCTGCTCCGACAAGAATCACGATAATCGCAATATATAGTCCTTTGTTTTTCATATATTTTATAAGTTAATTATGTTATTTTAATTATACCATCGCTTATGAAAACTCTAACGAAAAATTTGATAAAAAGTTACGACCTTATTTGTGTTGTAGGCCCAACTGCTTCTGGCAAAAGTGAATTAGCTGTTAAACTAGCCAAAAAATATAATGGTGAGATCATCTCGGCAGATAGTCGCCAAATCTATAAAGGTATGGATATTGGTTCCGGTAAAGTTGAAGGCAAATGGCAAACAGTCACAGACACCAAAAAAACCGAGGTTTTTGTATACAAAACTATTCCCCACTACTTAATTGATGAAGCTAACCCCCGAGCCCAATATTCCGCTGCGAAATTTCAACGCCGTGCCCGAGCCGCGATCAGTGATATTTTGAACCGTGGCAAGTTGCCAATTATTTGTGGTGGCACAGGACATTGGATTGATGCAGTAGTTTACGAAAGCAATTTTCCAAAAGTTAAACCTGACAGCTCTATAAGACAGATGCTCAGCCATCTGACCAAGCAGGAAATGTTTGAGATGCTAAAAAGACTAGACCCTCACCGGGCCGCGGAGATCGATAAAAATAATCCACACAGATTGATTCGGGCTTTAGAAATTGTAATCACAACTGGAAGACCTGTTCCAAAACTTTCTGGTAATTTGGATGAACCGACAAAAGACCGACAAACATTCAATGACTACAAAATCTTGTGGCTTGGCCTAAACCCTAGTATGGAAACCTTGGAAAAAAACATCGCTAAACGCCTTAAGGAAAGATTGAAGTTTGGCATGATAAATGAAGTCTCGGAACTACATAAGCCAACTACTCAAGGTGGAGCTGGTTTAAGTTGGAAAAAACTAGAAGCATTTGGGCTTGAGTATAAGTACTGTGCCCTATTCTTACAAAATAAAATCCCATTGGAAGACTTGCAGCAAGGAATTTTGGTGGCAAGCAGACAATACGCAAAGCGCCAACTAACTTGGTGGAAAAGGAATACAGATATCAACTGGTCGGATAAGTCCTAAAATCAAAACCAACGCATTATTTAGACCCCTTGCCAAAAACCCAGCTTTTTGATAGTATTACTTTTCGTTAAGCAAATAGTTGCTTGTCGAAAATCAAAAGTTCAAGGAGAAATATAATGA
>CAYQJW010000029.1:0-6855 GCA_964418025.1 uncultured Candidatus Saccharibacteria bacterium | reverse complement strand
CGAAAAACTTTAATTATTGCAGGTATAGTAATCTTTTTGATTGCTCTTGTTGGTCTAGTCTGGTATTTAACCACGAGTCAGAAAAGTGGAATATCAAATCAACTACCATTAGGATTGATAGAAAGTAGTCGCGGTGAAATTTATTATTTTAATCGTTCGGACTTATCATTCTACAAGAAGACTCAAGATGAAACAGTTATGTTAGTTACCTTGGGGTACGAACCTTTTACCATGGTTTATTCACCTGATCGTTCGAAAGTTGTGATCTTAGGATCAGCAGAAGAACAGGGGAGAGCTATAGATTTAGTCAACCTTTCTACAAAATCTATTACTACTCTCGATTTGAGAATTATCAACGCCGCCTTTTCTGAAGACAATTCCAAACTAGCTTATCATTTTTACGACCCAAAGAACCTTGTTAGTAGTATTTATGTAGAGGATATTTTAGACAATGGTGTGAGTGGGCCACAGTTGGTAGCGAATCTGGATTACGCAGAAAATTTATTTTATATTATTCGCTGGAAGGATAAAGATAACGTTCTAGTATTGCCAATGCAGAGTGACGACTATTTAGTAAATATTTTAGAATTAAATCTCAATACTAACAAGAGCAAGATTGTTTTAGAAGGTAGTATGCTCGATTTTCTAGTTGATCCTCAAACTAAAAATTTAATTGTTCTGAACACTAATGATAGCAGTAACGAACATGGTACAAATGGAACTTACTCAATCAATATATTCCAGCCCGCAAACAAGAAGACTACAAGTACAGGAATTGATGTTTACAGCTTAACTCAAATGTCGTTCAGTGCTGCTGAATCTGGATTCTACGTAGCAGGTTCATCTGGTGGTAATTTTGGTTTGTACTTTGTTGATAAAAACGGTACACCAAGCCTAGTCAGTGATCTATTAGAAGAACTATCTGATAGTATCATTGAAGTCTTCTACAGTGCTTTTGAAAAGAAGGTATATATTGTCACCGAGCAAGGGACTTTAGAAGTAAACATAGACATATCGACAACTAAGTCTAAGTGATAAATATCAACGACCGTCTACATAAAAAGTATTAGATGGGGCTGTGTAGGGGAGTATAGGATATAGTAAACATTAAAAACCACTAACGCGTTAGTGGTTTTAAGTTAGGTGAGACTGCGTAGGCGTGCGTAGGCAATAGTAAATTCCAGTCACAATTACATTATTCAAAATATTAAATAGAAATGATAATTAATCCAGGATCAGGCTTGGTTCCAAAAGCCTCTTTATCATATACCATGTCGCATAAGATACATTGTGCGACGCGGTATCAATCTGAAAAGCATATATCCCCTTGTATATTTTGATGTTTTGAAATTAATCGTAATTGTTCATTACTATTCCCTATAACTGCCGGCCACTCTCCACTGTATCTTTCTATTCTTTTCTATTTAATATGTATTCATAATTCTCTTAATATTTGTCTATGCCATCATAAACGTTCGTTGGGTATAAAAAGTATTATTGCCTCTTGTACTGATCATAGTAGTCAGTTAGTATAAATATAAGTTTATTCTAAGGAGGAATTAGAAGCTATGTTGAATGGCATATTCGATACCAGTCAATCTTGTTACGAGGAAAGGTTTATACCGGACTACACGGCCTTGGCGGACTGGTTAGTAATTTATCGGAAATTGCATCCGAAGGCCAAAGTTGGTTTTGTCAGCGGCGTTTGGGATTTGATCCATCTTGGTCATATGGCTTATATAGAAAAAGCCAAGGATGGCGTCGACTTACTAGTTGTCGGTTCTGATACAGACGAACTTACTAGAAGCCGCAAAGCAACAGATGACATTGATCGTCCAATTGTTCCATTCGAGGAACGTTCAAGAATACTTTCGTACTTACGAGCGGTTGATATTGTTACTTCCGTCGGTGAAGATTTTATTTCTGTCCTTAAGGCTGTCCAGCCAGACAAGTTGGTGTTTTCTAAGTCGACCAAAGACATGAATCCGGACAATCTTACAGAGTATAAAAAATATTCTGCTGAGATTATCTTTCTAGAGCCTCAAGCACCACCAGATAAAATATCTACCACAGCTCGAGTTCGAGATCTGATGATCAAAGGTACTCAAAAATCACGGGAGAAAATCATCAAGGTTGTAAACTCAACCTTCGATGAGATTGAATCAAAGCTATGAACAATAAAGTTGTCGTTGCTTTTGTACCAGTCCTCCACTCCGGGTATATAAATTTTTTTAACAGGCATCGCAGAAGTAAATTATATTTATTAGATAGCGATGTCTACGGTGAGCTCGAGCAATTAACTCGGGAGATTCGAGCACTTGATCCGAATCTTATGAGGACAGTTATATCCTCATTGCAAATATTCTCTAAGGTGGCTGTAGTTGGTCAACAACGCTTACAGCAGCTTGATCGAGGGTATAAGATCACCATGCCGGATGAAGATATCTGTAGGCATGTGGCCGAAAAGTATCTTCTCAATCGGAATATAACTTTTGAGTCTGTCTTCTTGAGGTATGATATGCCCAAGACCTTTAGTCAGAATCCTGTTGAGTCGGATCGTCAGATAGATCTGCAACAATTAGATTTTGAGTTTATGGCCTTGGCAAAATCCACAGCTCAAAGAAGTCCAGATTGGTGGCGACAAGTTGGTGTAGTCTTGGTAAAAGACGGAAAGGTTCTGGACGTTGCTTATAACAAGCATATGCCAGCCGAACAAAGTCTATATGCTTTGGGTGATCCAAGAAATAATTTTCAACCCGGTGAGCACTTAGAAATATCTAGTGCTCATCATGCCGAGAAAGTTTTGATCGCCAAAGCGGCTGCCAATGGCGTTTCGACAAAAGGTGCTTCTATCTATGTATCAACTTTCCCGTGCCCAGGCTGTGCTTACGATGTGGCTATAGCAGGCATTGCTAAAGTTTATTATTCAGAAGGATACTCCGCTCTAGAAGCTCAAGAAACTTTTCGAAAATATGGCATAGAGATTATCCAAGTTAAATAAAAGAACCCGTGTAAATCATTAAACATGATTACACGGGTATTTTGTTTGTTTGAGTGTTGTTTTAGGCAAACCCAACAACTGCTTTAATTACTTCTGACTCGTCCATGTCTTGAGGGGCCTTGTCTGGTCTTGGGCCGCCACAGATTAGGTGAGCGTGAAGATGGCTGACACTTGCTCCGGTATGCGACTTCTCCCCCATTCTCCAGACTAAGGTGTAGCCTTCGAGTTTAAAGAAATATACCAGAGTGCGAATTGCAAATCCTAGATCTGCCCACTCTTCTGGTTTGATCTTCATGAAGTCTTCTTCATGTCTATTTAAAACTATTAGAAAGGCATGCTTGGCATTTTGGTAGTTAAAACTATTTCTAGTAACTTTCCAATGTACAAAGCTAAAGACTCTCGGATGTTTATGATATGGAGCTGTCTCGAGACAGAAGGGTGCTGGGCAACCTCCATCCTTGTTGATCTCTTCGAGAACTGTTTTATACTCTGGGGTAAACGCGTTGTTTACATCTACAGGTTCAGTTTCTTTAGTATCCATTTCTTCTCCTGTCGTTCCGTCTCCTATATCGCCACCGGTATACCTTTAATCGCAGGATTGGGATGGTAATCTTCTATAATGAAGTGCTCCGGTTTGATTTGAAATAAATCTTTAGGAGTGTCTTCACTTAAGTAGACAGTTGGAAACCTAGTCGGTGTTCTCTTTATTATTTCTGCAATCGCTTCAGCTTGATTGTAGTAAAAATGAGCGTCAGAAAAAGAGTGATAGTAGTGCGAAGCTTTCATGTCTAGAACATAGGCTAATGCCAAGGTGAGCATTGAATACTGAAAAATATTCGATGGTACTCCGATTGGTACATCACCCGACCGTTGAAACATATGCAGATGGAGTTCATTATTTAAAACCCGAATATGGATCCAGCCATGGCATGGTGCTACGACTACTTTGCGTTGTGCATTTTCTCCAGAGACACAGTATTGAGGAATCCACGGAGATATAAAGTGTGTTCTTAAGTGTGGAGCTCTTTTGATTTGAGCGATCACATTTTTGAATTGATTCACTTCCTTTCCTTCTGCTGTTGGAAAGTGACCAAAAGCGCCACCGTAAGAACCAGGTCCTAAGTCCCCTGCTTCGAGACCAAAGTCTGCGCATTTTTCTGCAGTCACAAAGTCACCCCAGAAGCGTGGGCTTACTCCCCCAGCGACTAATTCATCTTGAGTAGTTGTACCTTTAGCAAATTCTAAAATCTCTGCAACAGCAGACATGCCAATTTGCTTCATGCTCCGTTCGGTTCCAAGTGGAATCCCATTACGCAAGTTATAGCGCAAAGGGCTAGGAGCCATAAAAGATTTAGACTTCTCCGCATGGAAAGATTCTGATTCTTCGCCATTCTTCCATATATTCCATAGAAGCTGTTGGTACTGATCATCCGGCTTACGTTGGTCAAACGGTAAATAGTCAACAACACTAATTTTGCCTGTCATATCAGGCTCTGTTTGTTCAGTTATCATATATTTTTCCTCCAAAAAATTGTTTAAATCACTGCTTAATATACTACAAAAAACCCTTGCTAGGCAAGGGTTTTTTTAGGGTACTATAGATCTTGAACTGTACGTTCAATTATTTTTATAGAGCGGTTTAGAGATTCTACAAAAGCTTTGAGATCCTGTTTAGTGATATTTGTGTTAAGACTTAATCTTATTGCCGACTTAGCTAGATTTGGATTAACTTTCATAGCCAATAAAACATGAGAAGCTTCATCGGAGGCTGTGGTGCAAGCACTGCCAGTTGCCACTTCAAAACCATCACTATTTAAATAATACATTAAAGCTTCACCTTCGATACCGCGTACAGAAAAATTGGTTGTTCCTGGTAGTTTTTTTAGACCATCATTCAATTCGATTGTGGTAAGCTTTTTATTCTGAGGACCGTTAATAGCTACGAGTTTATTTTTTTGCAGGAGTGATTCTAAGTATTGTTGTAATGTTAAAAGTTTAGTTATAGTTTGCTTGCGCATTTTTTGGCTGAGCTCCAAGGCTGTCGCAAAACCCACTATGGCCGGTGTATTTTCTGTACCACTGCGTAAACCTCGCTCTTGTCCCCCACCATAGATAATTGGTTCTAGTTTAATACCAGTACGGACATATAAAATTCCAGAACCTTTCGGACCATTTATTTTAGAGCCATTTAAAGTTAACAGATCAACTTTCAATTTAGTTATTTCTAACTCCAGCACTCCCCCAGCTTGGCAAGCGTCGGTGTGAAAATAAATTGGGTCTAATCCTTTTTGGTTACGAACTTTATTTGTCCCGGTAATAATTTTACCAATCTCAGTAATAGGCTGGATAGTTCCAACTTCATTATTAGCGTACATTACAGAAATTAAAGCTGTGTCTGGTTTTATCTTTTTCTTAAGCTCTTGTGGATTAACAAATCCTTCACTATTCACTTCTAGGTAATCAATTTTCCATCCCCATTGTCGAAGGGCCTTGGCGCATTCTAAAACAGCTTCGTGCTCAATTTTGGAAACAATAATTCTTCCAGGTTTTGAATGTTTAGCTTGATAGGCTTTGGCGACACCGAAAATCGCTAGGTTTATGCTTTCAGTACCACCTGCGGTAAATATAATCTCTTTGGGGTTTGTTCCCAATAGTTGGGCAACTTTTGATCGGCTTGCCTCAATAACAGTTCGGGATTCTCTACCTTGATCGTGTAAACTAGACGGGTTGCCGAACTTGCCTTCTAGATAGGGCTTCATAGCCAAAAAAACGGCTTTCTGGAGCTGTGTTGAGGCTGCGTTGTCTAAATAGACCTGGTTTTTCTTCTTGCCTATCCTGTTGTTCATATTTGACATTGTAGCAAAAATGTGTGATAGTGTAAAGTATTAGATTTCCTGAGGAGGAAGCAAAATGAATAAGACAGATAACGAGCGCACTTCCCAATGGATATGGCGCGTTGATCTTACTTTGATAATTTGCGAAATTATTTTCGCGGCAATTGTATATGCAATGTATGGAGGTTTCGCCTACCTTGCATTTGGTCATGATAGTGTTGGTGAACTTGTTTCGAATTTAGTTGTACTATTTTATTTGGGCAATGTTATCAAACACAAAGATAGTCATAAGCATGCTGGGACTACGCCACATGAACATGAATTTCATGAACGGGAAGGCAAGGCATCGCAGTATGTAGCGTTTGTATTTTTTGGTCTAGCTCTTTCGACTTTGATTTGGCCCTTACTGACAGGAACCGAATCAACTCCAGTCACAGTAATTTGGCCAACCATAATGTTAGGAGTGTTTACATTAACCACTGGAACAATGGGATTCTTAAAGTGGAGACAGAGTACCGACAAACACGATCCTCGTTGGGCAGAAGCGTTGCAGTCAATCTTCTGTGTTTTGTCTGGAGTAGTGGCCGCTGCTGCCGGAATGCTAGAACATAGAATTCCTCAAAGTCATTTGTATGGTGACATTGTAATTGCGATTCTTATGTTTATCGCCGGCTGTATGATTATCAACAATAAAAAGCTGTGTTGTTAGTCATCATCTGTGTTTAGTCATCATGTGTGGCTAATCATTAGTGTGTTACATATCAGTTCTATGAGCAGGAAATTTTCCTGCTCTTTTTTTATTCAAATCTACTAAAATAAAAAGCTTGTACAAAGTACAAGCTATGATGATAAACATTATCATTTAAATTTTTACTGCCAAACAAGCGTTGAAGCTCATCGCGATCAAGGTCGGGTTTGACCTATCAAGTGTGTGTTCGATTTTCTTCATGTTGATCACTTGCGGCGGTTCCATTTTGTTCCACCCTTCGATGGCCAGCATTGTTCCATCTGGTAGCACGA
>CAYQJW010000028.1:580-6923 GCA_964418025.1 uncultured Candidatus Saccharibacteria bacterium | reverse complement strand
CCTTTTAAAACCGCCAGAAAATCTGATACTGAGAAGGTCCAAAGATTTAACTCCGTACAAGTTAGTGGCAAAAACATCATTACTAGTTGATCGATTGCATATCTCGACACCAGCAGAAGCTATGTACTTCATCAAATTGGTATTGATCTCAGCCAGCTTCTCTACCCCATGGCCACGAAACTCAGAAGATTTTTGAAGACGTTCAACCTCAGCACGTAGGCCTTGATTGATACCCTTTATCTTCTGTAGCTCTTCTGAATCGGCCCTCTTTTGAACGTTGCGTTCTTGCCGAAACTCATTCAGAGCTTCCTTGAATTGCTCCGCGTCCTTTATAGCCATGTGTGCCGCATTATAGTGTTGAGAAATATCTTTCCTTTCGGTCCGATCCTCGTGCTTTAATGCCGCCAAAGTCTGGGCTGATCTTAAAGCCAACTTATGATATTCATCCTCAGTTAGCTTAAGTTTTAAGATGGAGTAATCCCACCCAATTACCTCTAAAGGATTTTTGGATACAATTACTCCGTCCGAATTCTCTAACGCCGTTACGGTGGTCATAGTTTATACCTCTCGCGCAGATCTTCCCAGGTGATGTTTTGATACATCTCCTTTCGCTCTGTAAAGTCCATTTCCCTGATGCGTTCGACATAATCGGTCCCTAGATAGGAAATCGAAACTCCTCTATCCAAGTCTGCCCAAGCGCAACGCACTAAGGCCAATATTGCTTGTCGCAAAACGTTTCTGTCAATTGCAGCATCGGGCATAAAGAACAATTCCCGAATATCTTCCAGATAACCGTAGAGATCAGAGATTAAGCTTTCGGCTGAATCACCGAAAACAATAACCAAAGCCACGGCTGTGGGTTTGTTAACCTCTAGACCATCAAACTCTCGAGCCGTCGGGCCGTTGAGTTCCAAAGCGATAACCAATTCGTTTCGAATCTTATCGGCCTTGTTGGCGACTAAATTTTCGCCGACACTGACCCATTCATCGTCTCCGTCTCGTAAGCGATTTGGACACGAAATGACTTCCAACATTTTGGCACAGTCCTGAACGTGAAGCCTGTAGTCAACCGCTAAGCCAAAATAGATCTTTTGAGCGATTGTATCAGGCAAATATTTTTCCAGATTCTTTTCGATCGTTGCGGGCTTGATACCCAAACCATTACCAATTTTGATGATTGCCAAATGCTTCTCATCACTAACAATTAATTTTTTCATATTTCCCTCTTCTTCAGTTGTAATAGAACAAAGGAAAGAATAACACGTTTTCTGTATTCTGTCAACCAAAAATCCCTATAAACATTGGTTAAAAAACAGTGGAACCAAATCTTGGTATCCACTGTTTTTAAAATATATATTAACGTTTTGCCCATTGAGGAGCGCGACGAGCGCCACGCAAACCTGGCTTTTTACGTTCTTTCTTACGGTCATCACGAGTTAGGAATCCATTCTTCTTAAGAACGTTTTGTAAATCAGCATTTAATGTTGCTAATGCTTGAGCAACCCCATGACGAACTGCTTCTACTTGAGACATACGTCCACCACCGGCAACATGAGAAGTAAAATAGTATTCACCAAGTAAACCACTAACAGCTAAAGGACGTAAAGCTGTATCTTGTTGAGGTTTTTCGGAAAAATAAACTTCCAAAGCTTTCTTGTTTACAATGTTTTCACCGCTACCAGCAAACATACGAACATTGGCGATAGCAGTCTTACGACGACCTGTAGCAAATATATAACGGCCAGTAGCTAACTTTTTATGGTCAGCAGTCTTAGCAGCTTTTGCAATTGGATTAGCAACAGCTTCTGTTTCTGTAACTTCTTTAGCAACCACAGCTTTTTTTACTGCTGGAGCTTTCTTAACAACAGCCTTCTTCACTGCTGGCTTGTCTGCTACTTTTTTAGTTGTAGGTTTCTTAGTTTCCATATTATTTAATCTCTTTATCAATCTTATAAGTGTGCTTATCGCCCTTAATTAACTTTAAGCGAGAAACTAACTTTTTACGAAACTTAATGTCATCAATCATAGAAAATACTGCGCGTTGTAAAACTTTCTCTGGGTTACGAATATTTTCGTCACGAAGAGTTTTAGTCTTTAAACCACCTAAATAACCAGAGTGATGGTAGTACTTCTTTTGTTCAACCTTACGACCAGTGAATTTTAGCTTATCAACATTAATAGCTACAACAAAGTCACCCATATCCATATGAGGAGTGAAGTTACGCTTGTGCTTACCACGGAGCAAGTTAGCAATTTGAGTTGCTACACGACCCATTGGCAAACCACTAGCATCAATTTGATGCCAAGTGCGAGTTACTTCGCTAACTTTTGGGAGTGAAATTTTTTGATTCTTTAACATATATTCTTCTATCTGATTATTGGCAATTTATTCAACAAATTCTATCACTGCTTTAGACAGACCAGCTTTAGGGTTGTTCAGCTTGGTTAATCGCAAGTATCCACCATTGCGTTCTGCGTAGCGTGGGCCATAGACTTCGAGAGCCTTAGCTGTAGCATTCTTAGAAATCTTGGATAGCAACATACGACGATTGTGCAAACTTGGATCCTTGGCTCGGGTAATCAATTTTTCTAGATATGGTTTAACAGCGCGAGCATATGAGTAGCTTGTTTCGATTCTTTCATACAGAATAGCTGAAGAAGCCAACGCTCGTAACAGTTTACGACGGTGGTCCATACCTTTTCCAAATTTTTTCTTTTTCTGGTGTCTCATATAATTATAATTAAATTCTTAAGCCTTAGGCCTGATTTCTTCCAAGCATTTCTAGAATTTCGGTAATTGTCTTTTCACCTAATCCGGAAATATTATTAATATCATCATTTGTCATAGCAGTCAACGATTCGATAGTAGTGATGCCGGACTTCTGTAAAGCATTCTTCGCGCGATTAGAAAGGGTGGTATCATCAATCGGAGTTCCAGTAGCAACAGCTTCGGCTGTTTCAGCAATAACTTCTGCAGGAGCTTCTAGCTCTGCAGCTTCTTCTAATGCTGCTTGATTCATCATTTCTAAACGATCTGCCCCTTCGTTGTTAAATAACATTGAGAAGTGATCCACTAAGATATGAGAAGCAATGTCGATAGCCTCACCACCGGTGATTGTGCCATCTGTTTCCATACGAACTACTAGTTTATCAAAGTTAGTCATTCCACCTACACGAACGTTAGATACATCAAAGTAAACTGAACGAACTGGTGTGTAGATTGCATCGATAGCTAGCATGCCAGCTTCGAGGTTAGAATTCTGACGAACTTCTACTGGTTCATACCCACGACCTTGTTCGACAATCAATTCCATTTCTAAATCAGAATTTTTGTTGTCCAAAGTACAGATATATAGATCTTTGTTCATTACTTCAACTTGATCAGTTTCTTCGATCATGTCGGCAGTAATTACACCTTCACCTTTAGAAACAAGCTTCAAACGAACTGGCTCGGTAGAAAAACTACGTAAGCGAAGTTGTTTTAGATTCAAAATGATTTGAATCACATCTTCTTTAACGTTTGGTACAGATGCAAATTCGTGATCCACGAATTTAATCTTTACCGCAGTTACTGCTGCACCCGGCATAGAAGATAGTAATACACGGCGTAGTGTATTACCAATAGTAACACCATAGCCAGGATAAAGTGGCTCGAGTGTGACTTCGTAAGAGTTGCCCTCTAAGTGGGTAATCTTAGCCTGATTAGGTAATGGGATTGGTTGCATAATGCCCCTTTTTTACTATTCGCTTTGTCCAAAAATCATGTGTCTGCGAAGAGTAGATTAATTAATATTAAATTCTAGAATAATGTTCAACGATCAACTGGGTATCAATTAAGTTACCGATCTGATCTGGTGTTGGTGTAGACAATACTTTGCCTGCGAAATCTGCTGCTTTTAGCTCTACCCAGTCTTGAGTTTTGAAATTCTTCAAAACTTCTTTATGAGTTTGCATGTACTTAGAAGCTTTCTTGTTTTCGCGAACCGCGATTACATCCCCAGGTTTAGTAGCGTAAGAAGGAATATCAACTTTTTTGCCATTAACTTGGAAGAATCCATGGTTAACTAATTGACGAGCTTGGGCTCGAGTTACTGCAAATCCTAAACGGAATGCAATGTTATCGAGACGTAGTTCCAATTGAGCTAATAAGGAATCACCGGTTACACCAGCGCTGTTATATGCTTTATCGAAGTAACGCAAGAACTGACGTTCTGTAATACCATAATTGATTTTAGCTTTTTGCTTTTCACGCAACTGAGTTCCGTATTCCGAAATTCGAACGCGATTCTGGCCGTGTTGTCCAGGTGGAAAACCACGCTTTTGCAAAATCTTGGCATCTTTGTCGGTGAAGGCAAAGCCTAAACGACGAGCTCTTTTAACTTTTGGTCCTGTGTATCTCATATATTAAACCCTTCTTACTTTCTTAGGGCGAACTCCGCCATGAGGTGTTGGGGTACGATCTTTAATAGTTAAAACGGTTAAGCCAGCACCTAATAGTGCGCGAATAGCTTGTTCACGGCCGGAGCCAATTCCTTTGATGAAAATATCAACTTCTTGTAAACCACGGTCTTTAACTCGGGACAAAACGTCTTCCATAGTCTTACCACCAGCATAAGGAGTTGATTTCTTTGATCCCTTAAAACCAGCCTTACCAGCACTACCCCAAGCAATTACGTTACCAGTTAAATCTGTTACAGAAACGATAGTGTTGTTGTAAGTTGAATTAATGAAGATCTTACCTTTAGTAACTTTGATCTTGTTCTTCTTTTTCTTACCGCCTTTGATCTTTGATGCAATATCAGCCGCTGGAGAATCACCTTTAGCCGCAGCTAATTCGGCACTGACCTGTTCGGCAGCACTTGCAGTAGAAACTTCTTCAGTTGTAGTTGTGTCGTTAATATCGGACATAGTTGTTTATAAATAATTTAGCCACGTTTGGCTGATTTCTAGATTTTCGCTTTAGGTCTTATCAGATGACTTCTTACGTCCGCTACCAGCTGTGCGACGAACGTTACCGTGTCGAGTTCGGGAGTTTGTTTTGGTTCGTTGTCCACGAACTGGCAAACTCTTTTTGTGACGACTTCCTCGGTAAGAACCAATTTCCTTAAGTCGCTTGATATTTAGCAATACTTGCTGTTTAAGGTTACCTTCGGTTTTAAAGTTTTTATCAATAAAATCGCGTAGCTTGGTTAAATCTTCTTCGGTTAAATCTTTAGTACGAATGTCTGGGCTAACTTTAGTCTCTGCTAATGCTTTTTTAGCTAAAGTTGCACCAACTCCGTAGATATACTGAAGAGAGGCTTCTATTCTTTTTTCTGTAGGAATGTTTACTCCGGCAATACGTGCCATACTTTATAATTTAATAACAATAAAAACGCCAAAGGCGTTCGTTCTAATAAATAGAACTAGCCTTGACGTTGCTTGTGTTTAGGTACTTCGCAAATAACAAAGACTCGACCGAATCTTTTAACGACCTTACACTTCTTACAAATAGGTTTTGCAGATGCTCTAACTTTCATAAATATTTATCCTTGAACTTTGAACCGAATTAATTAATAGGGTTAAAAGTCAATTTAGGGAGTTTTGGGGTCCCACAGCCATTAAGACTGGTTCTAATAAAATTGTTTAAACTTGCTTGAGGTTCTTACTTTAACCGACGTGTAATGCGACCCTTAGAAAGATCATATGGCGTAACTTCGATTAGCACTTTGTCTCCGAGTAGAACTCGAATACGGTGCAATCTCATCTTGCCAGATAAGTGACCAAGGATTACTTGGCCGCCTTCTAATTGAACGCGAAAAACAGTGTTAGGTAAACTTTCGATTACTTTACCCTCAAGTTCAATAGTTTGATTTTGTTCGGAACTTCCCAAATTCTTGTATTTCCTTACGGAATTTATCTAATTTACAGATTTCTCTAATTTTAACACAGTTGTAGCTTTTGTCAACATATTTTAGAGATTTTGGCTTGAAAATGCAGGATATTGACAAAAGTGCTAAATTATGATATAATTTCATCAAATCAAAACCGTGCTTTCAGCACTTCAAATAAGACAAAACCAAATTAGAAAAGGGAGGATTTGATGTCATGTTATTATCTAGTAATGTGAAAATAGCTCGATTTTTAAGAAAGATCGAGGAAACCTGCGGAAGCTTTGCGCTTGTGCAATATAACTTTCACAGACTGAGCCCGGATACGATCCGGCAAGGACGTGCTTTAGTTAAAGCGGCTCTGTACCACATTCGCCGAGGCCTCAAGACCGGAAGCATCTGGAACGTGAGTCTGGACGATCGAAAAATTGTTGAGTATTTTGCTACTGCTCAAAATGTTGACGAACTCTTTA
>CAYQJW010000028.1:0-570 GCA_964418025.1 uncultured Candidatus Saccharibacteria bacterium | reverse complement strand
GAAAAGTTTCTCGCAAATATGGCAGCTAAATACAATTCTGAGGGGGTTATCAATCTTAGAGTCGAAAGACTCAACCCATCAGAAATCGGTCGCGGCAAGAAGCTAGTCAAAACAGCTTTGTACCATATCCGACGAGGACTGGTAACAGGATCAGCCTGGGCTAGTTCTTACGAGAACTACATGTTAGTTAGTTTCTTTGCTGGTCCAGAACATGTATCCGAACTGATCAACCTTCAAGGATTTTCGGCATTCTGGAGCCAAGACGACAGAAGCCGGAGATGCCGCATTATGAAAGCCTTGGAAAGAAACGTCGGGCCGAGTGACATTCAGAAGCTGGAAGAATTTCGTCAGCGTCTGGAAGAGATTGAATACAACTCCGGTACCGATTGTAATAAATACGACAAGTATGATTTCGGTCGTGTTCTGACAGCAGCTCAAAGCAACCGCGTCCCAAACTTTGCGAATTTTGATCATTCAGCAAGTTCGCATTCTCAGTTGGGATTATAATGGAGGACTATGAGTGAATTCAATCTCAAAAAAGGCCAGTCGATAGACGGCCAAGCCTGTAAG
>CAYQJW010000027.1:0-7363 GCA_964418025.1 uncultured Candidatus Saccharibacteria bacterium | reverse complement strand
GTGCCTAAACTCTGGCGCTTCCCATTCAAAAACTGTTAAAGGTTGTTTTGGCATTGTTTATTTTTTGATTACTAAATCCTTAACCACACTTACTTAATCCGTAAATAGAAGTTCTCGAGCTTTTTCGTACTCATCTGCATCTAGTTTGTATTCTTGTTTAGCGACCCAAGCAAACGCATCTCCAGTCCAGGAGTCGATATATGTTTTGATTTCGCCCTTTTCAAATTTATCTAAAAAATCTTTAAATTCTTCATCACCCAATTTATCAGGGTACTTTGTTCTTACTCGGTCAATAATATCTATTCGCAGCTTTGCTAAAAATTCTGTGTTTTCTACGTTAATTTTTTCTCTAGGTTTAAATCGTTCTGGATTCATAAGCTAAGTAAAATATAAGTTTTCTCTGGCGGAGAGGGAGGGATTCGAACCCTCGGTGCCTTGCGACACAGTGGTTTTCAAGACCACCGCACTAGACCACTATGCGACCTCTCCGTGCCCATAGCTCATATATTATACCAACAAATCAGGATAAATCAAAAACGAGCCGTACTCTAGATAGGCTCGTTTTTTGTTGGGTTTGTGTTTCTTTCGGTACTATCGTTTCGGGAAGTCTGCACGCTAGTTTTAGCTCTAGCGGACAGGGATCCAGAAATGATCGATTAGGATATTAGAGGTCTGTTTATTATGGTACGTATTGTTGTTCGCTAGGTTCAATTATGAATCCAGCTTGGGTTTGGCTAG
This sequence comes from uncultured Candidatus Saccharibacteria bacterium, assembly GCA_964418025.1. Lineage (GTDB taxonomy): Bacteria > Patescibacteriota > Doudnabacteria > UBA920 > UBA920 > UBA920. Next base: position 6,625 of record CAYQJW010000027.1, on the reverse strand, counting down.
GTTTTTGTGGTGAAATGTTGTCTACTGGCTCTGTGGTAGTTGTTGTGGTGATAGGAGTAGTGCCTGTTGTGGTTGGTTTAACCTCTAGCTTGATAGTTGTAATTCCTTTTACTTCTCCTTTGGTTGGGGTTTTATCAGAAGCTAGGCTAGTTGAGCCGTCGATGATGATAATCTTTTTGGCTAAGATAGAATCGTTATCTTTAGTTCCAATCACTGTTACTTTGCCTTCAATCTTATCAAAACGGTCTACTACTAATTCACCTGTCGACCCAATTATTACCGTAGCATCATTAACTACAAAAGTGCTTTTTTCTATAACTAGTTTGTTTTTCCCATAACTGTTAACTGTACCTGTAATAGAAATCTTGTTTGGTAGATCTAGAAGAGCCTGTTCGTTTACTGTCGCGATAATTTTTGCCAAGCTTTTGCCTGTTTCTTTGGTAGCTGATAAGGCTACTTCTGCTGATTCCTTTGTGTTTTCGGATCGAGAAGCATTTTCTAGCACAGACTTTTGCTCTTTGTTTATGGCAACTAAGTTATTTAGTAGGCGAGAGTCGTTTTGGGAAACTGCTTTAGCTGTAGCGATTTCGGAAACAGCACTAAAAGTTTTTTCTGTTTGTGTGGTTAAAGCTACAATTGCTGCTGCCTCTTGTACAGGGTCATTGATTTCTATGACTCGTTTAGTTTCGTCTAAGCGCTTTTCTGCTAATGCTAAGTGAAGATTAGCGACTTTGTCTTGGTTGAAGGTTAAGTTGATTCGGGCTTCTTCCCCAATAAGTTTGATGCCATAAAGTTTATCACCTGGTAAGCTATTTTCTGCTGCATGATAACCAGAATAACTACCAGTGATGATAAGGGCAAACATTGCAGCTGTGACAGCTATTCTATTAGAAGAAATAAATTGAACAAATTTTGTAAACGCACTAACTTTTTGAGCGTAGCGATATTGTTTTGTCGGAGTCGGAATATTTGCTTTAGGTATATTGGATAGGAGTTGAGCAATGTGTAGAGTAGAGGAGAGTTCAGCCTTCTGTTCTGAGGTTAAATTTGCATCATCAAAAGTCTCTCCTTTTGAGAGGCTTAGTAGTGCTTGGTCTAATATGTAGTCTGAATTATTATCTTTCATCTATTCTTTCAATTATTCTTTGGATATGGAATCTTTAAATATTTCTTTAAGTCTTGATATAGCTCGGTGCTGAATCACTCTTATCGCACCTTCCGTCTTGTTAAGTATGGTGGCGATAGTTGAGTTATCTAGTTCTTCAAAGAATTTCATCTTGATGACCGACTGCTGTTCATCATTTAGTTCTTTGAGAAGTTTGATAAGAATCGATTGTTCAATTTGTAAATTGATTATTTCGACAACGTTTGTATCGTACTCTAAAGTGTTTTCTACACTATCAAGGGGAACTAGTTGCTTTTTCTTTCGGTAGTAATCAATTACTAAATTTCTTGCTATCTGGAACAACCAGCCTTCAAAAGCTTCGAGTTGTTCTAAATTTTTTAATGCATTGAATGCCTTGATGAACACTTCTTCTGTAATATCTTCTGCAGTTTCTTTATGGCTGACTCGATAGAATATGAATCTATAAACCCGGGCATAATATGCTTCATAAATATCCGCCAAGGCTTCTTGTTGCCCTGCTTTAGCAGAAATTATAATATTTAAGTTTATATTTGTGTGTTCATTCATATAGACGTGCCCTCTGGTCTTTTGTTACAGATAAGCTTTTTTGGGTATCGATAGGTCTTTGTTTTCTACAATTAGCTATATTTTAGCATATTATGGAGTGTGAATTTAACAAAAAACAACCACTGTTGCCTCGCGGCGGTGTGATTGCTTTTTGGCGGAGAGGGAGGGATTCGAACCCTCGGTACGGCTTAAAACCGTACAGCGGTTTAGCAAACCGCCGCACTAGGCCACTATGCGACCTCTCCATGTTTAATCGATTTAGTTTTTTGGGTAAGTCTACCTGCGTAGAATCTTTACTATTCTAGCGAAAATAGATGGTTTGGTCAATTAACCAAGTTTAGTCCTGAGCCAAGGCCAAGCACCAAACATTTTTCACCCCAGCAGTTTTAAGAGTTTTTGCAACTTCTATAAAAGTCGAGCCCGTTGTGGAAACGTCATCAATTAGAATTACATTACTGGGTATGGATTCGGGATACAAAATTTTAAAACTACTTTGCAAATTTTTTTGCCGTTGTTCTTTGTTTAAAACTTTTTGCTGTTTAGTGGATCGAGATTTTGCAACCAACGGATCAATCGGTAAATTTAATTCTTGGGCAAAAACTTTGGTAATTAATTCACTTTGGTTAAAACCTCGAAAACGCCTTTTTAATCTCGTCATAGGGATAGGGCATAATACAAAATTATTAATTTCCATATTCTCAACTCCAATTTTATTTACAGCAACAAGAGATAACTCTGTGACTAATTCAGATACCAGTGCAAGTTTAGTGGTATTAATGATTTTACTCACTAGTTTATCTCGGTAATCAAAAATTGTTGTCAGTCGATCTGGTGAATCATTTGTGTGACAGTATTCATGAGTGAATCCGTACCGGCTTGGTAATTGGCAAACAATACACCGTTGCTCAACAGTCATTTTTAACTGTTGTTGGCAATTTATGCAAATGTATAAATTCCACGCACTGCAATTGATGCACTGCTTTGGAAAAGTTATATCCCAAATATAATTTAACATGTTTAAATTATAAAGGGTGAGTGTTAAAGACCAGGTAAAGGCTGAATAAAGTCATATTCAAGTTTTGTTAAATGTGTGCTATATTTTGGGCATAAAACAAGATCTGGAGGATCTATGAAATTATCACTTATCGTCTTGTATACAAGGCAATTGTTAGAAATGAAGGGGTTTTACGAATCGTTAGGTTTAACATTCAAACTAGAAAAGCATGGTAACGGCCCAGAGCATTATTATGCAAAACTAGGCGAACGGCTTGGGATGGAGCTCTATCCTATGACTTCCGATAAAGTAAATAACCCTCTGAGTCATCCTCATAGGTTAGAATTTACAGCAGGAGACATTAATAACGTTGTTCATCAACTCATAGACAATGGTTGGAAAGATCACATGGGTTGGAGGGATAGTAAAAGAGGTGGGCTATATCTTGTCGACCCTGATGGTAACGAGGTGATGGTCAATCCTCCTCAATTTCCAATTAAGTGGATGGGTATTGAATCAGTTCAGGTATAAACAAAAACCCTTTACAGGCTAGATCTGTTAAAGGGTTTTCTATTTAAACTGGAACAGCGGTGACTTTTTTTGATTGTTGAATCTTGAAGGTGACTTTATCTGCTTTCACGTCTAGGGTGATAATTGTGCCTTCACTTAGATTTTGTTGGATGATTTCTTCGGCAAGAGGGTCGCTAATTAAATCTTGTATACTCTTGCGAATATATCTAGCACCCTGTAGCGGGTCAAAACTTTTTTCGGTGATATGCTTTATTAAAGCAGGGCTAGATTTGAGTGTAATTTTTTGTAAGTCTAGTCGTTTTTGCAATTCTGCTAATTGGTTTAGAGTGATCTTTTTTAAATCAACTAAACCAAGTGGATGGAAAATAATAATTTTATCAATACGGTTTAAGAATTCAGGGCGCAGCTCTTTCTTAAGTTTCTCCACTAGACCAGCTTTAATCCTTTCATATTCATTTTCCAATTTAACTTTTTCAGTTTCTTTAGCTTCATCACGGTCTGCAAAGCCAATCTTTGTTGCAGCTGTGTTCAGTTCTTGCATTCCTAGATTAGAAGTCATGATGATAACTGTATTGGCAAAATTAACACGTTTGCCTTGTGCGTCAGTCAATTGGCCATCTTCCAAAATCTGTAACAAGATATTAAATACTTCTGGATGAGCTTTTTCGATTTCATCAAACAAGACTACGGCATATGGTTTACGGCGAACTGCTTCTGTTAATCGTCCACCTTCTTCGTATCCAACGTATCCTGCTGGTGCACCAATCAATCGGGCAACATTGTGACGTTCCATGAACTCGGACATATCAACTCTAATTAGAGCATCTGCATCTTCGAATACTTCTTGGGCGATCATTTTTGCAGTTTCAGTTTTACCAACACCTGTTGGGCCAAGGAACATGAAGGAACCAATTGGGCGCTTTGGGTCGGATAGTCCAGCTCGGGAACGGCGAATAGTTTTGGAGATCTCTGTAATTGCTGCATCTTGCCCAACGATTTTAGTCTTTAATACTTTTTCTAAGTTAGTAAGTTTACCAATTTCGTTTTGAGCCAACTTCTTTAGCGGAATTTTAGTCATCAAAGATACGGTATGAGCAATATCTTCCGCAGAAATTGAATAAACTGGACCTGTGTCTTCTTTGGCCATAGCTTCAAGTTCCTTCTTTTGGGCTAGTAAACGCTCTTCTTGGCTACGTAAATGTAGGGCAGTAGTGAAGTCCTGAGACAAGACTGCTTTGGTTTTTTCTTCCTCTAGTTGCTCTAATTCAATTTCTACTTTACGTTTGGTTTTAGCCAGCTTTGAATTACTGTGAATGCTTCGCAAAAACGCAGCTGTTTCATCTACTAAGTCTACAGCCTTGTCTGGTAAGAAGTGATCTTGAATATATCGATCAGAAAGATCTACTGCAGCCTGAAGAGCTTCGTCGGTAATATGAACGTTATGATGCTTTTCATAATTTGGACGGATTCCTTTTAGAATAGCTAGAGATTCTTCTTTAGTTGGCTCCTCTACTAATATTGGTTGGAAGCGTCGTTCTAGGGCTGCGTCATGTTCGATATGTTTTTTGTATTCAGCAAGAGTGGTCGCTCCGATTGTGCTAAGTTCGCCACGAGCAAGAGCTGGTTTAAAAATGTTAGCAGCGTCTAGGCTCCCTGTGGTTGCACCAGCACCCATCATGGTGTGAAGTTCGTCTATAAATAGAATGATGTTTGGATTGGCTTTAACTTCGTCAATAATTTGTTTAAGTCGGTTTTCGAATTCACCACGGAACATAGAACCAGCAACTACTAAAGCAAGATCCAAAGATAGGATTTTTTTGTCTAGTAAATTATCTGGAACTTCACGGTTAGCAATTGCTAAGGCAAGACCTTCGACGATTGCAGTTTTACCAACTCCTGCTTCACCGATAAGCACAGGGTTGTTCTTGGTGCGACGACCTAAAATACTAATTAGACGTTCAATTTCTTTTTTACGTCCGATTACAGGATCGATATTGCCTTGTGCTGCTTTTTTGGTTAGGTCTGTTGCGAAGTATTCCAACATGTTGCCACGCTTGGCCTCTGGTCCACCACCCGGCATAGGGGATTGGTGCATGTGACCACCTTGTTCTCCCATTGGGTTAGCGTTGCTACCTTCTTGTTGTGGCATGTCTGGGAATTTAGAAATATTTTCGAAGACAGTAATTAAGTTATGTTCGAGTTCGCCAATATCAACTCCTAGTTTAGAAAGAATTACGCGAGCTTTATTATGTTCGGTTGTAATGAGCCCGTACAAAAAGTGCTCGGTGCCAATAAATTGATAACCATACTGGCTGGCAATGATGGCAGATTTTTCGATGGCGGTTTTTAAATTGGTAGATAGTACAGGCTTCCAGACACTGATTTCATTGTTCTGATTAACTGATTCTAATTCTAATTTGATCAGATCTGGAGTAAGCTTGGCTTTGGTTAAGATTTCACCTGCAAAGCTAGATTTTTCGGCTACTACTCCAAACAATAAATGCTCCGTCCCGATGTGATCGTGATGGAGTTCTTCGGAGACCATTTGAGCTGCAATTAAGGCGTTTTTAGCTCTACTGGATAGTCTTTCTAATATAAAGGCAAAGTTGTTCATAAATGTAATATGTTGTTTAAATCGTTACTGATAATCGTCACTGAGATTAGCACTCTTTAATAGAGACTGCTAATTTATTTATAAGCTATTTTAGTCGCATTGTCAAGAACTGTTTGCTACTATAATAACGTATTCTACATCTAAATTGTAACACGTAAAAGGTTGCGTTTGAGTTAAAGTTTTTCTTAATTATTTCTAAAAATGTTTAAAAAAGCACGAGCGTTAAAAGATCCTTCGGATTATGACCATGGCTATCAATATGCCTTATTCTTGCTCAATTTAAGTATGCGCACAGTTGGTGAGGTAAAAGAAAAAATGAAGCAACGAGGTTACGATCAAAAAGTGATAAAGGAAGTTATAAACAGTTTGTTGCAAGATAAATACTTAGATGATGATAACTATGCCGAGATATTTATTAACAGCATGAAGAATTACAAGACTTGGGGACGGTTCATGATGAAGAAAAAGATGTATGAAAAGAAGTTACCAGCAGAATTGATCGAAGAAAAATTGAATGAGTTGGTGTCAGAAAATGATGAGGTCGAAAGTGCAAAGCGTTTTTTGATCAGATTATTTCCAGATTTAAAAGCTATTAAAAAAATAGAATACGACGAGAAACAAAAAGTTTTACGAAAGTTGGTATCCCGTGGTTTTGGGATGGATGTAGCGACTAAGTTTTTAAAATAATCTAAAAAATAAAAACCGCGACTCATCACAATTTTGTTGTGCGTTGTCGCGGTATGTCTCATTATAGAGACTTCATCGGTGGGTTATCGTAATAACCTTCGTCCCT
>CAYQJW010000026.1:0-8109 GCA_964418025.1 uncultured Candidatus Saccharibacteria bacterium | reverse complement strand
TTTTGTTGGAGCGGGATTGTGGATGACGTTAGAACCCATTGGCATGCCACAAATGAACACTTCATTATTCCAAGTCTATAATTGGAATAAATAAAATTAATTTGAGTAGTATTGACAATGTACCATTATTATGGCATATTAATGAGTCTGTTTGGACAGATTTTGATAAATCCAAAATTTACGGAGGTTAAATAATATGTTAAGTGGTGGTTTAAAGTTGTTGGATAGAAAAGAACTTGATCAGAAGAAAAAACGGAATCCACAACTAAGTGAAGAGGAAGGTCATGTAGACTTTTTCAGTAAAGATAGAGTCCAAGAGTTAATCGAGGTTTGTTGGAAGACTCTTAATGGTTTACACAATAAGACTCTTAAGGTTAATCATGTATATTTCCAGGCAGATTTTATTCCTAGAAATAAACATGAAATGAACAAGTGGGACAGATTCGCACGAGTCGAGTTTGTGACCAATCGTTCTGATTATCAGCTGACCTTTTTGGCATCATATTGTATTTGTGGGAAAATAACACTACTCACCGTATATGACGAGATTATCGCAATGCGATTCAGGTACGGAAGCGTTCATAATCATCAGAATTGTGGTCCGCAAGAATGTTATATCTGCAAAAGTTCATTCCCCAAAGGGTGGGAGTACAAACGACTCGACGCTGAGAAAAGATCTGCTAGTTTTGGAGTCAAGGATAAATACAATCCTTCAAGTTTTCTGATGTGCTGGGGATGCAACAAAGTCACTTGCGAAAATTGCATGGATTATCGTTCAAGTGGTTATTGTAACTCTTGCATAGAAGAACATGACCTGCATTTATGGATCCAGAAATTAGAAATTGATGGCATCCTTGAAGACAACGCTAGGATTGGTGCAATTGTCGGAATGACTTTGGAGGATATAAAAGGCGGTGAAGTCGAACCACTCAACTTCAGAATGTTAAGAGATGAAAATTAACAACAAGGTCGCAAGATTTTATTTAAAGAGCTTTACCAGCTCTTTTTTTTTTTAGAAAACAACTTTAGTTCTCACTTGACATAAGGGGTAGCAAAAAAGCACCAGTATTCACTGGAGCTTTTTGTTGGAGCGGGTAAGGGGAATCGAACCCCTACCTTCACCTTGGAAGGGTGAAGTACTACCATTATACGATACCCGCATATTTTTGCTTAACGGCTCTTATATAACCTTCAATTAATCTAAATAATTCTACACCGTGTTTGGTATTCCCAGCAGCAAAGATAGTTAAATGTGCTGTGCCATAAGGGAGTTTGCCAGATTTTTGAACTTTATTGGTACGCTTATCAATAAATGTACGCCTAAGGCTCGATTTTGGCAAGCCTGTGGTCTTTAGCCAATACTTTTCTACTGTACCAATATTTGCATCTGGGTATGTATGAATTCTAAGTGCAAAGTTTTGTGAAGAAACCCCAAAACTTTCTGTCGACCATTTAATAAACAACTTAATCATCAAAGGGTCAGAATTAGAAAATCTTACTATACTGTTGGTCTTGGATCCTTCGCCCATATATAATCCTATACCTAAGATTAATAAGTCTCTCGACGTAAGTGTTCCCAGTTGCTGTTCGGCAGTTTGCCAGATTTTTAACGTTCTCTGTACTCTAGCTTTTATTCTCAATTGAGCAGATATTTTAGGACCATTAGCAATTTTATCTAGAGTAAATTGATTCGGAGTAAACTCTTTACCAGAGAACCATCCACTTAAGGTGCTTTTACTTATGCCTAACTGAGCTTCGATATATTTATATGAATGACCAATTTTTCTTAAATGAAAAGCCTCAGCTTTTAATTCTTTAGATACCATGCCTATATACTACCAAACTGCAGATATGGGTTCAAGTTAAAATCCGCCATACGGCGGATTTATGGTCGGGAACCCGGGACTCGAACCCGGAACCTCTCGGTCCCAAACCGAGTGCTCTAGCCAATTGAGCCAGTTCCCGTAGCGCCTATAGATATAGGATACTGAGTCATTCTACTGAAAATTTAAGAATTAATCAAGTGAATTAAAAAACCGCTCTACTACTGAAAGTGAGAGCGGTTTTCTTTTATGTCTCGTCCGGTGACGATTAGGTGAACGATGAGTTAGCACTTGAGTATATTCTAACAATTTTTATCTCTTTGTCAAGACGTGGTGGAGATGAGGGGTATTGAACCCCTGAGACGATGGTGCTAACTCATCGCTCGCCACCAGGCCATCCCCCCACAAAATAATTATAAAGAGTGATTGTTAAAGACTGAGCAAAGTTTAGCCAAGTAAATAATAAAGTTTTGCTGAATTTAATATAAAGTTAATGCGATAATAAAAAAACTATCCTTATGGATAGTTTTTTTATTAACAGAATCTATTTATTAAAAGAATTAATAAATAGATGGGCCGCGCCTGGGGAACTCCCCAGATCCACCACCTCCTATATTTGGATTATAACAATTTGATACAAGCCGTCAATAAGTAACGCAAACAGAAAACCGCTCTACTACTGAAAGTGAGAGCGGTTTTCTTTGAGTCTTGTCTGGTGACGATTTTCTAAGACAAAGGTTGTCACTAATATCTTATCAGAAATGTGTGAGATGTCAAGATCCTCTTGGTGGAGAGGAGGGGAATCGAACCCCCAAGACAATAGTGACAACCTTTGTCTTATCCCAGATCCTCCCCACTAATTCAGCTTACATAACAGGTGTTCAAGAACAGATCAAGATAATCCAAGTTTTGGGAGGATTTTGTGGATAACACAGCGTCCCAATCGCCCATAATACCCCAGTTTTTTCACAAAATTTTAGTTGACGGATTGGTTAGAGTGTCTTATAATACAGTTACAAATGAACACTTCCAGTCACAGCTTTACCAATAATAGATATATGCGCTTTTAAGCGGTAGTTACCAAGTCCAAAGGATTTGGTAAAAAGCCCTTTAATTTGCGCATTTTTTTATTATCAAAAGTTGGAATTTGGCCTAACTTTATATCAAAATAAGCCAAAATATTTGTTGTAACAAACTGGAATAGGTGGCGTCTTAGTCACTGAAGCATCTACAAAAGCACACAATACAATTAAAAACTCTAGCAAGAACACTCGAACAAACTTTTGTTCCCAGACAGTGCCCTCCTTTTTTATACTCTCGCAAAGCGAAGTAATAAAAAGGAAGTTACAATTCTGGGTTTGCAAAAACCGTAGCAATGGCAATATTGCTCGGCTCACAGATTTCGCGCACTTACTCCACAAGCGTGCGCGACACCGTAAACCTAGTATTCTTTTCAGTTATTGCCTCTATCTATAAATACTCCTTAATAGGTGCCTTAAGGTTAGCGTCGCTCTAGATCGCGCTACCGGGCTTCTTGGTCGAACTATTGAGTTCTATGGTTTTAGATAGGGTAACAATATACCGGTCTTATTTTGAATAGCCGGCCGCGAACTCTAGAGCGCCGCCGAAACTAGCAAGAAAGCTCGTTAAAAAACTAATTAATATTTTTTGGATATCATTGATTATCGCAATTGACTAATCAAGACTATAGAGCTCTCTTTTGTCCATAATGAACAACAGTAGAGATTCTTATAGCCCAATCCAAAAAATGGAGTTCTAAATGAATAATTTATTAAAAAAAGTCGCTGTTAGCGTGTCAACTGTTGCTACAGTTGCATCTATGGGTTTAATGCCTATGGTAGCTAAAGCTGCTGCACCTGGTGAAGTCTACAAGACTCCTGATGGTACCGTTTGGTTCATCACCACCGACATGCAAAAGCGACCTTTCACATCTGCTGGTGCTTTCTTGAGCTATGGCTTCTTGTCATTCTCTCAAGTTAAGGACGCAGATGCTAGCGTAACTGCTTTACCTACAGGAAGCTTTATTGCTCCTGCAGACGGCAAAATTTTCTGTGCTAGCGAAACTAAGGGTTCTGACGTAAAGGGCGAATGTTCTTTAGTCACTGGTGGTATGAAAGCTGCTTTCACAAGCGCTGCAGTATTTACTGGTCAAGGTTTCTCTTTCTCTCGCGCAATCAATGGTGATTCTTCTTTCTTAAGCAAGACATCTAACATTGATTCTTCTTCTGCTGGCCATTTACCAGGTGTTTTAGTTAACAACTCTGGTACTGTACAAATGGTTGTAAGCGGTGGTCTATGGGGCGTTCCTTCTATGGACGTATTTAACTCATGGGGTTACAGCTTCTCTGACGTAGTTCCTGCTAACGCTGCAGACAAGGCTCTAAGCCAAGTCGGCGTTATTCCTGCTCGTCAGGCTGGTCAATTAGTACCAACAGGTACTACTACACCAACTCCAACTGGTGCTTACACTGCTAGTGTGTCTAGCGATAGCCCAGCTGCTAGCACTTTAGTTGCTGAACAAGCAACTGCTGATCTAGCTCACTTTACAGTTATGGGTTCTGGTACAGTAACTTCTCTTAAGTTTAAGAGAACTGGTGTATCCTCAGACTCTACACTTTCTAACGTTTATTTGTTCGAAGGTGCTACTCGTCTAACTGACGCAGCTTCTGTATCCTCTGGATACATCACTTTTGCTGGCCTTAACTGGACAGTAAGTGGTTCTCGTATGGTAGCTGTAAAGTCTGATATTTTGACTGGTACTTCTGGTCAAACAATCGGTGTACAATTAGTTGCTGTTAACGGCACTGATCTTGGTGTAATGCCAACAGGTGCTACTCATACTATCGCTTCTGCTTCTCTAGCAACTGTAGCTGTTGGTGCTCCAACTGCTTCTGGTGCGACTGATCCAGGAACTGATATCAATGTATGGCAGTCTACATTTACTGTAGGAGTTCGTGATGTAACCTTCAACCGTATTGCATTACGACAAGTAAGCAATATCGTAAGTTCAGATGTAAAGAATTTCCGATTAATGGTAGATGGTGTACAAATTTCTAGCCAATCTGCTTTAGATGCTAATGGTTATGTTACCTTCTCAGGTTTCACTAAGACTTTAAAGACTGGAACTCCAGTAATTAAAGTAATTGCTGATGTAATTGGTGGATCTGCACGATCTATCCAAATGTCTCTACGAAACAAAGCAGATATCGGTGTATCTGATTCTCAGTACAACGTAAATGTTTCTGCAAGTGGAACATTCCCAGCATCTCCTACAGCTATTTCTATCAACTCTGGTACAGTTTCAGTTACTAAAACAACTGATTCTACATCTGGAAACGTTACAAACAACGCTTCTAATGTTGTACTAGGTAAGTGGACAGTAACAGCTTATGGTGAACCTGTAAAAATCGAAAATCTAGCATTTGCAGTTGACTGGAGTGGTGCAGATGCAGATCTTACACTCCGCAATGGTAAAGTTATGATCGGTGGAACCCAATATGGTTCTACAACTGGCTTAGCCGCTGCTGGTGCTGCTACTGCTGCAGCTACATTTACCACTAACTTCACAGTAAATCCAGGATCTCCTGTAGTCGTAGAATTGATCTCTGATATTTATGATGAAGAAGCAGCTGGTAACGAATTAGCTGTTGATGACACTATTCAGGCTTATATGATCGACAACGATGTAAGCAATGGTACCAGACAGGTATCTTTGACTACTCTTGACGTTCCTACAACCACAGACGTTGGTGCTAACTCTTTGACTGTTAAGGAAGGTTCTTTGAACCTAGCTGCTTTGGCTAGTTATCCTACACAGACAACTGTTGCTCCACAAACAAACTATAAATTAGGTGCTTGGACACTTACTGGTAGTTCAACAGAAGACTTCAATATCACAAGTTTATCTTTGGATATTGATTCAGTAACTAACGCAACATTTAGTGCTGCTGATCTTTCTGATATCTATATCAAGTATGGTTCTAGTAACACTTCTATCAAACCAACTCCTACAGCAGCTGATAATGACTGGTCTGTAAGCTTCACTCTTGCCAAGAATCAAGTTATGAACATTGAACTCTATGGTAATATTGGTGCTGCAGCTAACATTACTGATGCTGATTCTGTTAAGTCTGACTTAACAGTTACAGGTACAGGTGTACAATCTAGTGCCTCAGCAGGTGCTGGTGCTACTGATAAAGATGGTCAAACTATCATCAAGAACAGTGGATCATTTGCTACTTCTAAGGATGCTTCTTCTCCAGCTACAAAGTTGGTAGATGATTCAGGTACTGTAGAAGTTGCTAAGTATCGTATCGATACAACTTACGATTCTTACACATTAACTGAAGTTGATATCAACCTTTCTTCTGCAACTGCTGTAACAAGCATTGTATTGAAAGATGGTGGTACAACATTAGGTACACTTCCTGCAGCTACTTCTGTTCTATTCGCAGGATTGAATGTGTTGGTTCCAGCTAACTCTAGCAAAGTTCTTACCGTAGAATTGGTAATGAGCACAGTTGGAGTAGGTGCTGGTACTAGTGGTTCAAACGTTACTGTAACTTTGGACTCTATCAAGCATCGTGCTACTTCTTCTGGTACAGAAGCAACAGATACTAACGATCGTGCTGGTAACGTAATGTATGCTTATAAAGCATTACCTACTGTTACTGCCGAAACACTTCCATCAACAGCATTAACTGCTGGTTCAAAGACTATTGCTAAATTTAGTGTAAACACTAATGGCACTGGTTCTATTGCTTGGAAGCAAGTATTGATTGATATTGCAAAGATTGCCGCACCTACAATTACTTCTCCTACTTTGTGGGATGTAACTGGTGGAGGCAACACTCAAATCACTGCTGCTGCTGTATTCCAAAACGATACAAACACTGACGCTGCATGTAATGCAAGTGATACTGTTTGTGAATTATTGATTAGCGTTGGAACAAACGCTGACGATAACGTTGAAGAACAGGTAAATGGTACTAAGACTTACGAAGTACGTGCAACAATTGGTGGTACTCTTGCTGATGGTAACTATATTACTACAACAATTGCTTCCAACTTAGCTCACGTTTCTTCTGCTGCATACACAGGCGTCGATAACGACACCACTGTAGACGATTCAACATTCGTTTGGAGTGATATGTCTGCTGCAGCTCATGACACTGGTACACTTGACTGGGTTAATGAAAACTTGTTGAAGAATTTGCCTACAGTTACGCAAACTTTGACAGCTAGTCTTTAGACCTTAGTTTAGTCTAAGCTTTCGATAGCTTATAAATCGAACATAACCGCTTTAGCTTAATTGCTAGGGCGGTTTTTGTTTACCTATTTTACACTTGCAAATAGTCTATATTTTGGCTAAAATTAGCAAGAATCAGTAATAAATTTGTATTTATGTCTAAGAAAATTTATATAATTATTGGAGCAATTGTGTTGGCTGGATTAATCGGTGGGGGAGTATATTTGCTAATCCAAAATCAACAAAGTAAGTACATTAATTTTAAAGACCCAAAATTTACTAACGACGAGCTTGTAACTATCGAGGGTAAGATTAAAGATTTAGAAAATGCAGTTAAGAACAAAGAAGAATCTGGAGATTTAGAAAATGAGGACAAGAAGTCAGACTTATTTAAGTTAAAAATGGAGCTGGCATCATTTTATCGTCTCAGAGGTAGATTATTAGATGCTAAAAAAACTATTATCAGTGCTTCAGAGCTTAAACCAGATGATATGATGGTATGGACTGAATTATTTGTGGTGGATCAATTGAGGGAAGATTATGTTTCAGCTGAAAATGACTTAAAAAAATCTATAGCGGTAAATCCGACTAACCCACAGGTTTGGCGCTGGTACTTTGATCTAGCAAGTGGACCTTTAAAATATACACAAGATCAATTGAGGAGTTTGTTTAAGGATGCCTTAGATAAAACTAATAGTCACGTAGATATAATCACTGTCTATGCGGGATTTCTAGAAACTAGTAACGACCTCGCTGGAGCAGTTGCACAATGGAAGCTCGCTATAGAAAAGAATCCTGCAGGGCAAGCTCAGTACATGGCTGAAATCACCAGAATTCAAAACCGACTTAAATAACTTAAAAGAGATATCAATAAAACCAGACTAGTTCTGGTTTTTTTATTCTAGTTTTCTTTATAAAAAATTCAGTAAAACTTTACCGAATCTATGGGAGTCTTGATCTGGTCTTTATCACACCTTCGCTATAATTGTTATGATATAATTAATCCACTATGTTTAT
>CAYQJW010000025.1:6131-8468 GCA_964418025.1 uncultured Candidatus Saccharibacteria bacterium | reverse complement strand
AGATCGGCCATATTTAAATACCGCTTGATGCGGCCGGCTTCACTATCTGTGCGCTTGTCTAATTGGGAAATTAAACGCGCTTGTTCGTCTAGTTCTTGTTGAGAGATGTTTAAATTAGCCATAGTTATAGCATTTTACCAAGTTCTGTGTCCGCAGGCAATATCATGATTTCTGGCTTATCTCCAGGCTCGCTAGTTAGGCCAAGTTCAAATTCTGCACAAATCATACCTTGGCTCTCAATGCCTCTAATTTTTGCAGTACCTAAGACAAAACTTTCGTGAGTATCGGAATGAATATTTTGTGCGATTGTTGCTCCTGGTAGTGCGAGTGCTACAATATCCCCTTCTTCAAAGTTGAAAGCCCCACAAACTACTGGTTCTATAATTCGTTTACCATCGGTTAAGCTAATAACGCGGAGACGATCCGCGTTGGGGTGCTTTTCTATCTTGGTAACCTTAGCCGCAATAACTAGAGGTTGTGATTCTTTACTGCTAAATAAGTTTTTTAAAAAGTTAAACATAGTTTTCTATTCTGATTAATATCCATTCCTGAAGTAAGCAAAACCTTAGTAGGGTTTGCATTCGTCTTGGTTACATAAGTAACCAGTCGTTCCCGTGGAAGGGTTTTGTAATGTTGCCTTGATGGTAAAGGTATCGAACTGAGCACCAACCTGATACTGGTATTCCAATTTTGTAACTGGATCTGCTGGAATCGAAGTTAAGTATCGTGGAACTAAAGATGATTTTAGTTTATCAACAGGAGGGAAGATAAATTCTTTGTCACTGCTTGGGTCGAGTTGGGTGCTAGAATAAACTAACAATGCCTGTTGAATATTCTCTAGATCTGTTTTTCGTTGCTCATCAGAAACTTTACTGGTATCCTTTGCGGCATCGGCTTGAGCATCCTTCGTAAAGTATTTGATTAATTGATTTTGAGTTTCGCTATAGTAAGTTAAGATGAATTCTGCGTTCTTGTTGGTAGCGCTGTACCCATAGACGTAAGGTTCTCTTGCCACCGGATCGTTATAATTTGTTGCAACAGTGTTAAAAGTCTTGATCATATCTGCCATGACAACAAAATCATCAGTAGGTGGGTAGCTTTTCTTATCAGCCTGATACTTTAAAAGCGCTGCCCCAACTTTTTTGATAGTGGCTTGGCGTTGGCTGTCGCGGTCTAGTTTAGCTTGAGGAGAAACATCTAGATCTGCTGGTAGTGCTGGAAGATTAGGATCTATAAATTCGTAAAGTTGAAAAGAAAGTGTTCCTAATGTACTAAGTGTTGGTTGATGTAACCCATATTGTTTTATGGTTGTTTTTATAGTCACCAAGCGTTCGTTTGTGTAAGGTTCATTGGTTTGAACATCGTAACCACCTTTAACGAAGTCCGCGTCTTGATAGTCACCGCTTCGGTAGGTCTTGGACAATAATGGGTCAGAATTAAATATCAAAGCTTCATCGCCATCTGCAATTCCATCTTTATCACTATCTGGATTGTTTGGGTCTGTACCAGTATCAAACTCAGCTTTATTATCTAAACCATCTCGATCTGGATCGGACTTATCGCCACAAGTAACAAGTTCGGTACAAGTTTCTGCGCCAAAGAATCGTTGTAACCAATCCCCTGGAGTAGTGACATCAGGGTTAACTTGTTCGATTCCGTCATTAGAATTTAACTCAGCTGTTTGAGGCTCTTCAGTTTTAGAACTCAAAAAATAATATCCTGCACCAGCACCAATTAGTAGAACAGCAAATACAGCCCCACCAATCATGAAAAATTTTCTTTTACCTGCGCCATTTGATCCTGGAGGCAAGGAAATTGATTTTGATGATGTATTAGGTGATGCGGGGTTGGTAGTAGGCTTTGGTTCTACAGCAGGCTTGATAGCAGGTGGGACAACTGCTCCAGACATGTCCGGCATTACATTAAAAAAAGGTTGTTTAGTTGGTTGATTGGCCATTTTAGTTTGTGTTTAAAAAAGATTCGATAGCGATTAAGAATAATATGAGAGTAAGACCTACCCACCAGAATAGTAAATTAGAAGCTTCTAGTAAGATTAAACTACTAATCAGTATTCCAATTAATACTCCTTGTCTTAAGCTGACTTTAAAAATTTCTGAGTAAATACCAGGGAAAAATCTTTTTCTGATTATTAAATTTGTTAAAGTGAATATTCCGCAGGTGAATAGGAACAATGTTATGTAAAAAATTGTATGCCCCAAAAAACCTGCTTGGTATGGGTCGGTGTAGATTAGCGTAAACACAAAACCAGTGATAGCCACCAAGCTACCAATCAGCAAAGGAATTAAATAGTGCTTGGTTGTCTGGTGTATCACAGTA
>CAYQJW010000025.1:2023-6031 GCA_964418025.1 uncultured Candidatus Saccharibacteria bacterium | reverse complement strand
GCTACCAATCAGCAAAGGAATTAAATAGTGCTTGGTTGTCTGGTGTATCACAGTAACTTAATTATACCACAAATAGCACTTATTATTCATTTCTCCAGCTTGTGTCTCTATTGAAGTCGTCTTCTAGTCTTTGATTGTCGTATTCATCGAATTCACCAGTAATTACTTCGATTACTACTAAAGGGTCTGCGCCTTCTCTGTTGTCTAAGCGGTGCTTGTCTCCAATATTAATTTGAACAGCCTCCCCTGCTTTTAGGGCGATACGTTCGTCATTGATTACAGCAAATCCATTACCGCTAACCGTAAACCAGTGTTCGTTGCGTAGTTCGTGCTGTTGGTAAGAGAATCTTTTACCAGGTTTTACTTCTAGTCGTTTGATGATTACATCTTTTGAACCACCTTGATCTTGCAATTCAGAAAGAACGGTAAAATTACCCCAAGGTCTCTCTTCGTAATTTTTTGCGTTTTTAGCCATTTCGTTTGAAAATTCGTTTCTTAATTTCTTCGTAAATACTTTTACGCAGTTCTTTATTTTTGTAAAATTGCCATAAGTATGGCGAGATGGAAGCTAGGATAATAATAACAATACCTGGAAGAATATATGCGTCCACATTTGGGACATATTTACCCATATAGTAACCCATCAGCGTTAATCCAATAGACCAAAGAACAGAACCTATGAGGCTGTAAAATAAAAATGAACCATAAGGCATGCGTCCCACTCCTGCTAATGTTGGGGCGAACGTACGGACGATAGGAACGAATCTAGCTAAGATTAGGGTTTTTGGGCCATGAGCCGCAAAGAACTTTTGAGATTTCTCCAAATGGGATTTTCTAAAAAAGAAGGATTCTTCTTTTTTGAAAATTCTAGGTCCAAGTTTTTTTCCTAAAAAGTAGCCAGTATTATCTCCGAGAAAAACTCCAACGAACAAGACAATGATTAAAGGGGTGATGTGTAAAAATCCTTGTGAGGCTAAAATTCCAGCGGTGAATAATAAACTATCTCCTGGGAAGATAAACCCAAAGAGAAGACCCGTTTCGGCAAATACTATGCCAAACAGTCCAAAATATCCAGCAGCCTTGATTAGTGGTATAAGGTCAAACATATGTGTAATTATAGCATTTAATTTTAAATTAGATCGGTGTGGCTGCAGTTATGCTGCTTTGCCTTTTTGTGTAGCTGGGCGAATTTATCAAACTTAACAGCTTCACGGATTTGTTCGATGGTGCTTAATAATTTATCTTTCAGTTCACTTAATTGTTCTGGTGTGGCTAGGGCTGTTTGTGTAATTTGGTCTGGGTACAAGTACCAGTATTCCAGTGAAGCTACGGGTTTATGAAAAAATTCTTCACAAGCCCATTGGTATATTCTTAGCTGATCTAAGTCGTTGCTATCTGGTTTCTTTGGAACTTTTTCTGATGTCTTGTAGTCAATAATTTTTAGACCAGTTTCACTTGCATCAGCTCTGTCAATTTTTCCGTTGAACTGATATTGATTTTCTTCACCTAACTTCATAGTGAACGGTTGTTCGATAAGTACAGGCAGTACTGGTTCTGATTGATTTGAAACAGTCTTAGAATAAAATGACTTTAGAATTTCCTTACCTCGGGCTCGGTAATCTTCTTTTTGTTTCTTGTTCTCATACCAGTCATCTATCCATTCTGTTTCGTATAAATCATAGAGGAGTTGTTCAGGTGGAAATTTGGCGACAGTTTTTTTGTCAGCCAGGTTTTGTTGCTGAGCAGTGAGTGTAAGTTGATATTGCTCTAAATATCTTTGCAGAACAGCATGGATCGTAGATCCAAAACTCATGTAATGACTACTAGGAAGGGGTAATCGTAGATAGTAGCGATATTTGTATTCTAAAGGACACTGCAAAAATTGACTGATTTGGCTGAACGAAAAGTGAGTGGGAAGATCTTGATAAACTTGTTTCTTGCTTTTTGACTTTGGTTTAGTGAAGACAACTTTACCTGTAGCGCGTTGAGCAGTTTCTGTGGGCACCAAACCCGTTTCGGATAAAAAGAGTGAAGGCTTTTTTTCTTTTGCTCCGCCATAATCTTTACCCCAGCTTAAATATAGATGAGTCTTAGCGCGAGTCATGGCGACATAAAATAATCGTCGCTCTTCCTGTAAGTGAAAATCCCCTTCTGGTAAAATATCTTTTATTAAACTTTCTGGTAATTCAATCGCATCTCTTTTGGCTCGGGTTGGGAATCGCTGATCAACCATGTTGATGATAAAGACATATTTAAATTCCAAACCTTTTGAACTATGCACCGTCATGACTTTCAAGCTCTCTGGTCCGCTGTCTGGGTCGAACTTCAAAGCACCTTCTTCACCAGCTTTTAATTCGAGCTGAAGCTGTTCTAAATACCCTCTCATGGTGCGATTATCTTCGGTTTGGCAATAACCCTCGATTTTCTTGTAAAATTGCTCTAAGAGCTCTCTATTTTGTGCATTCTCTAGCGTATCTTCCATTAACAGGAGATCGATTTCGAGGTCATCAATTATTTGTACAAACAACTCTACTGCAGATTTTTCTGTAGTATATTGAGTATGAATTTCTAAAAACTTTAACAGCTTTTCTATTTTTTCCCGAGACTGTGCTGATAATTGCTCCAATACTTCCGGAGTGTTCATGGCCTCATAAACAGAAATTGTTTTTCTGTTAGTGAACTGAGTAATGTGAGCGATGTCGATAGCTTCAATTCTAAAAACTGGAAAATTCAACACTCGGTACATTGCTGTTGACTCGTGATAGTTGTCGAGAAGTTTAAGGTAGTTTATTAAATCGGCAATCAAAGGTTTTTTGTACAAGCCCCTGTTAGCTACAAAGCTAAATGGAACACCCTTGCTTTCTAGTAGAGGGATAATTTCGCTGGCTGCGGAATTGGCACGTGTTAAAATCGCAAAATCATTCCAAGAAGATTTTACGTCTTGCGACCGAAGTTTAATTGCCTCATCAACTACTAAGTTTAGTTCTTCGCTTAGGTCTTTACCTTCTATAACTTGAATGTGGCTCTTGTCCTTTAAATGACCTTTGAGTCGTTTGTTGATTTCGAGTTTTGTTTCGAGTCGGTTTGGGTTATTGGCTTGAATAAAGTTATACGCTAAATCTAGAATCTTTTGGTTACTACGATAATTATCTACTAATGTAATTTCTTGAAGATCAGGATAGTCGCTTTTCAATTTTAAAATGTTAGAAACAGAAGCTCCTCGGAATTTATAAATAGATTGGTCATCGTCACCTACTACGACAAGGTTTTGACGCTGATCTTCCTTTTGACCAGCTAATAACTTGATCAATTCATACTGCGCTACATTAGTATCTTGAAATTCATCAATCATCACATATTTAAATTGCTTTTGGTAATACTTTAATATATTTGGTCGCTTCTGAAAGAGCTTGATTGTGTAATGAATCAAGTCACCAAAGTCCATATATTGATTATCGAGCAAAAGTGTTTGGTAAGTTTGGTATGCAGTGGCGAGTTCCTGAAGACGTTTAACTTCTACAATAGATTCTTCGTCAGTTGCTTTTGGTAAATTATTGGCGTACTCAATGTAGTCTTCCGGAGAAACCATTTCATCTTTGCATTTCGAAAAATGATCTAACAATGAATCAATAAATTTATTTGGACTACCTAATGGTTTGTAGTAATCAAGTTGAAACTTATCAAAATTTTTATAGACTATAATCCATTGTCGAGTTTTATCTAAAAGCTCGAAGTCGTTTGACAAGCCCATATCTAGGCCGTGTTGCTTTAAAATTCGCTCACAGAAGCTATGGAATGTAGAGATCCATAAATCATAACTACCTAGGGGTAAATACTGCTCTACACGAGCTTCCATTTCACCTGCCGCTTTGTCAGTAAAAGTAAGAGCTAGAACCTCCTCTGCTTTAGCCAAATTTTTTTCTAGTAGATATGCGATCCTTCGAGTAACTACAGTAGTCTTACCTGTCCCAGCTCCAGCAACAATTAAAAGTGGCCCACGGTCATGGG
>CAYQJW010000025.1:0-1923 GCA_964418025.1 uncultured Candidatus Saccharibacteria bacterium | reverse complement strand
GTAGTCTTACCTGTCCCAGCTCCAGCAACAATTAAAAGTGGCCCACGGTCATGGGTCACTGCTTTGAGTTGTTCGTTGTTAAGGCCTTCGAGTAGAGTTGACATTTGTGTGGAGTAAGATATGATAAATTTTTACTAGAAGGAGGGTCTATGAGAAGAATCTTTGTAAAAGAAGGTAATTACGGAAGCTTTAGATTTAAAAAGAAGTCTTCTGACTTAAGTGCAACACCTGTCGGTGAGCCAAGGTTAGTAACTTTAAATTCAGACCGGAGACAAGTATTGGAAGAACTTAAAAAGTATTCGCCGCATTCTGCTGATGCATACATGCTAGGGCAAACTGTTTATGTAGAACCCGAGTATAAAACTAGAGTGGCTGTGCAATATTACAAAATTCAAGTCGTTTACATGCCTTAAAGCGGTCTAGTACCGCTTTTTTATTTTACCCTATTTACCCCCAAAAAACCCAGCCCATTGTTTCCAGACATCTCCACCTTCATCTTTGTATCGAACCCAGAACTGTGATGGGTTTACAATTTGTACACCTTCATATTTTTCTATAGAGAGCAGGTCGTTATCACGAGTGACTAGATAGTCTGCACCTGCTTCTACAGCACTCTCGAGAATTTTATTATCTTCAGGGTCG
Source organism: uncultured Candidatus Saccharibacteria bacterium (assembly GCA_964418025.1). Taxonomy (GTDB): domain Bacteria; phylum Patescibacteriota; class Doudnabacteria; order UBA920; family UBA920; genus UBA920. The sequence goes on along the minus strand of CAYQJW010000025.1, from coordinate 1,281 downwards.
CGGACAATATTAATTTGATGACGATTAACAACTTGATTGATTTGAGCAAGTAAATCGGCGATTTCTTTTTCGTATTCTGGATTCTCTACTAACCGACGCATGATTAACTTATTCTCTTGGAGGGTTTGGCGGTTGGCATATGCTTCGATCTCACCGTTGCGGACAGCATCTATGATCTGCTTTTCGTAAGAATAGTCATCCTTAATCCCATCAATAATAACATTGGTATCTAGTACAATTTTCATTCAGTCTTTAAATTAAATTAATCGTCGAGGTTGATCTTAGTTCGTTTAGCTGTAGTAGTTGAAGAAGTCCGTCCCCGAGTGGTTGTTCGAGAACTGGTTCGACTGCCTGAGCTAGTGGAAGTTGTGCCATTACTTCTTCCACCACGAATAGGCATTAAATAACGACGAGTATCTTCGTCCAGGTCGATAAAATGATCGGTAAGCTCTTTAATTTTGCTGCTAGTGGATTTACCAAAGGCTAAAGTTTCTGTTAACTGACCTGACATTTGTAAGTACTCTAACAAAGGTGCGAAATCTCCATCACCACTTGCTAGTACTACTACGTCTAGTTTATTCATCAGTTTGATGATATCCATAGCAATACCCACATCCCAATCCCCTTTTTGATGACCACCGGCAAAGGTTTGAAGGTCTTTAGCTTTAACTTCGAAGCCAGCTTTTTCTAGTGCATCAAAAAAAGTTTTTTCTTCTGGCATGTCTGCCTTCACTACATAAGCAATAGCGCGAATAAGGCGACGGTCACCAACTGCTTCTTTTAAAATTTCGTTAAAATTAATACGAGCGTTATAAATATTTCTTGCTGAGTAATATAAATTTTGGACATCAACGAATACTCCTACTCGTTGATCTGGGTTTCTGATAGACATAAAAAATTAGATTATTATTAAAAATTATTGAATGTTATCGTCTGGTTTATCCAGAATTGGTAAATCACCAATTAAACTTTGCTCAGTTATTCTAAGCATATCTTTATCGACTTTTGTAAATTCTTTTCTCGAAAAATTATAATGATTCACAGCGGTACCAAGTGTAGTACCCAGCTTTACGTGATATTCTTCGTAAGCTTTTAAATGCTTTTGCAGATTTTCTACATTGGCTTTGATCTCCTTTGCAGATTCTTCTATTTTCATTGCGTTGAGTCCTTGTAGGACTGTTTGCAGGTAAGCTAAGAATGATGTTGGGGAAACAATTACGACATGCTTTTCTTTGAAGGCATAGTCAATTAAATCTCTGGTGTTAACTTTAATTGAACCGA
>CAYQJW010000024.1:6125-8515 GCA_964418025.1 uncultured Candidatus Saccharibacteria bacterium | reverse complement strand
GCTATGTTTATACTCCAATTTTAGAAACAGGAGGAATTATGACCGCAACATTACAAGACATTAGAGGATATGTTGAACGAGGCCAAAAAAATGGCTCGACCCATGTAATCATCGCCTGCGATACATTCAATAATGACAATTATCCGGTATTTGTCTCCCCTACGGAGAAGGTTCAGGAAAAGATCGATGATATTAACAAGGCAAAGATGCAAAGAATAGATGAAGTCTATAATTTGCAAATACCGATTGAACCGCAACTCGAAGCCCCGTATTCGTACAACCTTTAAAGACAATGGAACTTCAGAGTAAGTTCACACCCCGATTAAATTCGGGGTTTTATTTTTCCCAAAATAAAAAACTAGTTCGTGCTTGCACATAAACTAGTTTATAAAACTCCCATAAGACTAAAGTCTTGATTCTATTTTCCAATAACCTACTGGTTACTTACCTTCTAATTCATCCAGTTTCTCGACCATGGCCGGCTCGTCCTGAATGACAGAATCACCACTAGCATCCAATTTCAACTTGGCATCGATCCGGTTACTTCGCTGAACGACCCTATAAAACCCGAAACCTAAACCTCCGATGACTAGCATAAAGAAACCCAAACCAACCAGATCACCGATGGGCATTTGAAATAAAAACATCCGCATATTTATCCTCCCAATTTCTGCTATTTTTGAAGACATCTTAACTAACAAGATAATATACCCTTTTATATGCACTTAGTCAATGCTCCTTTTAAAGATAATTTCCTCGTCTTTCAGTATTGACAAAATATATTAAACGTGGTATTATTAAAAAGTTAAATTTATCTCTAAGAAAAATCGTCGAGCTTCAACAAACATTTAAATTTATTTAATCAACTAACACTATTATCCATGAACGGTGTAATCAAGAAGAAAACTGACAAAGGTTTTGGCTTCATCACTCCTGATGGCGAAGACAAAGATTTGTTCTTCCATAGCAACTCTCTAGTCGGAATTTCTTTCGACGAAATCCAAGAAGGCGACCAAGTTTCCTTCGAAGTAGAAGATTCTGCTAAGGGCAAGAACGCTGTCAACGTACAACGAGCCTAGTCTTTTCAGACAAACAATCAACCGCTTTAGCTTATAGCTGAGGCGGTTTTTTGTTGCATTCAAAAGAGTTTTTTAGTAAGCTATGTTCAGATTCAGAGGAGGAACCCATGCTTGATTCAGCAACCAGACAAGTTCTAAGTGAGCTTAAAAACAACGATCAAATAACCCGCGAAGCTTTGGTTAATAGGTTTATACTTGAATTGGACGACAACCAACCCCAGCAAGATATAGTTTATATCTCGGAAGAGGAAGCTCGGCCAGAATTGTTAAACCTGTTATTTAAAGAACCCCAAAACTTGTGCTTAACCTTTGGGCAGACTAAAAAATTCTTACTTGCAAAAGAAGGTTTTGAAGTTCCTAAAGTTTCTCTACGCCAAAGAATTCTGAAGGTAGGAGAAATAGTAAATGTCTACACCGATGATGCTATTTATAAAGCGGCTGTAGTGTGTACATCTCGCTACGAAGGTAAATGCAACAGTGAATCAGGTCTAACAAACGTAACTATAAAAAAAGTGGATTAAGCTTAAAGCCTAACCCACAAACTCTCATAGACAGGAAATTCCTGTCTTTTTTAATCCTTGAAAACAAAAGTAAATTCTGCATCCCTACAGATTCTTACTCTCCCCTTTTGGAAAGAGCCAATAATGTAGGGGCGCATCTTTTCTTGCCACTCCTTTGGAATGAATTTCCTGATCGACCAGATAGCCGACAAAGGATCATCCATCTCATAAGCAGCAAACCAAGCCATGGTAATAATGAATGCTGAAATCCATGTAGAAATATAGTTAGCTTTGAGTGACCCAAAATCACAGCAAGCCACAGAATAAACTATAATCACAGACAAAACTAAAATGTAAGTCTTCATCTGACGAGGGATTCTTCGAAAGAAGTAACTAACAAACTTCTTAAAATCACCCTCACGGATAGCGTCTTTAATTTTTTCGTTCTGCTCCCAAATAACGTTGAAAGCATTACTTAACAAAATGCCGTGCAGTACCCCGGCTGGCAACAATACAATTGCGCCGTAAGCTTCATCTTTTAAATTTAACTCCATGAAAACTTCTGGAATAATACCCCTGATCAGATCAAGAAAGTAAAGAATTATAAAAGAGAAAATAGCTGGCTTGATGATTAAGTGGCGGCAACTCCATACTAATCTCAAATCCATCATTACATTTTGATAAGTTTGTTTAAAAGTTTGCTTAATAGCATTCCTTACCCGAACAAAATATCTTAGTGTTGAAATATTCATTCGCCACCTCCTTCAAAATAAAAACAGTCTTTAAAAGACTGTTAATAATACTAATATTT
>CAYQJW010000024.1:0-6025 GCA_964418025.1 uncultured Candidatus Saccharibacteria bacterium | reverse complement strand
GCCGACCAGATTAAGGCTTTAATTGGATTAATGCCTACTAGGTTAAGACCGAAGCCAATTACCATGGCTATAATAATTACCCCATAAAAAGCTTGGGCATGCTTTAACCCACGATTTAATCCAAAACTCCAATGGAAACTTTCGGCCAAGGCATAGGCAGCACTCCCAGCTAAAACAGGTACAGCCAATAAACCAGTCCCGATAATCCCTAAGGCAAACAAAGTGTAAGCCTGAGCTCCTGCTAAAGGTAATAAGGCTCGTGCGGCGTCTTCTGCGGTGTTTACCTCAATCCCTTGAGGAAACAACACTGCTGCACAAGTTACAATCACAAAGAACATCACTAGATTAGAGAAGAACATCCCCACCCAAACATCAAACCTCATCTTCCGAACCTCTTTTTTCTGCAAAGATTGATGACGAAGTTTAATATTGATCTTCCCCTTCATTCGTCGCTCTTCGACTTCCTGTGAGGTCTGCCAAAAAAATAAGTACGGAGAAATTGTAGTTCCTAAAATGGCGGTGACGATAATAAAACTTTCTTTAGTCCAAGTAAAGTGAGGTATTACTGTGGAAAGCCAAATTTCTTTCCACGGCAAGGCTTCTAAGCTTAAAGCTGTTGCAATATATAACAACAACACAAATGATAAATATTTTAAGAACCGCGCATAACCAGAATATGTCACAAATATTTGCAGTCCTAAACTTACCACAGTGAAAATCAAAAGCATCACTACAAAATTTGCATCAGGAAAAATTAACTGAGCCGCTTTGGACATTGCACCTAGATCGGCACCAAGGTTAAAAGTGTTTGTGAAAAATAATATGCCAGCTAAAAACCAAACGATATGTTTAGAATAATTTAATCTAATATTTGCTGCGAGTCCACGCCCAGTTGCTAACCCAATTCGAGCGCACATCTCTTGGATAGTAGCCATCAAAGGAAAAGTAAACAGTGCCAACCAAGTAAACATATAACCAAACCTCGCTCCAGTCTGGGAATAAGTCGCTATCCCGGAAGGGTCGTCATCCGAAGCACCCGTAGTTAAACCAGGCCCAACTGCATGCCAATAATCCTCAGCTTCGTGCAAAGGTTTGTTAAAGGATGTTAAAGCTCGCTCACTACCTACAATGGCATCTTCCAAAGCTTTGGCTGGAGCTGTTGCTAGCTTGGTTACAATATCTTCAGTTTTCATTGATTTTTCTTAAAATACCTGTTTTGATTTCTTTTATAGAGTATACGTTGGCAGAATTGCTTGTTGTCTCAACAGCGCTTTCGGCCTGACGGCCGACGCTTGCGGACTGTCTCGTCAACAAGCAATTCTCCCATATATATCATTAATAGTAATTCAAAATAGGGCTTTTGACAAATTTATCGATAAAAGCTATAATATACAACAGTTATACTAAATATTTAAGTTCAACATTGCAAAAGACCAAAGTCAATAAGCAAATAACCGCTCCAGAAATACGTCTATTAAACGACGTCGGTGAGCAACTTGGTATCTTCACAATTGCCCAAGCGCAAGATTTAGCGACTGAGCATGGCTTAGATTTAGTAGAAGTGTCTCCTGGTGCCAAGCCTCCAGTAGTTAAACTGATCAGTTATGATAAGTTTAAGTACCAACAGAAGAAAATGGAGCAACAACAGAAGAAAAAGGTCAAAAAAGTGGAAGTTAAAACTATCCGTTTAAGTGCCAAAATCGCCTCAGGTGATATTGCCACCAAAGCCAAACGAGCAGATGAATTTTTGCAAGATGGCGACTGGGTGAAACTTGATTTAAGAATGCGAGGCCGTGAACAAGCTTTTATTAGTTTGGCGGAACAGCAACTTAAAACTTTCCAAGATTCGATTACGATTCCATTCAGAATCGAAGTTCCGTCTAAGAGATCTGGGAATGCGCTTAGCATGACCATCGCACCTACTAAGTAATAGTTAAGTAACTAGTTGATTTTCAATATTAATAAGTTTGATAATTTAGATATATGCCAAAGCAGAAAACTCATCAAGGAACCGCTAAGCGCTTCCGAAAAACTGGAACTGGAAAAGTAATGCACCAAGTAAGCGGTCAAGCTCACTTTAACACTCGCGAAACCAGTAAGGTTACCAAAAACAAGCGTCGCGATGTTACCATGAGTAGCGCTAACCGTCGCCTTAAGAAATTAATTGTTCACAAATAATATATGACAAGAGTTAAACGAGGCGTTGCTGCTAGCAAGCGCCGTAAAAATTTAATCCAAAGAGCAAAAGGCTTTGACAACCGTCGTTCCACTAACTTTGCCTCTGCTCGCCAAGCTTTATTGAAAGCTGATACCTACGCTTACCGAGATCGTCGCAACAAGAAGCGCGATCAACGAGCACTCTGGTTAGTCCGTTTAGGTGCTGCTCTCCGCGAAAATGGCACTACATGGAGCCGATTCGCTGCAGTTCTTAAAAAGGAAAACATTACTGTTAACCGAAAAATGCTTTCTGAAATGGCTATCAAAACCCCTAAAGGTTTTGACAAACTAGTCCTAGACCTAGTTAAATAGTTAAATTGCTTAAGAGTTAAACTAAAACCCGCTAAATTGATTAGCGGGTTTTATATTAAAAGAACCACCTTGCGGTGGTTCTTTATAAATGCAACTATTCTAGTTCTTTGGAGCTGGGGTAGTAGCAGCTGGTGTAGTTGCAGGAGTTGTTGCTGCAGGAGCAGCAGCTGGAGCTTCATCCTTAGGAGGATTTGCTTGGTACTCACGAATCTTTGTCATAACAGTACCGTCTTCTTTGATATCTTCAAAGAACAAAATCTGATCACGGTTGATCTTCATTTCGTCTACAGGACCATGTAATTCTTTACCTAACTTAACTAACAATAACTGTTGTTGCTGTTGTTGAGTTTGTTGGCTCTGTGAACCTTGTAATGCTGGTTGTGGAGCAACTTGTAGATAATAAATATCTTTTAGAGTTGCGTAGCTAGCACTAGCGTCAGCTAGTTTTCCAAAGTAAACTTGTCCGTTTGTTAAGAATACAGCTTGGTATCCAGAAAGCTTTTCTTCTTGAGCAGTACCCATTTTCCCACCGTCTTTGTCGGTGAATAATTTATCACGAAATAATGCAACACCAAGAATGATCAATAATACTACTACTGCTAAGATTACCCAAGGCATATTGTTGCGACCACCAGCGTGTGAACGATTCATTCCACCTGATAAATTACCGCCGTTATCCATATTGTTTTCGTCTGACATAAATCTATTTTATTAATTTTTTAAATTTAAACTTGTAATAGGTGTTCGACTTTTATCTCAACATCTCATTACAATAATCTGCATATAATTTTTTTGGTCAAAGTTAGATGCCGCTTTAAAAAGCCTAGCGGAACTTTCTAACACAACAACCTTACTCACAGCTTCTGGCTTGAAACTAAAACCTAACATTGGTAATACAGAATTCTCTGACCTATCCTGTGAGCCCAATAACATTTTTAAATTCCAAGAACTGGTAGAAGTCTGAGCAACAACGGTCGGTAGATAAGTTGGCTGGCTTATTACTACTACCTGAGGAATTTCTGGTTGTGGAGCTATGCCTAATTGATTACCACATCCCTGCCATAAAAGTAAATCCAACCTTATAGATCCTAACTGAGACGAACAAGACAGATCAACATACTCTTTATTCGAAACACTTGTTGAATCCAAAGGGCTATCACTTAATTGTATGGAAGATAATTGAACTGGCGTAGTAAAGGTAGGCACCGCTTCTTCTGAATTACCATTAATACTACCAGAAGCAACTTGTGGACCCAAAGCTCCAAGCAATACGCTAGCAATTACAATAATTTTATAAGTAATTTGTTTCATTCTGAAATTAAATTTTGTAACGGAACACCGACTTCAAGACTTTCATTAGCTGGGTCGGTTACTTGAGCACCAGCAACTTGCGGTTCTATTTTAGTCCCTTGCTGTGGTTGATATATAACAGTACTTAACTCAGGCTGGACAGAAGAAGAACTAATGCTAAAAATAAATAGACTCGAGACAGTAACTGCTAATAATAATGCTAAAGCTGGCCAGAGCCAAATACTTTTCACAGATTCAAAGTTATCGTTATTTAAATTTTGATTAGCTCCATCAAACATCTCAACCTGAGATGTGCGGACTACTCGAGGTTGCGCACCAATCTCTAAACTAGAGCTATATACATCACGTAAATTTGTGCGGGATTCCAACAGCAATTCGTGACGTTTTAAAATTTCGGTATGGTTCAGAACCTCATCAGAAATTTGATCGATTATACCAGCGAACTGCATTACCTCACTTTTTAATTCTTCCAGTTTCATCCGTGTGATTAAAGTCTGAATAGAGTGATGGGAATTCGCCACTTGTGGACGCTCTTCTAAACGAATCGGCATCGCATCAACTTCGCTGATTACATAGTTAGAAGCAACTACCGGTACTTGCATGGCTGGTTCTAATGACTCGCTTTGGTCCTCAATGTTACCTGATTCATCCGTTGTCTCATCCGTTGTCTCATCTGGGGTAATTACAAACTGATCCAATACACCATAGGCTTCTGAATTATTAACTAATGTCTGTAACTCCGATTGAGTGGTATACCAATTGCGACCAATTTTTGCCGCGCGTAATTTACCGAGACGACAAAGCTGTCCCAGATAATCCTGATGATAGCCAGACAACCGAGCCGCTTGAGATAGCGAAATTCGGTGTGGTAATTGGGTTTGAGCAAGGGTTGATTGCACTTCTATTTTGTTTCGTTTTTTTACTTTATTACTTTAAATATTATAGCACATTTTGATACTAAAGGCAGGTTTTGTCAACTTATTTCACTTTTTATACTTGACGACTTGGTTTATTAAAATGTATGATGAATTTACGTTAAAATCTTACCTTATGCCACGTCCATTATCACCATTTTCTCAAGAAATCCTCTTACACTTACAAGACCAAGGCCCGCAAATGCTTCACCAGCTTTACGAAAAATTTGAAGCCAAGGCTAGCAAGAAAAAAATCTACGACACTATGTTCCGCTTAGCCACCCAAGGTGTGGTTAATTTGGAGTCTGATCGTTATGTTGTCAGCAGTGAGGCTAGCATCTTGATGCATACTATTAGCAAAGAGCGTGATGGTATTTGGAAAATGGTCATCTTTGATATTCCAGAAACTCAACGCCATATCCGCAATGTTCTTCGTGCCAAACTAGTCTCTTTAGGTTTTAAGCGATGGCAAAATAGCATTTGGATGTCACCTTACACAATGGCCCCAGAAATAGAAGATGAGTTAAACCAATTGGCCAAAAAATTCTTTATCCGGCTTATCAAGACTTCTGACATCAATGTCACAGCAGATCTAGAAAAATTATTTATCGATTAAAAAACCCGCGATTAACATATCGCGGGTTTGTTTTTTGCCATTAGGCAACCTTACCTACTAACTGAAGTTGTGCATTCGTGCAAAACTTATCTGGCTCTGGCAAAGATTTTGCCATGGTAATGATTCCCATTTGAATGGCATAAATTTCTCCAAGCCGTTCATCAAGAGAATTACTGATTTCCTGAGCAGCCATTCGACACTTTTCGATGTACTCGTCGATTGAGTACTCTCTGCCAAACTCGGCCTGCATATCTTTCATGATTTCGTCGAGGTCTTTGTACTCAGCCTCAAGCTCAATCAAGAAAATAATACCTTTCTCCAAATTCTCTATTTGAATATTGGCCACAGCTCGTTTGGCTTCGATATCTAGCTTTATCGGTTCTGTCTGACTAACCAGCTCTCGATACTTAGCAATACTAATTTCTGCATTGGCTATCAGTGTTGGCTTGTCTGGGAGTTGATTTTCCCTAAACCCAGACAACCTTGCCAAACTAGCCTTCCATTTAGTTAGCTTCCGTTTGTGATCGGCTAAAGGATTGGAAACTTTTTGCTCGAGCTCTTCGTCGATCTTTTTAAGGTCTTCGTTGATGAGAATTTTTTGCTCCTCACAGAAAATTCGAGCTTGTTCCAGTAAAAACAAAGGATCCGAGGTGAG
>CAYQJW010000023.1:5329-10261 GCA_964418025.1 uncultured Candidatus Saccharibacteria bacterium | reverse complement strand
GGAGGAACATTAGCGTAGAAAGTTTTAGCTTCATCAACAGTCATCTCTAAGACATCACTGATTGTTTTACCATTGTAGTGAATTTCCAAAGCTTCGCGGTTGTAACGCTTGCCATTACATTCTTCACAAGTAATATAGACGTCTGGAAGGAAGTTCATTTCTACTTTAATCACACCATCACCCTGACACTTTTCACAACGTCCACCCTTAACGTTAAAACTAAAGCGACCGGCTTTATAACCTTTCATTTTAGCTTCGCGAGTTTCGGCAAACAAATCTCGGACATAAGTGAAGATACCTGTGTATGTCGCAGGATTAGAACGTGGAGTACGACCAATTGGAGACTGGTCAATATTAATCATCTTATCAATATGGTCTACACCTAAAATCTTTTTGTGCTCGCCTGGTTCATCTTTACTATTCCAAAAATGTTTAGATAGGGCTTTGGCTAAAATATCATTTAGCAATGTAGACTTACCACTTCCAGAAACACCGGTAATACACACGAATTTCCCAAGTGGAATTTCTGCATTAACGTTCTGTAAGTTATTTTCTGTAGCACCAAGTACTTGAAGCTTTTTACCATTACCTGGACGGCGACGTTTTGGAATACTGATTTCTTCTTTGCCAGATAGGTATTGCCCTGTAATAGAATTCTTTTCCTTAAGAATTTCGTTGATTGTTCCTTCGGCAATAATTTCTCCACCATGTTTACCTGCCCCAGGACCAATATCAACTATCCAATCTGCTTCACGAATTGTTTCTTCGTCATGTTCTACAACAATTACAGTATTTCCTAGATCACGAAGATTTTTAAGGGTAGTTAACAAGCGAGTGTTGTCGCGTTGGTGCAAACCGATCGAAGGTTCGTCTAAAATATACAAAACACCAGTTAACCCAGATCCAATTTGAGTAGCCAAGCGAATACGTTGAGCTTCTCCACCAGAGAGGGTGTCGGCACCACGGTCCAAAGATAAGTAAGCCAATCCAACATCCAACAAGAATTGCAAACGAGCAGTAATTTCTTTAAAAATCAATTTCGCAATTGCCATTTCTTTGGCGTTAAGTTGTTTTGGTAAGCTTTCGAAGAATTCACTTGCATCTTCGATAGAAAGATTAGAAACATCAACAATACCTCTATCCGCAATTGTGACAGACAAAACTTCTGGTTTTAATCTCTTACCATGACAAGTGGCGCACTTGCGAATACGCATATAGTTTTCTATCTCACTACGCATGTAGTCAGATTCAGTTTCACGATACCGACGTTCAAGATTAGCAACTACACCTTCAAAGTTAGCCTGATATTCACGGCCTGTTTCTGTTGGCATAGTGATGCGCTTTCCATCTGTACCGTACATAATTACATCGATAGCTTTCTTAGGTAAGTCCTTTACTGGAACACTTACCGAGAAACCATATTCTTTAGCTAAAATCTCTAATACACGAGAGTACCAAGAAATTCTGGCTGTGGTTTTGCTCCAAGGACGAATCGCACCCTCAGCTAAGGTAAGTTTTAAATTTGGCATCACTAAATCTGGTTCAACAGTTAGCTTGGTTCCAAGTCCTTTACAGTCTGGACAAGCACCGTGCGGGCTATTGAAGGAGAATTCACGAGGATCTAGTTCGGTTAAACTAATAGCATGACCGCTAGGACAAGAGAATTTTTGAGAAAAAGGAATTTCTTTTTTAATCTTTGGTTGAGATCCGTTTGCAGAAGCACCGCTACCGCTTTCGGAATCAACTACTAAAACTAAAGATAACTGATCGCCATAATCTAAAGTTTTTTCTAAACTTTCACTAAGACGCGCACGATCATCTTTACTTATAGCCAAACGGTCAACAATAACTTCGATGTTATGCTTTTTTTGCTTATCTAAATTTAGACCTTGTGCTTCGTTAAGATCCATTATGGTTCCATCCACGCGAACACGAGAGAAGCCCGACTTTTTAAGTTGTTCAAAAACTAAACGATGTTCCCCTTTTTGATCGCGAATCAAAGGAGATAACAACATAATTTTAGTGCCTTCGGGCATTTCTAAAAGTTGATCCACAATAGCTTGTAAAGTTTGTCCTTCAACGCGCTTACCACATTCTGGACAATGAGGAATACCAATACGTGCATAAAGCAAACGCATGTAGTCATAAATTTCGGTAACGGTTCCAACAGTAGAACGAGGGTTATGGGAAGCAGATTTTTGATCAATAGAAATCGCTGGTGACAGTCCTTCGATTTTATCTACGTCCGGCTTATCCATTAATCCAATAAACTGACGAGCATAAGCAGACAAAGATTCCACGTAACGACGCTGTCCTTCGGCATAAATAGTGTCGAAAGCTAATGATGATTTTCCACTACCAGAAAGCCCAGTCATAACGATTAATTTATGACGAGGAAGATTCAAATTTACATTCTTTAAATTGTGAACACGAGCACCACGAATCACGATCTGATTTTCTCCCACATTTAAGGGGGTTTTTCGTGCAACTGCTTTCGGGGTCGCGGGTTTGCTCGCTGATGAGCTTTTTATTTGTTTCTTAGGCATGTTTAATTTAGATAATAGTAGAACTTTACTAACGCTAGCATAAAAAAAAGAGACTATCAAGTCTCTATAAGCGAATTATTTTCTACTGGCAATTTTGGAAGCCTGAACCGAATCTTATATGGTCCAGCCTGATACAAACCAGTTACAGAAATCTTAAACTTAGGATCAACTACAGATTGCAAGATTTCCTTAATCTCTTTGAGCATGTAATTGTAATATGTATACCCTGAACAAAGTTCTATGGTTTGGCCTGGTTCAATTGAATCTTTAAACTCAGAAATCTTTTCTAAGCAATTAAAGATCAAATCCTGCTTAGTATTTTTTTCCTCTGCATTGCGTGAAGCTACTCCAAGGATATATACCAAAGGAAGAGCTAAAAACGACAACACAGCAATAGAAAACATCCACAAAACTTTAAGATCGGGGAGGCCAATAAACAATGCTTCGAAAAGCATGCAGAGAAAGAGCGCTATTGAAAAAGTCATCAAGATAAGCCAAAGACCATTCTTCCTAAATTCTTTTTCAAAAAAATTAGTCAGTCGATTAAACATATTTCCTCCTGTGTTTCTAGTAGAGCATATTATAGCTATAATACTAATGAAGAGCAACTATGGCTAAAATAGAAAATAAGTTAAAAGAAAAGTTAAGCGACGTCCCCCGTAAACCAGGAGTGTATAAATTCCTAGACAAAAACGGTGGTGTTTTATACGTGGGCAAAGCCAAAAATCTACGTTCCCGTTTAAGCCAGTATTTTAGTGGCCACGATACTCGACCACAACTTCCCTACCTTATGGCTGATGCCGTAGATTTTGACTATATAATAGTACAAACAGAATTAGAGAGCTTGTTCTTAGAGAATACTCTTATTAAGGAGTACATGCCGCAGTACAACATCATGCTCCGTGATGATAAGAATTATGCCTTTATTAAAATCGATCATTCTACTACTATCCCGCAGATTACCTACGCTCGTAAAGTTGATCCAACCAGTTCTGCGAAAAATCGTTCAAAGTTTTTTGGACCATATTCCTCAACTAAAAAAATTCGACAAACCCTAGACCTAACCAGAAAAATCTTCCCCTACTGCTCAAATACCGAAGTTGGCAAACGCCCTTGTTTTTATTATTTCCTTCATCGCTGTCCCGGAGTGTGTATTGGAGAAATCTCCTTGGCAGACTATGAGAAACAACTTGATCTGATTAGCCTATTTCTGTCTGGTCAGACTTCTCCAATCAAAAAGCAGCTGGAAGCAAAGATGAAACAGTCAGCTAAAAGTAAAAAATTTGAACTAGCCGCCAAATTACGAGACCAATATCAAGCAATCCAAATTTTAGACGAAAAACAAATCACTATGTTTGCCAAAAAGGTCTCGTGGGATTTTGTTTCTGTGTTTTCTAACGACTTATCAGCCACAGTAAATTTGTTTAAAGTTCGCGAAGGCAAACTCAAGGATAATGAACAATTCATATTTGATAACATCTTGGGATTCAATCCAGAATTCAGGACAGAAGCAATTATCCAAAGTTTCCTAGAAAATTATTATGCTCAAGCCACAGATATACCCAAAGAGATTTATACTCAGAACAAACCAGAGAACGAAAGCATTGTTCATCAATTGATCCTTTCCAGAAAAATCAGTAAAACCAGTATTCCAAAAATTTCTATACCTACCCGTGGACCAAAACTTAAACTCATTAATTTAGGTAAAGTTAATGCCGAGCAATTCCTGCTTAAATGGCAACGCAATCAAGCCACTAACCTTGACGCTATTAAAGAAACTTTGGAACAACTAAAAGAATTATTAAAGCTTCCTAATACACCGAGACGAATCGAAGGCTATGACATCAGCAATACTCAAGGCACTAACCCTGTGGGTAGCATGGTGGTAATTAAAGATGGTCAGCCGGCCAAAGGTGAATACAGAAAGTTTAAGATCACTGGTAAAAAAACACCGGATGACTTTGCTATGATGCGTGAAATGTTGCAACGTCGCTTAACTCGAGTAAATCCTGTTAACAAAGCGGATGCTTGGCCAGTACCAGATTTACTTGTCATTGATGGCGGTAAGGGTCAGCTGGGAGTTGTAGTTGAAGTACTCAAAGAATTCAAACTCAAAATTCCTGTGGTTGGTTTGGCTAAAAGAATCGAAGAAATTTTCTTACCGCACAACTCAAAGCCAATTGTTCTACCTCACGATAATCCTGTTCTGCAAATGCTCCAAAGATTACGTGATGAAGCTCATCGTTTTGGCATAACTTTTCATAAAAGCTTAAGAAGCAAACAAGCGACTAAGTCTGCGCTTGATACAATCCCCGGAATTGGACCAAAAACCAAAAAACTTCTTAAACAAAAAATCGGCACTGTTGATATGATCAAACGCGTACCG
>CAYQJW010000023.1:3322-5229 GCA_964418025.1 uncultured Candidatus Saccharibacteria bacterium | reverse complement strand
GATATTACTATAATAACTAAGCTATTTTTAAAATATCATACACTTATGAAAAATCTCTCCTATATCCTAACAATTATTGACATGGTCGTTATGGTAGCCCTTATTATCACTGTAACTCTACAAAATAAGTCTGCTGGATTGTCCAACATCTTTGGTGGTGGTGGAGTTGTCACTACTCGACGCGGTTCTGATAAGTACCTCTTTTTTGCAACCATAGTACTAGCAGTTATTTTCACTGGCCTCAGCTTAACTATTGTCTTACTAGGTAAGTAATAGCCCACCGGCTAACTAGATTTTAAAACTGTGAATTCAACAACATTACAATCATCTAAGTCGTATAGTAAACGTATCCTACAAGGCATACGCGCTTTGCGCCACATCAAACTTTCCGTAATACGGAGAGTTTTTTCATTAATGGGTAAACGCGAAAAAATGATTTTTTTTGGGTTACTTGGTTTAAGCTTAGTAAGTTTTTTATTTAGCAGTGCGAGACTTGTTCAAAAATATACTGCCGTAGTACCTGCCCAAGGTGGAATATACCGCGAAGGTATTATTGGCCAACCACGATTCATCAATCCCCTATACTCTTCATCAAATACAGACAAAGCTTTAGTTAATTTAATCTATTCTGGGCTATATAAGTTTGATAGCAATGGTAATGTTGTCCCAGACCTAGCTTCTGGTTTCCCAGAAGTTTCCGAAGACGGCAAAACCTACACTATTAAATTGAATTCTGGACTGTTATGGCACAATGGCTTACCAGTGACCTCTAGTGATGTGATGTTCACAATCAAAACATTGCAAAATGCTGAATATAACAGCCCGCGACGCAGTGAATGGATGTCTACTTCTGTTGAAACCCCAGATGAAAACACTGTCGTCTTCAAACTAAAAAATGCTTCTGGCCCCTTCTTAAATAACTTAACTCTGCCAATTATTAGCGAAGTAGTTTGGGGTAAAATTGCCCCTTCTGAATTTGTAAATTCTTTGGGAAATATAGAAGCTATTGGTAGTGGTCCGTATCTTGTAAAAGAAGTGAAGAAGACTAACCAAGGTACTATTCAATCTTTAACCCTCGAATCCTCGTCTAGCTTTTTACCAAAAGCTTCTTACATCAACTCGGTAAGAATTAATTTTTATGAAAATAGCGAAGAGCTTCTTAAAGCCATGCTAGGTAACCAAATTGATGGTTTCGGCTTTAGTCAATTTGAACAGCGTGTGAGTATTAAGCAGTCCGCTAATAATTTAACTATCCATCAAATTCCCCTACCACAATACCAAGCGGTATTTTTGAACACCGCCAATAAAGCGTTGGGTGATGTTAGAGTTCGAAGAGCCCTAAACATGACTAGCGATAAATCTAAAATCTTAAATGAAATCTTTGAAGGTCAAGGATTATTAATCGACAGTCCAATTCTAACTCAACATGTTTCTAATCTGCCGAATGTAGAATCTAAAACCGATCTTGAAGGAGCCAAAGCTTTACTAGAAGAAGCTGGTTGGAAACTAGACCCAAATTCTAATATTCGCAAAAAAAATAATACTGAATTAAAATTCACTCTTGCAACTAATGATTCAGCTATTAATGTTCATAGCGCCGAATTGTTAATTAAGCAGTGGCAAGAATTAGGGGTTGCTGTAACACTTAATACTTTACCAACTAAAGAACTTAACGAATCTGTAATCAAACCACGTAGCTATGACATGCTATTATTTGCTCAAAAACTTGGAGCCGATCCTGATCCTTTTGTATTTTGGCATTCCAGCCAAACCAAAGCTCCTGGATTAAACCTATCAAATTATACAAACGTAACCGTAGATGGTTTGATGAGTGAAGCTCGTGCAAGCACAGATAAAACTGAACGTGATGCAAAGTATCTGCAGCTACATGATATTATTCGCCAAGA
>CAYQJW010000023.1:0-3222 GCA_964418025.1 uncultured Candidatus Saccharibacteria bacterium | reverse complement strand
GGCAGTTTTTTGTTAGTGCTAATTCCCAAGATGCTAATGGAACAGGTCGATGTTACTAAAAGTGAAGAATTAGGATGGACAATAGCTCTAAGTGTAATTCTTGGGTTAATATTTAACAGCGCGGTCACATACTGTTTGGGGTTTTATATACTCGGTGGAACTTTTGCTGGCAAGTGGGACACCAGTACTTTGAATGAGATCTCGCAGGGTGCCTTTATCAATGCAACGACTAGTGCGTACTATGGTTTTATAACCACACTAACAACCACTTTCCTAGTCATAGCTGTACCTAGAATGGAAATTGGTAGCAGACTCCTGAATGCAAAATTTTTCCTAAAAGGACTGTTAAAAAGAAAGAGTCCGGAACAACAGCCAATCAATTTTCTTGGTGGTATACGAAAATCTATAACAGAGCAGGACTAAAGATATGAGGATGCAATGCATCCTTTTTTATTTTATCTAATTGATAAGACAAGCCATGGAAGATATAATTGATAGGTAACATTAAACTCTTGCCGCGGTGGTGAAATTGGCATACACGTACGCTTCAGGTGCGTATGAGAGCAATCTCGTGAGGGTTCAAGTCCCTCTCGCGGCACCAACTCAAGCATTAATTTAGCGCTTAAATAAGCCATATTACCCCAAAATTGATTGACAGATTACCCTATCCCTGATATAATGAATTTACTCAATAAGAAATTGAGAGCAGATGAGTTCTTATTTGCCGCACTATTCAAATACAGCGCGGTTTAAAAATAATCATTCATGTGTTAATTGCCTATTAGCGTATAACGTTAAATAGCGCATCAATCACGAGCAAGGCGGCCCCGGAAGCCACTTCTCTGATTTCCCTGATCTTGTCAGATAGTTTTTATTTGGCCACACCAAAAAACTTTTAGATTTTTTGCCACAATAATAATTCAAGCTACAAGTTCACACAGACACAAAATAATAATCATGACAGTCGAGTCTTTTGAAATCCGGATGTAACGACTGTGGCTTATGCCACATATTAGAGTTTATATTTATATCGCAATGCCTGAACATTTAATTTTAGAGGCAAATTGCTAGAGATAAACTTTACGATCACTTAGAAAGACTCTGTCTGTCAACAGAAAGAATTATGATAAAAAAACCAATCCGCCCACAAGCGGCATCAAGCCGACCAAGTTCGGCCCGACCGACAAGTTCTTCTTCTGGATCAACCAGTAGACCAACTTCTCCGCGTCCAAACCCAGCACGTTCAAACCCTGCGCGCCCAACAGCACGTCCTATGGCACGCCCTGCATCAAGACCAACAACTGGTCGTCCTGCAATGCGTCCTAACTCAGCCCCACAAGGCGCTGGTGCTCGGGCTACAGGTTCACGCATGCGAGCGCTACCAACTCGATCACACGAGAGTAGCTTAACTCCTTTACCACAACCAGCATCTGGCACTAACAGCTCATATACTGTTTCTCGCGATACTCTTCGCATTATCCCTCTTGGAGGTTTAGAAGAAGTCGGAGCTAACATGATGGCTTTTGAATTCGGTGACGACATTATTATTGTCGATGCCGGTTTTGCTTTTCCAGACGAAACTACTCCTGGAGTAGATTACATCATTCCAGAAACTAAATATTTAGAAGACAAGAAGAGCAATATCCGCGCTATTTTTATAACTCATGGTCACATGGACCACATTGGTGCACTACCCTACTTGCTTAGCAAACTAGGCGACCCTCCAATTTATACTATGAAGCTAACCGCTGGTATGATCAAAAAGCGTTTGGAAGAATTTAACTTGAATGACCGCGTTAAGCTTAACGTAGTTACTCGTGACGAAATGGTTCCTGCTGGATCATTCCGTATTCGCTTCTTTGGTGTTAACCATAACATCCCAGACTCTGTTGGTTTAAGCATTGGTACTCCAATCGGCCAAGTATTAACTACTGGTGACTGGAAGATTGACCATACCCCTATTAACGAACTTCCAGCTGAATTCGACAAGATCGCTAAGTACGGCTCCGAAGGCGTATTAGCTTTGTTAAGCGACTCTACCAATGCTGTGAAGCCTGGCTATTCAATTTCCGAAAAAGAAATTGGTAAAAAGATTGATCAAATCTTTTCCGAAGCCAAAGGCCGAATTATCTTTACCAGCTTCTCTTCGTTGATTCCTCGTATTCAACAAGTATTAGATATTGCTGCTAAACATAACCGTAAAATAATCGTTACAGGTCGTTCTATTGTTAGTACTTTAGAACTGGCTATTGATATGGGTTATTTACGTATTCAACCAAAAATTATTATCAAATCCGAGCAAGCAGCTCGCTTCCCCGACAGCCAGATCGTTGTATTAACTACTGGTGGACAAGGTGAAGAAAGCTCTCAGTTAGCTCGCATGTCTCGTGGCGAACATCGTTTTATCAAAGTTAAGAAAGAAGACACAGTTGTTATTTCTGCTTCTACTATTCCTGGTAACGAACGTTCTATCGTAACTGTTATCGATAACCTTACCCGTCTTGGTGCTAACGTTATTTACAACAAAATTTTAGACATCCACACTGGTGGTCATGGTCAGCAAGAAGAGTTAAAGTTAATGATTCAATTAGCTAAACCAAAATACTTTATCCCTATTCATGGTGAACACCACATGCTTGCCGCTCACTCTAAGTTAGCTCAAAGTATCGGTCTTCCAGAAGATCATTGTTTCGTTCTAGAAAACGGTTCAATCTTAACTATCGACCAACGTGGTGAAGCCAAGCTTCTAAACGAAAAAGTTCCAGCTGGATACGTCTTTGTAGACGGTCTAGGAATTGGAGACGTGGGCGAAGTAGTTATTCGTGATCGCCAAGCTATGGCTCAAGACGGTATGTTTGTAATTATCGCTACTGTTGATCGTCATACTAACAAACTTACTGCACCTCCAGAAATTCTTTCTCGTGGATTCGTTTACATGAAGAACAATGAAGACTTGCTTCGTGAAGTTAAACACGAAATCCGTAAGACCATCGAAAGCACTGCTGGTAGTAAAGGTGAGCCTAACTGGGCCAACCTTCGCCAACAGATTCGCGACGAAGTTGGAGAATACTTATTCCAAAAGACTCAACGTCGTCCTATGATCTTGCCAGTTGTAATTGAAGTATAAATTTAAACAAATAAAAGTCGGGTTTACCCCGGCTTTTTTGTATTGCGTAAATAAGTTGAGTCTGTTATTCTAAGTAGAATTTGAAGCTAATTCAA
>CAYQJW010000022.1:0-10717 GCA_964418025.1 uncultured Candidatus Saccharibacteria bacterium | reverse complement strand
GTATTATTTGCACTTTTGGATTTTACTCATTTGGAGCATATCAAGGTATTGTAATCCTCATGACGATGATTATCGCTGCTCTTGGAGGATTTAACTTAATCTTGTATATCTCTAACATCTTTAACCCTGGGACTTGGTCTAGGCGCAGAGAAAAATATCACCAAAAATATTACGGTAAAACGCGTTGAGCAATCAACGCGTTCTTTTTATTATCGATTCTTTTTTGATTTAGTAATTTTAGGTTTTTGACCGTAGTTTAGTAGAAGTTTCTTTGTCGGTCGTGCTTCAGGTAAATTTTTTGGTTTATTAAGCAGTTTTTCTAAATCTGTTGGAACTTTTTTCTTTGCCATGGTTTCAACTGGGATCCCTAATGCAAAACCCATGGCCATAGCCATAGAAACACCCACCCTAATTCCTGTAAAAGAACCTGGTCCAGAACAGACAACGATTTTAACTAGTTGTTTGGGTGTGGCTTTATTTTTCTTCAGAAACTTTTCTAGTAGTTCGAGAGTTTTATAATTTTCATTGAAGGCAAGAACCTTAGAAAATTCTTTTGTAGCATCTTTTTTAATCAAAGCAAATTGTACTCTATCAAAATCTGTTGTGTTGATGTATAACAGCATATTATCTTTTAATTATGATGGCTGTTTGAAGCTCTATTATTTAAGGCATCTTTGACTACTTCACGTTCGTCCCATAAAATCCGTTGATTATTAGGAAGAACTAAAAATTGTTCACTACCTTTTCCGGTAATAAGAATTAAATCATTTTTCTCTGCAGAGTTAATGGCTAATTGAATAGCTGTCTTTCTATCCAGTTCAATAATAACTTCAGAAGCTTTAGCTTTGTTACCAGTTTTAGTAATTCCTTCTTTTACATTGTTGGCAATTTCCTGTGGATCGCTGTCGTAAACATCATCATTGGTAATAATAATTTTGTCTGCGAATTGACTACTGATTTTGCCAAATTCAAATCTCTTGGCAACATCTCTGTGACCACCCGTAGAACCAAAAACATGAATAAGTTTATTATGTGGAACCATCAAGGCAGCACGCAAAGATTGTTCAAGTGGTTGTGGTTCTGGAGCGTAGTCGACGATAACAGTAATTCCTAAATCATTGGCAATTGTTTCCATGCGTCCAGGGACTGTTCCAAAACTAGTCAGTGCTTTTGCAGAATTTTCTAAACTAACATTTAAGTATTGAGCTAGCCCTATTGCAAGTAATGCGTTAGAAATATTAAATGAGCCTTTAAGATTTAAATTGAATTTTACTTTTTCTACTTCGAAGCTGAGTCCATCTGGATTCACGCTAATATTTTCTGCACGTAAAACTGGAACTTCTGTTTGGGCAATTTTGTCTTCGCGTGTGGATGTGCCAAATTTTTTCCCCACAACAAAGTTTAAAAAGTATTGGTAGTTTGGATCGTCAGTGTTGGCTCCTATAATCCCATCTCTATTTATTGCAGCAAATAATTTTCCTTTGGCTTCCCGGTATTTTTCAAAACTGCCATGGCTATCAATGTGAGCAGGGGAGAGGTTGGTGAATAGTCCCGCATGAAAATTAATTCCATAGTGTCGGTTTTGAGCTAGACCTTCGGAAGTGGCCTCGACAATTGCAAACTTACAACCATTATTAACAAATTCTTTTAAAGTCTTTTGTATGATTGGCCCAGAAGGCATAGATAGACCATGCTTGTTAACTGTTTGAGTATTACCATTGGAATAGCCAACCGTGGTTATATAACCTGTTTTAAAACCAGAGCTATTTAAAATGTGTGCCAGCATCATAACGGTGGTAGATTTACCTGCTGTGCCAGTGACTCCGATAGCTGATAATTTGGAACTTGGGTTACCAAAATAAGTCGCGGCAAATTCAGCTGCTGCTCCATGATAATATGGTTGCAAAGTTTTAAATAAGTTTTTAGGGATTAACTTTCGAATGATGTTTTTGATGGTTTGAAACATAAGCCAAATTTATCAAATATTAAAGTTTAAAATAGCCGGTTGATTTTACGTAGTAATTTGTATATCAAGTACCAAGTACTCTTATTTACGATGTCCACTGGGCTTGGGTAACTAATTTGTTGGCCGCCCCATTTGAGTTTAAACTGCACAAATCCTGGGGTTTCACCTGATGCTGTCTCGATGCCCCACCAATCATAGCTACTTAAACCAGCTGTTTTAGCATCTTGCATGGCCTGCCAGTGTAAAGCATAGGGAGCCATTAAATTTCTTTGAGAATTATCACTGCCGCCAAAAAGATAAGTTCGAGTAGTTCCATGGTCAATCATTACTGCTCCTGCCACAAGATGTTTATTATAGAGGGCTTTGTATAAACTAACTTTACAATCGTTTTCTCTGGAGTGAAGTACAAAAAAGTCTATTAACTTTTGATAATAATTTTGATCGTAACTTCTAAATTTTTGTCTATCACTGGTTTGAGTTAGTAAATCTAGAAGTTCGGTAATATGAAAACCGTGTTGAGGCGAGACGCTAATTTCTGATTCAACTACTACGTTATGTTTTTCGGCAACTTTAATGTTGTAACGATTTTTTTGGTGCATCCCAATCAAGATAGTTTCTAAAGAATCAGTGAGATTAGTAACCAAAGTTTTACCGGGTTGTATTCTTGGTGTTGCATCACCTACAATTTGTAAATCTTGTTTTGGTTCGTATCGGACAAACCAACAATCTGGATAATCTAAAATTACTTGCTGGGTTAATTCGTTAATTAATTTTTTCGCATCAGTATTTTTATTTAGAGTCTCACTAACAACTGGTCCATAAGGTGAATATAAATAAAAACCATTCAAGTGGGGGACAGGGGTCTTAATAAACTGAACTACAGCGACCATTTGTTCTTTTTCAAAAATCCCATACCTAATCACAGAACGATTAAGTTGAATTTGAAATTCACCCCAGCCCCAACTTTGTAAAAAAGAACCACCGCTATTAGTGGCTACAAAATTTGAATATTGGTTTTGATCGTCGGTTGTTAGTTTACGAATTAGCATTAAGATTTTCCAATCAACTTGAGAGCTTCTTTAATTTGAGTTGCAGTATCCAATGAACTATCAATCTTTGTTACAGCTTCTCGAACTTCACGAGGGTTATAACCTAAAGAAATTAGAGCATCAAATAAATCACTACTTCCACTGGTGGAACCTTCAAGTAGTCCTCCGGAAATTTTATTCTTTAATTCTAAAATAATCCGTTCGGCAGTTTTTTTGCCAACCCCAGACATACGAGTGAAAATATCACTATCAGCGTTTATGATGGCTTGTTGCAAGATATCAATTTTAGAACTCGAGATAATTGTTAAAGCCATTTTTGGCCCCACACCAGTGACGGAGATCAGCATTTCGAAGAACATTAACGATTCAAAGTTAGGCATTCCAAACAATGTTTGCCCATCATCTGAGCTTTTATGGTGAATATATAGTTCAACTTCGCTTCCTAAGGGTTTCTCTAGGATTTCTGGTATCACAAAAACCTTATAACCTATGTTGTTTTGAAGGAGGATTATATATTGAGTAGTTTTTTGATGAACTTTTCCTGATAAATAAGCGATCATAGTAGCTAAATTATATCACGCCACAGTAGTTAAGAGGAAAGGCGTTGGCCAGCTTGATTTTTTTGAGTAAATATGCTAAAATAATAATAAGTTGAGATAAAATATCTCTAAAAATTCTCTTAGTTCACAAAATTTGAACTAAATATAGAAACCAAAACAAAAATACAATTAAATAAATAGAATGAAAGATAGCCAATTCATAGTACCACCAGAAAATATGGTGGCTAATAATAATGTGCAACCGTCTTCTGTTGCACCTGCAGTTTCTAGTCCACAGCCAGTTGTGCAATCAAGCCCACAGCCAAGCCCACAACCAAATGGGCCTGATTCTAATTCTGGAATCTCTGGAGCAGTTAAATGGTTGTCGACCCATAAAGCTTTAACAGCTAGTATCGGTGGTGCTTGTGTAATCATTGTTCTTGTTGCCACAGTTTTAATTACAAGGCAGCCGGTATCAATGTTTGGTTTTCAATTAAACCCATTAGTACCTCATGCTCAGGTTCCAATTTGTGATCCGATGGATATAGATTGTCCTCCAATTGGCGGCGGTGGTGGGGGAGAACCAGCTCCAACAGTTGATGTTCCATCTGTTGGTTTAATTATTGGTGATAGTAATGATAGTACTCCGAATTTACCTAGTGGTTGTGATGCAGAAGTGAATGGACCTGCTGGTAGTGTGTCTGTAAGTGGTGCAGCTGATTGTTTAAAGGTAAAAATCAATAATCCAAAAGCAACTTATTCTAAAGATTTTCGTATTTGTTTTGGTTTAGATGGCACAGGTGAACAGTGTACCCCTTGGGCCAGCACTGGCGGAGGCTCTACTACTCAGTTTCGAAGCGGTGGTTCTTTCAACTCTGCTCAGGTTCGTGTTGAAAATCGCGATTTACCAGCTGGTGCAACAATTAGTAATGTCGAAGTTGGAGTACAAGTTTTTTATCAAAAGGATAACGATGCTTGTGGGGCAAGTTCAGGTTTGAACTGGGCCAAGGCCATTGAAGGCCAGAATACTTCTAATCCTTGGTCATATGGTGATCAACAAGATGACGATCCTGGTTGTGCCTTAATGTCATTACGAGCAACATCGGTGGATCAACCACCTGTCTCTACTATTACCATCGAAGGCTCTTTGCCAGATGGTATAGTTGGTCAACAGACTTATCAAGTTTTAGATATTGGTGGTGCTGCCGCAACACCTTGTACTTGGAGTATGGTGTCTATTATCCCATCAGTTAATAGCGCAACTGTTGCAAATTGGTTCCCAGACACTGCACCTGTGCCACCTGGACAAGGGTCACCTGCGGGAGTCGCTATAACAGAAACCAAAGGTTACTTTAGAGCAACACCAATAGCAGCTGGAACCTATCAGGTAACTGCTAAGGTAATGTGTCAAAACGGACAAGTTGCTACTAAGACTCTTCCTTGGGTGGTTTCGAATGTTACTTCTGGAGCAAACTTACAAATCGAAGGAGTCTTTTCTGATGGATTAGTCGGTCAAGATTATTCAACAAATATTACTACAAAGAATGCTGGACATGGTGGTTGTAGTTTGGTCTTAACAAAAATTACACCTGCTATGCCAAGCGCTGCAATGACTCGTGTTGATAGAATTGCCAATGCAACAGAAACCTTAGGATTGTTTATTGCAAAACCAACAACCGCAGGAGCTTATATTGTCACTCTTTCTGCTGAATGTGATCCGTTGGTAGGTGATGGTCCTACTCGCGTTGCAACAAAAGATTTTCCGTGGACAGTTAAAATTAATCAAATTGATCCACCACCTCCTGCAGGGACAATAAGTCTTAGTGGGACTTTCCCAAACAGTCCAGTTGGACAAGTATTTAATACAACAATTTCTACAGTAGGAGTAGCTAAAACTCCATGTACTTGGACATTGGTTTCTGTGAGTCCTGTTATTTCTGGTGCGACTTTGGTTACCCCAACAACTAACGATCTACCTAATCAATCAAGCACTGGTTTTAGAGCTACGCCTACTAGTGCTGGAACTTATCAAATTACAATTAAAGCAACTTGTCAGAACAATCAAACAGCATCTAAAACATTTAGTTGGGTAGTGACAGGAATAACTCCACCACCTCCTCCTCCTTCTCAAGCAAGTTGTACTGATCCAGCTAATTTACCATTCTTAACAGCGATTTACCGATCTTGGAGTCCTGCTAAGGGTGATCACTTATATACTACAAATGCGAGCGAAAAACCCGCTGGTTATCGCGCAGAAGGTATCGCTGGTTATGTTTATAATAAACAAGTTGCTGGCACGGTTGCTATATATAGAAGCAATCAACCACAAATTGGTGCTCATTACTATTCAACTACAGATGACGCTACTAATTATGGATACACTAACGAAGGAATCCTAGGTTACACATTTGCTACAAACGTAACTGGTTCTGCAGCTTGGTACCGTATGCACAAAGGTGGCGCTACTAGTGACTATGTTCATACTGTAAGTGAAGAAGAACGCACAGCTATAAAAGAATTAGGCTATGTTGATGAAGGTACTGTGGCTTACTTGTGTGGTACCCCACAACCAACTTCTCTACAACCTATATATAGAATGTGGAATGGTGCAGTTAAAGAACATTTCTACACAACCAATCCTGCCGAACGTGATACCGTATTAGCTAAAGGATTTATCTCCGAAGGAATTACTGGCTATATGTATGGAGTACGTAAAGAAGGTAGTTCTCCTGTGTATCGTTCATATCACAAACAGGAAAAACATCATTACTTTAGTTTGACCGAAGCTGATGCAACTCGCTGGGGTTATACAGTCGAAGGTATTGTAGGGTATATTTGGCCGACAACTCAAAGCAATACTATTCCTCTATATCGATTATTCCATCCTGTAACTCGAGACAATTTGTACACCGCCTCTGGTGCAGAAGTAGTTTCTGCCGTGGCTAGTGGTTATGAAGATCAAGGCATTCTAGGTTACATGTTCCTCACTGCTCAATAGAGAGAGAAGGAAAAAGTAATAAGAAAATTAGTTAACAACTCAATTAAACAACTCTGGTAAAACAGAGTTGTTTTTTTTATTATCCAATTACAATCAGATTGACATAGCTCTATTAATCAGGCATGATACAAAATCATATTAGAGGAGGAAAAATGATATGTACGAAACTAAGAATGTCATCTTTAACGAAGAACGTGCACTAGAGGTTTTTACTCTTCTGTGCGAACAATGGGAACATCAGTCGTGGTTGTTTAAAGATATCGTCTTACCAGAAGATCAATTTAGTGATTGGATGGATGGTGTAACTCCAGAAGCTCGAGCTCATTGGTTGTTTATTGCTGCACTACCACAACGGGGTGGAGTGATGGCAGAAGATCCTTTTACACCACTTTGGGCGTTGTATAAAAAACATACAGGGTTATATGATCCAAAAGAATTCGTTGATCCTAAAAAATGGACGATTCGCAAGATCACCAATGCAATTAATAGAGTGTCTCCGTTAATTGGCAAATCAAAACCTGCTGGTGAAAGACAAGCTCATGCTTTGGGTTATAAACTCGAACAGCACGCTGCCGCTTGGAAGCACAACATGGCTATGGTAGCGAATCGCTTTGATTCCAATATCTTAAATTTGTTTAAACAAGTCGAGCACCTTCCAATAGAGGATCGTTTTGAAGCATCCTTTGCTTTAATCGATAACAAACTTCGTGATGATGGAATTATTGGGATGCGCAGAAAGATTTTCTCTTTGTTTATCATCTGGTTACAAAAAGAAAAACTGATCAGCGATTTTCCTTGTCCGATTCCTGTAGACTTTCATGCTCTTCGAGTATTATTGGCTACTGATATCGTCACACTCAAAGATCTGAAAGTCGTAACAGGTTTAGATGACGGCACCGAAAAACATCTCAAAGCTTTAATGGGTTTTGAATATAAGCGTGTTTCGGATGGAATCATTACAGATATTGCCCAATGGACAAACAAATTTTTGTATCGTCACGGCTTGTCTCATTTACATCTCAACCCTGCATTGTGGGTGTTGAGTCGTGAATTATGTGCTGCTCATCCACAGAACACTGCTTATAAAGGTAATTCACTGTATCTGTTGGCAAAGGATTTTGAGAATGGATTAAAATCTTTTGGAATCAAGACTTCAAAATCACTGTGTGGTTTTTGTCCGATTCAAAGTTACTGTGAATATGCTGTGCCATCTAAAACTTATTACAAAGCTGGAAGTTTGGTGAAGATCGAAAGAGCTAAAAATCTGGCTTGTTATACTGTACCAGCAACATTGTTTGGAACTCACGAAGATTTTTTTCCCTTCAAGGGGAAAAAGCATTCAAGGAGTAAGGCTCAGGATATGACCCAGCATGTTGGTAATGGTACTGCTTTTAAGTATCATATCCCGCAAGTAAAAAGAGATTTAGCAGAAGCGCATGTTCAATCAGGTTTCTGGGATGACTTTGTGGATTAAACTATTTTAGGAGGAGCTATGTCTAAAGCAGGAGTTTTACATCTTGCGAAGTACTCCCGAGATGTAGAAACAGTAAAAAAATATGCCAGATGTTGTATCTATATTACTTCTGATGGTGTAAGGGTTGAAGAGAATCAGCATTACCGGATAGAAATTTTAGCTGTGATAGGGCCGTATCAAGATGACCGATTAAACTTAGACGAAGCAGTCTTGTTAGAAGTTGGTTTGTCTCGCGGTAAACCGTATCAGGAAGCAACAGGGTTAAAAGACGGTAATCCAAACTACCCTAAGAATTATCCTTGTAGGCATCCTTACTTATCTGTCACTGCCGAACAGTATCAACTTGTTGCTCCAGAGATATTTAATTATTTAGTAGAGTACTCTATAAATAAAGTATCTCTTTGGAAAAACGATTGGTTTGATCCATGGTGGATAAAAATTGATGTCGGTACTCATAAGAATAGATTTAGTGGTCTGACTAAAGATCACAAATGGTTAGCTGCCAGACCTGCGATTAGATTTGCAGTCTCGGTACATGATAATTTTCTGGTCAGTGATATTTATTGGGCAGAATTGCATGGCAAAGATAATCTTCAAGAAGATCTCAAAAGAATTTTGAAGTTTATTGGCGACAACCTCGGTGGGTACAAGATGAGGGGTAGGAAGCGATTTCCATCAAATTGGATGAAGTTTCCAAGGTTTGCGGCGGCAATTAGTTCTTTAAAAAGGTTGCCAAAGTATGTTCAATTCTTCGTTTGGAAGAAACATTTCCCAATTAATCAATATTTCCATTATGAAATCATGGAACAGATTGGTTTTCAGGGGATTGATTGCTGGGAAGAGGTTTGTGTCCAGAATGTTTTGGACAATCCTTCTAAGCGCATTGGGGATGTTAGCATCAGAATTGTTAGGAAAAGCGATCGTTTTGTGGTTTTTGAGATTTTACCCCCACCTCCAAGTATGGAGCATGAGGATGAAGTCCCGTTTTAGTCGACTTATTGCAAGTCGACTTTTTTATTTATCTTCTGGATTTCTGACTAAAATTGAGAAAACCTTGAAAAATACTTGACAAGATTTTCTTGACAGTTATAATGAATTTGTGAACAAAATTATAGGAAATTAAGGCAAGTTTCAAAGCCCTTTTTTGCGTACGGCAAGAATGGGGGTCTTTTTTTTCTAAAAACTTAATATTTTACCTTTTTCTAGACTATTGGCGGCACCTCCTCTTTTATATATATTCACGTATTAAAACAAAAACCCGCTTATTTTAGTCTTTTTTTGTCGCCCAAGCTGCTGATAGCTGGAGGTTGACCCGACTAAAATCTTTTACAAAAATTTAGCATTAAATAACCCGTTTTTCTGCAGAAAGATGGGTTAGGAAGTCATACTCTAGATGCCTACCGAGAACAAACCAAAAACCTCTGGCAAGAAGGTCTCCAAAGCCATTGGTAGCGTAGTTGTGCCTGGTCAAACCGCCAATCCGCGCAAGTTTTTTAGCAAGCGCCACGACGCTGTCAAAATGCCGAACCTAATTGAGGTTCAGCTTAATTCATACAAATGGTTCTTTGAGCACGGTCTTAAAGAATTATTAGCCGAAATCAATCCAATTCATGATTTCACCAGCAAGAACTTAGAACTTTATTTTGGAGATTACTTCTTCGATAAACCTAAGTACGACGAAATCACTGCCCGAGAAAGAAACACCACCTACGAAGCTCCTCTATATGTAAGCGCTAAGTTGGTTAACAAAGTTACAGGTAAGACTAAAACCCAAGATGTATATTTTGGTGATTTTCCATTGATGACTCCTCGCGGAACTTTGGTGATCAATGGTGTAGAACGTGTAGTTGTATCTCAGTTGATTAAGTCACCTGGGGTTTTCTTCACAACTGAGTATGCAAAAGGTAAAGATTTATACGGCGCAAAGATTGTTCCTAACCGCGGTGCTTGGTTAGAATTAGACACAGATACTTCTGGAGTGATCGGAGTAAAGATCGATCGTAAGCGTCGTATTCCTGTTACTGCTTTACTACGTATTTTTGGATTAAAGACTAACGAACAAATTCTAGAGGTCTTTAAAGATGTTGATACTAATCCAGAAGTTAAATACATTCAAAATACTTTAGACAAAGATGCTTCCACTAATGCTGATGAAGGTTATAAAGAAGTTTACAAACGTATTCGTCCTGGAGATTTAGCAACTGTTGATAACGCTCGCTCTTTAATTGATGCGATGTTCTTTAACTTTGATCGTTATGATATTTCCGAAGTTGGGCGTTACAAATTTAACCAACGTTTAGATTTTCCTACAGACCACGACTCTCGTATTTTGAGTCAAGAAGATATGATTGCTGTAGTAAAAGAAATTATCAAACTAAACAACACTGGCGCTCCTGCAGATGATATTGATCACTTAGCTAACCGTCGTATTCGCGCAGTTGGTGAACTTATTCAAACTCGTTACCGTGTAGGTTTGGCTCGTATGGCTCGTATCAGTAAAGACCGTATGTCTTTGGCTGATCTAGAGACTGTCACACCAGCTCAACTTATTCACGTTCGTCCAATTGTGGCTGCTACTCAAGAGTTCTTCTCTTCTTCTCAATTATCTCAGTTCATGGACCAAACCAATCCGTTGGCAGAACTCGAACACAAACGACGTTTATCTGCGATGGGTCCTGGTGGACTTTCTCG
>CAYQJW010000021.1:1665-11032 GCA_964418025.1 uncultured Candidatus Saccharibacteria bacterium | reverse complement strand
TAAAGAAGTAAGTGGTCAAGAGGTTCGTTGCGAAGTTTAGTAGCTTTGATTACAACGTTAAGATTATCTTTGAGTTGTTGTTGACCAATAAATTGACCTAAGGTTTGAGGTCGAAGTGATAGTTCAAAATAACCATCATCCACCATGGCTTCGTTTAAAAGTTGTTCCGAAATTTTATCGGAATCTAATTCTGAATCACTCGAAGAAATCATTATTGAATTGAGTTAGTTGAAGAAGTTGCGGGTGTTGTTGTTGTGGCTGGGCTAGTGGCTGGGGGAGTTGTAGGATCTGTTACAGGAGTGATGTTTGAATTTGGATTAGGTACAAATTCTTCTTTTTTATGAAATAAAGCAGGTGGTTGATAGGTAGATGCAAACTTGTCTGTTTTGCTGTCACCATTTTTTATCACAGTTCTGGTCCATGTAGCTTTCATAGAACCGTCGCCTTTTCTGTCATAAACAACTGGTTGATTTAGTTTTACTTCACGACCATCATAAGTACCGTAAAAATCAAATACTAGGTAATCTTCAGTTTTAAAATATGGCCAAACTAAGATGCTTTTGCCAGTATCATTCATAAATTTAAGATCAATCACACCAGGGTAAATAGTTGCATCACTACCTTGTGGGGCATAATACTGAACCGCATAAGAGTGATTACGACGCTGGGTAATAGGTAGTCCTGCATGCATAGCTGCTCTAAAGGTGGTCGAAGAAACTTGGCAAAGACCACCACCAAGTTCTGGGACAGTACCTTCTGCTTTGATAACTAGTTCTGGTTTAAATCCTTGATCGGCTTCTACTGGACCAAGATATTTATTGAAACTAAATTCTTCTCCTGGTTTAATAATTACACCCTGCATTTTTGATACACCCACTTTGATATTATGTCTTCGGTTATATGGGCTACCAGAAAACTTTGACTCTCCTCGACCAATCAATTCTGTAATTCCTAAATCATTAGTAGAACTTAGTGATTTATTAGGTTGGGTAGTTTTGGTGTTAAGATCAATTTTATTATTTCCAAGTTCTAGATTTTGAATAATCTGCAAGGTTGCTTGGTAGCGATCTAATCTTTTACCAATTGTTGGAGGGGTAAACTTTGTTGCCCGACCATTTTTGATCACAAGTTCTGGTTCCTTGCTTTCGGTGTTGATAGTATCAGAAATTGTTTTTGTCCACGCATAGACTTTACTTGGACTATATTTATAGGTTCTAGTTTCTGGAACCATTTTCCCTGGTTTTAGATAAACATTTTTTATAAGTTGATCGATTGGCCAGCTTTGATATTTAATCAAAGAATTAACAGGCAGAGTGAAGCTTCCTTTCCAGTCGGTTTTTAAAGCTTCAGAAATTGTAGCTTGGGTGGTGCTATCAAAACTGGTCACAGTTTCATATGTCGGAACAGGTGCTTGTGTAAACGGGGCTCCATTAGCTGATGCTGGGAAAAACCAAACAAACCCAACTACTGTAAAAGTAATTAGGTAAGAAGTTTTCGATAAAGTATAAATTGGTTTTATTGTTTTATTAATTAGCATCTATGTCTCTGGTAAAATTTATATAAATTGTGTTGGTCGGTAGGTGGTCTTGTATCTTCTCTGCCCATTCTATTACAGTAATGGTTTCTTTTCTCCCCCAAACTTCTTCTAGCCCCAAAGCAGAGACTTCGGCAAAATTTTTGGTTCTATATAGATCTAAGTGATATATCCAAAATTTTTTGCTTTTATACTGCTGCATAAGAACAAAAGTTGGGCTGGTAACTGTTCTGGAGACACCTAATTCTTTAGCAAGTGCTTTGGTAAAACTAGTTTTTCCACTGCCTAATGTGCCAGATAAGGCTAAAATCTCCCCACCTTTGAGCTTTTTAGCTATTTTCACAGCTTCTGAGTTAACCTGTGAGAGTTTAATTTCTATCATAATCTACTGTTATTTTAGCGGTATTGACCAAATTAGTAAACGTTTAGTATAGTAACTAACTACCTCAATATTATGGATTCAGAAACACCAATAAAAATTAATAAAATGATTGCTGGTGCTAACAAAATAGCAGTGGTTTTACCGCAACATCTAAACCTGGATGTGTTTTGTGCTGGATTGGCTCTTCATCAAAAACTTACTTCCATAGATGCTAAGCACGTGAGTTTATTTAGTAGTGCTAAGACTATCCCACTAGTAGAATTTAATCATAGGCTGCCAGCGGTTCATTCTAGTTTTGGTTCTGGCAATGAGCTCACTATTAAAGTCAGTGGCGAGAATGTTAAGCCTAAACAACTTCGCTACGAAAAAATTCAAGACGACCTATTCATTTACGTTGCCCCAGAAACTTCTGTAACTACGGATAGTCCTCCTCAGTTTAAAATTACAGATGTAGAAGTAGTTCCACCATTAACCACTTTTGATTTATTAATAATTATTGGAGCAGAAAATCTAGAAGCACTCGGAGCACTATACGAAAAAAACCCAGAAGTTTTTTACAGCACAGCCAAGATTGCTATTAACAACAAAATTGAACAAGAATATTTTGCTACAGCAACTTGGGTAGAAAGTGACGTACCAAGTTTGTCACAGCAACTTGGTGAATGGTTTTTGCAAACCCCTCAAGTTTCCAATAATGGCACACACTTATTTTTAAGTGATGATTTTATAACCACTAATTTATTAGCAGGAGTAATTTCTGCCACCCAAAGTTTTAGTGATCCAAAAACTACACCAAACACTTTGGCTTTAGCTGCAAAATTAGTTGCAAGCGGTGCACGACGCCAAGATATAATTAAATATTTATTTAAAACCAAGCCATTTAACTTACTTCAACTCTGGGGAAGGGCATTGGCTCGCATAAAAACTTTTCAGAACGACACTATTCTTTACACTCAGATCACAGCCCAAGATTTTGCAAAGACCAACACGACTTCAGAATTATTATCCGACGTGATTTCGGAAATCATCAATATGGCTAATAATTACAAGTTAATTATTTTAGCAGCAGAAGTTACAAATGGTGTGGAATTGTTGTTTGCTGGTCCCCCTCATATAAAGATCAAACAGATAGCTAAGGGTATTGACCCAACATTTGCAGGCCAATCCGAACCTTTGCTTGGTAACTATCAATATATAAAACTAAATTTACCAGATTTTAAATTAGAAGATTTAGACCAAGTAGTTTCTACTCTAAGCGCAACTGGTATATAATTAAGTATATTAGTATTGAGAAATAAAAATAAAACATGTCCGGATTTTTATCCAATAATCCAGCCGAACTAAGCCGAGCTTTATCAGATCAAAATAGAAGAATAGAAGAAGCCCAAACCCAGAAAATGGCAATGACTTTACATTTGCCATATTTAAATATGCAAAGTTTTCCTTTAGATTTAAACTCCTTATCTTTGATAACCAAAGAACAGGCAGTAGCCGCCGAGAGTTTACCATTTTTTAAGGAAGGTAAAGATTTAAAGATTGCGACTACTAACCCTAGCAATCAATTATATTCAGAACTTGTAAAGTCTCTCGGTGCTAAATTTAAAATTAGTTCATATCTAGTTTCTAGAACTAGTTTTCTTCATACATTACAATTTTACGAGAAGGTGGTTTTACCTACATCAAAGTTTCAAGAAGTTATTCAAGTTGAAACTGGAGTTGATTATCTTAAGCAACTTCCAGAGTTAGAAAAAGATTCTTCTAACACTTCTTATTTACTCACAGCAATTTTTGGTGGAGCTCTTCAACAAGACTCTTCTGATATTCACATCGAACCAGAAGATCATTTAATAAAAATTCGTTATCGTGTTGATGGAGTTTTGCATGATGCTGTTATTCTACCTAAAACTTTTCAGCGCCCAATTATTTCTCGAATAAAGTTAATGGCTAAGTTAAAGCTTAATGTAGAGAATGAGGCTCAAGATGGTCGTATAACAATCTTAAACGGCAAAGAACAATTAGATGTTCGTGTGTCTTCGTTACCTTCTAGTTTTGGGGAAGCCTTGGTTATGCGTTTGTTAGGAGTTGGAGCGGTAAATCTAGATATTCGAGAGCTGGGTCTTCGTGGTGTAGCTTTGGATATGATTGAATCCCAACTTCATAAACCGAATGGAATGATTATTACCACAGGCCCAACCGGAAGTGGTAAGACTTCTACTTTGTATTCCTTCCTAAAAGAATTGAATGAGCCTGGTGTAAAAATTATTACCTTGGAAGATCCTGTGGAGTATAAAGTAGAAGGGATTCAGCAAACCCCAATTGATCACCGGGTTGATTTTAGTTTCCCAAAAGCGTTACGAGCGGTTTTGCGTCAAGATCCTGATGTTGTGATGGTAGGTGAAATCCGCGATCCAGAAACGGCAGAGACAGCACTTCAAGCAGCTTTAACGGGGCATATTGTATTGTCCACTCTTCATACCAACGATGCCACAGGAGCAGTGCCTCGATTAGTAACCATGGGAGTGAAGCCGTTTATTATTGCCCCAGCATTAAATGCGATAATTGCTCAGCGTTTAGTTAGAAGATTGTGCACATTTTGTATGAAGGAAACCAAACTAGACGACATCTTACTTAAGAAGGTTACTCAGCATATATCAGAGATTCCTACAGCGAGTGGTTTTGTGGCCCCTACCGAACTAAAATTTTATTCAGCGCCTGGATGTGACAAATGTGGTGGAATTGGGTACAAAGGTCGTATGGCTATTTATGAAGTCATAGAAGTAACAGACGCAATGAGAGAATTAATTTTAACCGAACCTTCTGGTTTAGCTATAAAAAAACAAGCTTACCAACAGGGAAGCTTAACTATGGTGCAAGATGGATTAATTAAAGCTTTAGAAAAAATTACAGATGTCGAAGAAGTCTTCCGTGTGGCTGGTTAGTTTAATATAGATTTGATGAGTAAATTTTGATATCATTAAAGTAATTAAAACAAAGGTTATCAGGTGGGGATAACTAGAAAAAAATATGGAAAATAATACAGAGAATGCTAATGTCTTCACAAAATATCCAGCATTGAAGATGGTTGCTGGTGTAGCTGTTGTTGTCGCCTTGTTTTTAGGCGTGCAAGAACTTAGAGATAGTGGACGGTTAAGTGGAGTGTTTTCGGACGCTTCATGTTATGGCTACAACTGTCAGCCATTTGTTGTCCTAGGTGGGCGAGCTGTCACTGGTGGTTATCAACCAAACCCGATCTCATATGGAACTCTAACAGTTCGTTCTGGTACGCCAATCGAGTTAACTTGGTCAGGATCTGACGTTGACCGTTGTAAAGCAGATTGGACACAATACACTGGAACTTACTTAGCTCCAACTGTGTATGGTAGAGTTACAAGATCTCAAGTTTTTGATGTAACTTGTTTCAAGGGTCGTCAGAAGGTTAAAAGTAATTTGAGAGTTCGAGTGTTGCGTCCAAACGCACCACTTGATAGCACTAAAGAATCTGATTTACAATAAAAAGATTTAAAAAACCTCCCCGCATAGTTGGGGAGGTTTTTTATTTAGTACAGGTGTATTTATAAAAATGTGCAGAGACTTTTTCTAAGCAAGGCCAAGGGTTAGTTTGTTGGTCAGGATAAAAAATCGTTGACCTCTGATATAAGTAAAGCGGTTGCGGAAAAGAATCTAAGAAAGGTTCATTCTTGGGACTAACCCAAAAGTTTTGCCAAACAGGTTTGCTAAAGCGATCTTCAAAAAGCCCTGCCGAAGCTAATCGTACATTACCACCAAGATTAGCTAGAAGCCACGTTGCATCCTGAGCGCTCAAGCTTAAAACAAAAGCACCTTGGTGGTTGTCCGAAAAATCTTTTATCTCGGCAATTTCTATTTCTGAGATTTGGGGCATTAGATCATTTTTAGAAAATTGAATCAATCCAAATAAAGCTAAGGCGATAATGAAAATACCTATAATTGTTTGTTGCTTGCTCTTCTCTCTTAATTCATAAATAGCTATAACGTTAAAGAATATTAAGGCCAAGTCTGCATAAACAAGTAATCTTTGGTAAAAAGTAATTTGGAATACTATAAATATTAAACTTACGCCAAGTAATCCCAACCATGGTAAATTGGTTTTTGACTTAATACTTAGATACACTCCGTAACTAGCCATCGGGATTAAATACCAAGAGTATTTTAAATAGTCGGCGACAGTTAAAAACAATCCGTTCTGAACATCTGAATTTAAAAGTTGTCTAATATAGTCTCCGCCATTCAAGAAAAAAATAAATATCAATCCTGCTACGCCAAGACCAGCAATTATTAAAGCCTTCTGTTTTATAGTGCTAAATAAATAATAGGGAATGAGTGAAAGTAGTGAAATAATTGTGGTAGTTTTATGACTTATAAATAAAACAACCAATGGGAGTAGTTCCCAGAAATATTTTTTATGATGCTGAATTAATAAAAAGATTAGTAGTAATAAAACTTGACCATATGCAGCTTTCCATAAAAACATGGTGTAAGTTTGATTTTGAGCAATTGATAAACTGAATAAACTTACTCCGGCTAACACAGCGACTGTTCCATATTTTTTTATTTGCTCGTAGAATAAAATTCCTGCAATAACAAAAAATGAAATAAATAAAAAGTTTAAAGTTGGTAGTTGAGGAAGTCGAATCCAATTGATGAATACAAACAGATGGTTTCCATAATCGTTTACCTGGCCCAGAAGATAAGCAATTGAATTTAGTGGTGTGTGTTGAATAGCATAGGAATAAAAACCATAATCATAACCATAATTATTAAAACCTAATGGGTGGGTTAAAAACATCACCGCAACAATAAAGATTGCGATGAGAGTATATATAACAATAGAAGTTAAAATATGTTTCTTCATCTGTCTATATTATAAGAGGATTAGTAGAAATAGGCTAATATTCATGTGGTGACAGCTTTTTTTATATTCCAAAACAGGCTAAAATTATAATAATTATGACTAAAAATTCTTCCTCAAATCGATATTTATTAATAGATGGCAATGCTTTAATTCACCGTGGTTATCATGCTATTCCACCACTTTCTAATAAGGACGGTGAGCAAACTAACGCAGTATACGGCTTTACAATGATTCTCCTTCGAGCAATTAAGGAGTTAAAACCAACTCACATCGCTTGTAGTTTTGACCTTGCTGGGCCAACATTCAGGCATGATGAGTTTGATCACTACAAAGCTAATCGTGTTAAAGCAGATCCAGAATTGTACGATCAGTTCCCTAGAGTTAAAGAAGTAGTAAAGTCTTTAAATATTCCTATTTTCGAAATAGCTGGTTTTGAAGCTGATGATGTTTTAGGTACCTTGGCAAAACATATTTGCGAAAAGCATCCTAGTGGTGATTGTGATGTGATGATAGCCACAGGAGATTTAGACACGCTTCAGTTAGTTAATAAATGTGTTAAGGTTTATACTCTTCGCAAAGGTTTGAATGATACAGCCATCTATGACGAAAAGGCAATCTTAGATCGCTATGGTTTGAGTCCAATTCAAATGATAAGCTATAAAGCTCTTCGTGGTGATCCTTCCGATAATATTAAAGGTGTTAAGGGAATAGGAGAAAAGGGAGCAACAGATCTGGTTAAGGAATTTGGCTCCATCGAAAATTTATATACCGCAATAAAAAGTGGAAAGGGAATCGGAAATATCAAACCACGAACTCTAAAGCTATTAGTTGAAGGCGAGCAAGATGCTCGCGACAGTTTTTATTTATCTACAATTATTTTAGATGTTCCAATTGATATCGACATACCACAATACAAATTTGGTTCTAAGGAATTAGAATCCACTACTCAAATTTTTAGCCAACTTGAATTCCGTAGTTTGCTCGATAAGTTGCCAAAAAATTATGCGGGTAATTTATCTAACAATAGTGATAGCGAAAATAACAACAACGATAAAAAAGAAGTTGTTGGTGGTGTGGCTGATGCAGAGCTAGGTCAGGCAAATGAAAAAACTTCTGCAAACAACATTGGTAAGCAAGATTATAATCTAATAGATACCCCACAAAAACTAGAGCCGTTATTAAAGAAAATAGCAAAGCAATCAGATGTGGTTATTGATACAGAAACTGACCAACTCAACCCAATAGAGGCTAATATCATTGGGATTTCTTTGGCTTTTACTGAAGGCGAGGCATATTATATTACAGTGGATGTTCTAAGTGATAGCCAGGAATTAAAAAATTTAATTTCAAGTGAAAAACTCAAAAAGTCGGGGCAAAACATTAAATATGATTTGGCTACTTTCCAAAACTTAGGAATAAAACTTTCGCCGATTTATTTTGATACTATGATCGCTTCATATTTATTAAATGCAGGATCTCGGCAACATGGCTTAGATGCTCTAGCTTTTAATATGTTGGGATACCAAATGCAATCCATTACTGAGCTTATTGGTAAAGGGAAGAGTCAGATTTCTATGAAGGATGTTCCGGTAGAAAAAGTGTCTTGGTATGCGGCAGAAGACGCCGATATTACTTTTCGAATAAAGCAGATTTTAGAAAAAGATCTACACACAGAAAAACTGGATAAAATTTTCTTTGATATAGAAATGCCATTAATCGAAGTACTGGCAAAAATGGAACGAGCAGGGATTATAGTTGATACTAAATTTTTAGAAGATCTGTCTAAGGAAGCAGGTGTTGAATTAGCTAAGTTAGAGAAGAGTATTTACAAACATGCTGGGGTAGAATTTAATATTAATTCTCCAAAGCAACTTCAAGAAATATTATTTGATAAGCTTGGTCTTACAACAGGAAAGAAAAACAAAACTGGTATATCTACCGCTGCTAGAGAACTAGATAGGCTGAAGGATGAGCATCCAATTGTGGCCGACATTTTATACTATCGTGAATTAGCAAAATTAAAATCTACTTACTTAGATAGTTTGCCGCTGTTGGTTAATAAGAGAACAGGGCGTATTCATACTAACTATAATCAGATTATAGCTGCCACAGGTCGATTAAGTAGTACCGATCCAAACCTTCAAAACATTCCTATTAAAGGCGAAGGGATGGGATCAAAAGTACGTCAGGCTTTCGTTGCAAAAAAGGGCTATAAATTATTAGCTTTGGATTATTCACAAATTGAACTTCGCATTGTTGCCCACTTATCAGATGATAAGAACATGACAGACATCTTTAATAAGGGTGAAGACATCCACTCTCAGACTGCATTAGCTTTGTTTGATGTTAAAGAAAAAGATCTCACTCCAGATATGCGTCGTTATGCGAAGACCGTTAACTTTGGAATTTTATACGGGTTGTCCAGTTTTGGTTTTGCAGACCGAATTAGTGGTGTATCTCTAGGCGAGGCAAAAGATTTTATTGATAAATATTTTGCAACGTTCCCACAAGTTGGAGATTTTCTAGAAAAAGTTAAAATGCAAGTTCGAGAAGATGCTCA
>CAYQJW010000021.1:0-1565 GCA_964418025.1 uncultured Candidatus Saccharibacteria bacterium | reverse complement strand
GATTATCTCCTCAAAGGTTATGCAATCAATAAAGACAGGCTTAATGATCAGAATTTGGCCAAGGTTAAAGAATTGCAATCCGCAGTGCAGCTTATTCAAACTGCCATTCGGGACAAAAAACTTGAAGGTTATGAAAAAGAAGTATTAAATATCATCACTGACTATACGAATACTTGGACTGCGTTGTATCAATATGATAAGGATAGTTTACAACCGGAGTCGACCACAAAGAAAATTGTTTCTGCTTTGGATTACGACAAGATCAAGAAATCTGT
This sequence comes from uncultured Candidatus Saccharibacteria bacterium, assembly GCA_964418025.1. Lineage (GTDB taxonomy): Bacteria > Patescibacteriota > Doudnabacteria > UBA920 > UBA920 > UBA920. The sequence goes on along the minus strand of CAYQJW010000021.1, from coordinate 1,290 downwards.
AGAACGATTTAGAGATAGATTAGTAAAAGACAAGCAAGCCAGTAGTTTATTTGGTAAGGAAGTCGGTGATAAATTAAAAGGACTGTTGGGAAACATAGAACAATCTTTTTCTGGAAAACAGTTATATAATTCTTTGGAAGAAAAAGCTGCTCATCTTTTATACTTTGCTATTAAAGATCATCCTTTTGCAGATGGAAATAAACGGATAGGATCTTTAATGTTTATTTTATATCTTGTAGAAAACAATCGTATCTATAATAAGCGTGGAGAAAAAATTATAAATGATACAGCACTTACGGCTCTAGCTTTATTAATCGCAGAAAGTAAACCAAATCAAAAAGAAGTAATGGTTAATTTGGTGGCTAGCTTAATTGTTAAGAATTAATTTAAATATATTATGTCTATAGATAATCGAGAATTTTATCATGTTTCTTTAAAAGCGATAGTAAAAAACTCAGAAGGTAAGGTTTTAATTCTTAAGGCAGCAGAGGTGGGAACCTTTTCAGGTTATTATGATTTCCCTGGGGGAAGAATAGATAAAGATGAGTTTAAAACCCCAATGATTGATATTTTACAAAGAGAAGTACTTGAAGAAGTTGGTGATGTAGAGGTTTCTATTAATCCTGTCCCAGTTGGAGTGGGAAGGCATTTAATATTCTCTAAATTTACGGCAACAAAAGAGAAAGATATTCCTGTTTTATATCTATTTTTTGAAGCTAGTTATATCAAAGGAGATGCAATCATTAGTAGCGAACATTCTGGGATAGAATGGGTGGACTTGGAAAATATAGATTTAGAGAAGTACTTTACTTCTGGAATACTGGAAGCTGTAAAAATGTATTTAAAGAAATAAAAAAACTCCCAACAATTTTGTTGGGAGTTTTGAATTTACTTTGATAGCTTTGCAATAGCTTTTGCTAAACGAGATTTTTTACGAGAAGCAGTATTCTTGTGCAATACATCTTTCTTTACAGCTTTATCTAGTGCAGACATCGCTTTCTTTAAGCTTTCTACAGATTCTTTAGCATTGCCTTCGGCAATAAGAGTGCGAGTTGCTTTAACTGCGCTTTTGAATTTAGACTTGGTTCGCAAGTTAATAGTATTGCGACGGCGAGATTGGCGCATAGCCTTCTTCGCAGAACTGGTATTTGGCATTTTAAAATTTAAATTATTACTTAATAAGTCCCAAAATTGGGACATTTGTTAGAAACAGCTTTTTGTTAAACCCTTATCTAAAGTGGACACGGAAGACAGGGAAATATGTAAAGCTTCTGTATTATATAGAAAAGC
>CAYQJW010000020.1:0-11326 GCA_964418025.1 uncultured Candidatus Saccharibacteria bacterium | reverse complement strand
CATCTTGACTTTTAGCTTAAATTAAGCTAGAATAAGCGTGTAAGTTTCTTGTATTTCTATCCTTATGTTTTAGTAAGGCGCGAAGTAAAAGAGGTCGTCTTACTCTTAATAAAACTTCATATGGAAGTTTTATGAATTAATCATAAGGAATACTATGGCATCAAAATTGTATGTTGGCGGACTTCCCTACTCTACTACTAATGAAGAGTTAGAAGCAGCTTTTTCTAAAGCTGGTAATGTTGTTTCCGCAACAGTAATCATGGACAAAATGTCTGGTCGTAGCAAAGGTTTCGGATTCGTAGAAATGTCTACAGAAGACGAAGCAAAAGCTGCAATCGACGCGTTCAATGGTCAAGACTTCGGTGGACGCAATATCAGCGTTAGCGAAGCTCGTCCAATGCAACCTCGAGAAGACCGACGTTTCTAATACGTTCAAATTTAAACACCTCGCATGTCGGAAGACACCGCGAGGTGTTTTTTTGTATAAAAAAATCCGCCAACATATTTTCATACATTGGCGGAATCACCATCAAATTAGATGATTAAACATACACAGCTTTAGCGACAGCCACGAATTTCGTTGATCCAGGGATTGGCGGTACGGTATAGCCGAGTGTGACCTCAGTTCCCTTTTTGGGGTTGGTGAGGTTTTTACCGTGGTTTCGAACTTCTTCGTATGGGCATAAGATCTCGCCTTGTTTAGCGATCAAGGCAATCTTTCCCGAAAACGGATCGCTCCACTTAACGACGGCTTTACCATCTTCCGGAACCGGAAGAGTCTCTTCCGTCATGGGTTTGAACTCCGCACGCTTCGGCAAGACAGACACATCTACCATCGCCTCCAAGAACTTTGGAAGAGCTGTCCATTGTGGCAGCTCTGGAATGACGATCTTGTTGCGGAACTTGTAGAGTCCCACATCGTACTTCCGCATCTTTGTGTAGAAGAAGTGACCCTTCTGCGATGCGATGCCAGCAGCTATCACGATCAGTCGGTTGTTCTTAACAGCCGCGAAAAAGACTTCGTTGTCGCAGTTGTTGCTGTAGTAACGGTCGGCGGAGCTGTTATAGTTCTTTCGCTCCCGAACCTTTACTTCCTTGTAAAAGGTTTTCACGTTGCCGTTGTCGAACCCTACTGCAATTGCATTGATCGTCTGCACACCATCGATCTTCGCGACGGTGAAAGGTGCCGAGATTTGGCACAGGTCAGTGCTGTGAACAATGAACTTTAGCCGAAACGAGTCGGTGGAATCCCACCGGCGACCTTCGGGGTTACGGATAAAGCCGTTGTGTTCGACTCTGACGGTTGAGATCCGGTCGGTTTCTTCGTGCTTCAAAAAGATATGTGCCTCAATCGGACACTTCGTCTGAGTTTCGCGTGTTTTAGGTAACATATTTCCTCCAGGAAAGTTTTGAAAATAACCGCTATAATGCAGTTGCATGGCAATATACTTCGCAACTAAATGAACCCCTAAGCGGTATTGGGGAACCTGTAATTAAACCATATTTTAAGGGTTATGTCAATAGCTAAGATCACTATTATTTGTTTGGGTAAGTTTAAGGAAAAGGCTTATTTTGAGTTGGAAAAAGAATACCTTAAGAGGCTATCCCCTTTTGCAAAAGTAAAAATAGTTGAATTGGCTGAGGAACCATATAGAAAGAATGCAGATATAGAAAGAATCAAGGAAAAAGAAGCAGATCAGATTCGACAATTTTTAACTCAAAATCAAAAAAATCCCTTAAATAAGGGAGCTATAGTTATTTTACTAGAGGAAAAAGGAACTGTTAGGAACTCTGTAGAGTTCGCGGGTAACTATGATCGCTTATCATCGCTTGGCCAAGAGTTGGTGTTTATACTAGGTAGTGGGGTTGGTTTGCATGATTCTTTAAAAGAGTTAGCAAATTACTCTATTTCCCTTAGTCCCCTAACTTTTCCGCATAATTTAGCTAGAATTCTGCTACTAGAACAATTATATAGAGCCTGTACTATTATATCTGGCAAAGAATATCATAAATAAAACGCCCGTTTGGGTGTTTTATGTTTCCCGTGGAACAATGCTTTGCCAGATTAGACCAATAACTATCCAAAGCATCATTTGAGTTGGCCATATAGTGTAGAAATAGTGATCAAACCAGAATAGAGTCAGGATAACTATGAATATTGAAAGTAAGGTTGTTTGCCAGCAGGTAATCTTTTGATTTGATTTAGAATAATCATTTCCGACTATGCTCCTTATGAATCTTAATAAAGTGTATACAAAGAAAAATACTATAAATAAGCCAATAATCCCCCATTCAGCAACAGTAATCAGCCAGTAATTATGAATCGGTTGAATATTCCACTCTTCTAGTTGGTTCTCCAGTTTTTGTTTCATGTGGAACAAGTTTGTTCCAGGTCCGGTGCCAATAACCCAGTTATTCTTAAGAATCTCTACTCCCGCATGGTTATATACAGATCTTTCGGTGCTTGCTTGGTCTTGTATGTTAGCTCTGGTTAGTAACCAAGGCATAAATATGAGTGAAGAAATTATTATTGATATTGGTACTATCAAAACTTTTCTCATAATTAAGAAGGATTTTTTTCGGAATAGTGTGACTACTCCCCACGTGGTGAGGCCAATAGCGAAGGCCAGTAATCCAGCACGTGAGAAGGAGACAAAAACTCCCATAGTTATGAGGAAAAAGCTTACGGACAATATAACCCTTTGGTACTTATGTAAAGCATTGTTAAGTAAGTGTAGGTTTAGTAAAGAACTGATAACTAAAAGGGCAGAGAGTATGTTTGGATGTGGTAATGTACCATATCCTCTTATGAAAGTTGTTCCATGGGAAACAATCTTAGCTACCCCATAAGTAGAAATGGCAAGAGGGGACTCACCAAGCAGATTAATTCCTATAGAGTGCTGAAGGGTAAACTGAGTCAAAGCAATTATCGATTGAATTGAACCGACAAAAATAAATATCCACAACAGCAATCCTTTATATTTAAGCCATATATTAGACTTGTAAACATAATATCCCAGCAGTAATACACAGCTTATCCTCAGTAGTTGGTAAAGTGAAACAATCTTTAAGCTTGGATTAACGTTTAGTTGATACAGAATTATACTGAGTAGTATTGCTATAAAAATTTTTAAGTACAAGAACTTCTGTTCTCTAATTTTTATATCCTTGGAAAATTGAACTCCAAGTAATATTAGAATAAGAAAAAAACTTAGATATATAGAGATGGCTGTGAAGTCTGAATAATATCCAAGTAGGGTAGAGAGGTGGTTTTCAAGAACGTACTTAATTGGGAAAAAAATAGAAAATATAATTCCAATTGTACAAACCAGTTCAATTTTTTCGATCCAAGATGTTTCCCGTGCAACAAAAATATGTTTCAACTTTTGTAAAGCAGTTGACATTTGATTCATAGTGTGGCTTAATTGCTAAAATATTTCAGTATGATATAATTTTAACATCAATTGAATATAAGTGTTTATACTTCTTTGTTCGTAACCCTTTGTAGCTCAATGGATAGAGCGGCTCCGTCCTAAGGAGACGATGGGGGTTCGATTCCCTCCAAGGGGACCATTTTAAAAATTATTATTATAAATACCATGCTAGACAATGACATGCGCGAGCTAAATCAAAATATTCAAAAATTAAACAAGTCCATGGGAAGCTTTTGGGTAGGTTTAGTTAGGGGATTGTTCACAGGATTTGGCTCTGTGCTTGGTGCTGGCTTAGCAATTTTATTAATCGGTTGGTTTTTAAATGTAATTGGTGTGATTCCTGCATTTCAAAAGCAAGCTGAGCAATGGAGAGAAGTATTTATTCAGACTACAAACACTTCAACATTTGTTTCGCCAGAGGTAACTACCCAAACAGAGGCAGAATAATTAAGCATTGGCTTAATATTCTGGGCCCTTAGCTCACTTGGTAGAGCGCTTCCATGGCATGGAAGAGGTAACCGGTTCGATCCCGGTAGGGTCCACCATGAAAATATTACTATTAAACACCCGTAAGGGTGTTTTTGTATTGACCAGATTTATAAATAGGAGTATGATTGTATGGTTCTGTGTATGGCGTGTTTGTTGTACAGAACAGTAATCCATTGTTTTAGTTTTTAGATTTTGAAGGAGGAGTGTGAGAAAGCTTTTTTCGTTTTCAAACCTGTGGAATTTTTTTACAAATAAAAAAGAATCCAAATTTATTTTGGTTCGTGATGATTATGGAAAAGTTGATACGGTGAAAACCATACAGCAAACCATCCATAACTCTAGGGAACCAAATCAAAACCCCAAAACCCATCAGACTCGATCTTAAAGTCTGAATATGAGGCAAGTACATCTTGCCTTTTTATATTGCTATAATTAAGTCATGAATAAGACCGTAGAGATTACTTTAGATTTTGACCATACAATTAGTAGCACTGAAGACCGTTTTAATGTTCGACATTTTTTGGAAGATTTTGTTGATACTATTAATAATCAGTCACAAGAGACTTTAACTAAATTTATTTCTGGCGGTGCTACTGCAGATGGCTTTTCAGAATTCACAATGCAAAAACCAGAGATATTAGACATGTTTAAGAAAAGATTTTTTGGACGTCGCAGTAGTTACATTAGCCTTTCTAATTTAAAATTATCCTTTAGTAAATCTTTATTTCATATTCATGGTGTGTACGAAGAATATATTGAAGATATTTTAAGCTCTGCTGGCAGCGTTGATTTATCGTTGATGAAAGTAGAGGACAGCTATGAGTTTGTACAGTTTAAATTTTATCCACGAATGCGTTCTGTATGATTGATCGATTTAAAAAAGAAGCTTCGCTATATAATAGTGGTGCTCAATTAGTAATTGGTGTTGATGAAGTTGGTCGTGGTCCTTTAGCTGGACCAGTAGTCGCAGCAGCAGTTAGTTTTAAAAATAATTTAGATGAAGACTGGTGGGAGCAAATTACTGATAGTAAAAAATTATCTCTAAAAAAACGAGATTATCTTTACGAGCAAATTTTAAAAAATTCTTCATACTCTTTCGGAGTAGCTTCTGTAGAAGAGATTGAACAATTAAATATTTTACAAGCGAGCTTGTTGGCAATGCATCGAGCAGTTGATGATCTACTAAAACAATCAAATCATAGTAATGCTTTTGTTTTGATTGATGGAAGAAACATTATTCCGAATTTACCAGTCAAACAAGAATCAATAGTAAGAGGGGATAGTTTGGTTCATTCAATTGCTGCAGCTTCTGTTATCGCTAAAGTCTATCGAGATAATTTAATGCAACAATTTGCAGAACAGTTCCCAAATTATGGATTAGAGAAACACAAAGGCTACGGAACTAAATTTCATATTGAAGCAATTCGCAAACATGGTTTGTCTATAATTCATCGCCCATCTTTTTGTACAAACTTTATTTAGTCTATGGAAACTCGAACATACAACAGAAGTGAACTAGAGCCTCAACCAATTTCTTTGAATTTGCAAGAAAAAGTTTTAGCTGCGGGAATGTTAGAAGGCGACATTTCTAACACAGTTAATTACCGAAATGATTCGGATGGTTCGAAAATTGTAAATGCTATGCCAGAGAATCAACTCCAGGATTTAGTTGCAAAGTTTCGACAAAATTCAAAAGACACTTTAGCAATTGGCCGCTCAAATTTATTAGCAATAGAAGTTGATAAAAATCTTGATAAACAAGAACGAGATGAAAGAGTAAAAAGATATTTACCAGCGTTTCTAAATCTACAGATTAAGTTGGATAAGTTAACTTACCCACCAGATGATGTGGTACATAACTTTGTACCAAGTTATATTCCTGATAGGTTAACAGACATGGGGGCTGATCCCCGAATAAGCCCAGAGTATCGATCCGACCGAGAAAAGATTAGAGTTAACAAAGCAGAAATATTTAAGCGAGCTAGGTCTTTATTTGAAGAAGTGTATACTAGTAATTTGGATGGTAAGGAATTAAGTGATTGGAAGGAGTCGGTTGTTAAGATGGTGGCAATGTTTGTTTATGATTCCATGCCGTATAATAGAGAGCACCGCGTTCACTCTTCGGTGTTTGGCAGATCTGTGGGCGCCGAAGAAATTATTGATAAGCGTTTGGCGGTTTGTAGGCACCATGCTTTGGTGACACAGGTGTTGCTACAATCTTTTGGAATTACTTCCCGATTGCTAAAATGCGATGTAGATTTCGGTAAGGGAAAAGGTTTCTCTGCTCATGCGGCGAACTTGGTGAGGATTGATCATCAATGGTATTTGTTAGATACTACTAATCCCGATGTTAAAGATGGGAAGAAGGATGTGTTTTTGAGAACTGTACCTGACAAAGATATTCAATTGAACACCAAAACTTACCAATGGGAATTTATTAGAAATAGAGATGGTGCCAAGTATAAATATCGTAGTCGTGATAATATGTATTTTAAGGTCACTAAAGATTAGCGAGTCATAAAAAACTCGCAAACTATGGAGAGGTGCCAGAGTGGTCGAATGGGCCGCACTCGAAATGCGGTGTGCTCGCAAGGGTACCCAGGGTTCGAATCCCTGCCTCTCCGCCAAATCAATATTTAAAAACGCATCACTAATTGATGCGTTTTATTTTGTGAAACTCTTCCATAACGAGATTTGGCCAACTACTCTGGCAAGGTTGTGTGCTTTGCGATTTGGGTATTTAGTGTTGTCCCAACCAAAGTAATTATCATCTATATAATCATTCAGAAACCTAGAAGCTAAACCTAACATAATTAATTGGCAAACTTGGGGAATTAAATCTTGTTCGACTTGAGTTAAATGGTGTGACACAGAATTATAACCCTTTACAATTGCTTGGTATTTTTCGAAATCAAAATAATTATTTGGATCATCTTCTTGTTTGCCACATAAAGAGCGAACACAATCCCCAATATCATATAAAGGAGAAAGTTCTTGAATGGTATCAAAGTCTATCATGCAAATACCTTTACCATTTTTATCAAACAAGAAATTAGATATTTTTGGATCTGTATGAATAATTTGGGTTGGTAGATCATCGGGCAGCATTTGTTTAGGAAAGTTATCCTTTAAAAGATTAAATGCTTCGATAACCTGTTGATTGTTCGTTTTAGTAAATTCAGCTTCGTAACTTAACAGTTTTGTTAATACTTGTTTGTATTGAAACATTGGCAGGCTAGGCAAGATTGGCTCGGGAAATTCATATAGAGAAGAATGAAAACTTGCTAAGAGTTTTCCGGCTTCGTACGCGATACTTGTATTAGGTGTCACAGTATATACATCACCTTCTACCCCTTTTAATAAGCGCCATCTTGCTCCATCAATGTCTAGCCATAAGGTGCCAGTATCTTTCGCGGATACCAGTTGCGATATTTGGCTTAAACTAAACAGATATTGTGTCACGTGGAAGTAGTTAACGGTACACGCGTCTATTGCTACAGCAGGATGGAGTTTTTGCAAAATAAATAATTCCTCCGCGGTTCGGATTATGTAGGTCTGATTAAGCAGGCCGGTTTCAACTTTTTTAATTGAAACAGGTTTGCTGGTGTCCCAGTGCTGAAAGATTTCTTCAATTTCAGCTTCTGATAGATTATGAGATTGATCCTGCATATTTAATTTAATTATACTATAATAGAGATATTGTGATACTAGTAATTTAATTATAAATAACTTATGAAAAAGATTTTAATTCTGTATACATCTGTGGGGCTAGGGCATAAATTTATAGCAGAAAATATTGCCTATCATTTAGAGCAAGCAGGACATCAGATTTTATTGCATGATATATTGCAAGTTCAAAGTGGTGTGGTGGTAGATTTTGGAACATGGTTGCACAGTGTAATTAATCGCCGCTTTCCATTTATTTGGCGATGGTTATATTTTAGTAAATTAGTTAAATTAATTTCTATTCCGTTACGAGTACCACTTGCGAAAGGTAATTCGGAAAACTTATTACAGATTGTAAAACAATTCCAACCAGATTGTATTTTATCAACTCAAACTACAGCCTCTGCTGCAGTTGCTTCTCTTATCGACAGAAAAATATTTTCTGGAAAATTTGTAATTGGATTTAGTGATTATCATCTTCATGAATTTTGGTTGTACTCTCAAGCAGATTTGTACTTAGCGAATATCGATGAGCAAAAACAGGAAATGATTAATCTTGGTGTGGATGCAAATAAAATTGTTGTGTGTGGAATTACTTTAAAACCTCTGGAACCGATTGCTAAGAAAATTGTTGAGCAAGAATTAGGTGTTGGTGAAAATAAAGTGGTTGTCTTTGGAAGTGGTTCATTGGGGATTGGTTTTGATTTCGAGTTGTTAAAAGATTATTTAAAAAAGTTAATTGACTCTAGAGATGATGTTAGTGCTGTTGTGATGTGTGGTAAGAATGAACTTCTTAAAAAGCAAATTGATGAACTTAATATAGATAGGGTTGTTGCATTAGGTTTTTATCAGAAACCAAAAGATCTCTACCAAATTGCAGATGTGCTACTTACTAAACCTGGGGGACTTACAATTGCAGAAGCTTTGCAAGTTGGGATTAAGATTCAGATTACTCATACACTTCCAGGACAGGAAGAACCAAACTATCAATACTTATTAAAAAATAATCTCGTATTCCCTGTACCTGCGCAATTGAACTCACAGAGTTTAATCGAGGCTACTATGCAACTTCTAAATCGTGTCGAACCTCTAGGTGAAACAAGTAATGCGCAAAAAATTACTAACGCTGGACAAGAAGGTAAAATCTTGAAAGAATCAATAAATATGATGTTTCATGAGGGGTAATCCTAGGTAAAATCCTGTGAAAAAATAGTTTGACTCTCAAAATAAAGTGCTATATCATAAAAATATACATAACTTATTAAAACCTACCAATAGGTAAGATCTACCGATAAAGAAAAGGTCGGTTTCCGAAAGAAAACTATATGGCAAGACAAAAACAATCATTTTTTGGCAAAATCATGGGTGGCAACGTAGCCGAGCCAGAAGCTGTCGAAAAGGTGTATGTAGACCAAGACTATTATGACGAAGGTTCTCCGGTGGCAGTAGCTGTTGATAATTCCCTTGAATCTGAGGATGAAGAGGAAGCAGATACAGTGACTGCAGATGAAGAATTGGACGAAGGTGAAGACTACTCAGACGAAGAAGAAGAGGGTGAAGGTGAATATGAAGATGTTCCAGACGATGAGCCAGTTGTTGCTCCTGTAAAGCCAGCTGCGGTTTCTACTCCAATTTCTAAACAAGACGAAGATTGGATGACTGATTACGAAGGTGCTCTAAACATCGATATGTATCAAACCAAGGATAATGTGATTATCAAATCTACTATCGCAGGGGTCCGACCAGATGATATCGATATTACAGTTGCTAATGATATGGTAACTATTCAAGGTTCACGAAGTCGCGAAGAGAAAATTTCTGATGACGACTATTTCTACCAAGAATGTTATTGGGGTGGTTTCTCTCGAAGTGTGATTGTTCCTGTAGATATTGATAGCGAACATATCGAAGCAGATCTAAAAGATGGAATCCTTACAGTAATTGTTCCAAAAGCAGCAAAGGCTAAAACTAAGAAAGTGAAAGTCAAAGGGCTCTAATACTCGAACGAAAAAAGCACACTAATCAGTGTGTTTTTTTACATACTAAATAATAAAAACTCAACGTGACAAAACACTCTAAATATGCTATAATTTAAAGTGATTTTAACATTCAATATATAGTGAAACAGAAATTATGGCTAGAACCAAAAGAAAATATACTAAGAGACAAGAGGAAGAAACAGGTAGTAAGCTAAAAGCCCCAAAATTAAATCTTGCACAAGAGACCAAGCGAAGTATCTCTATTATTGTATTCATAGTTCTTTCTGGTGTGGTTGCATTAAGTTTAATTGGCACAGCTGGAGTTTTAGGACAATTCATATTTAAAATTTTAGGAATGCTTTTTGGGGTAATGGTTTATTTAACACCATTACTATTTTTGTTAGTTGCTTGGATTTTGTTTCAGTCCAAACCTAAGATGGTCGCTGTGGATGGAAAGGACTCTCGTGATAACGAAGAAGAGGAGGAGGTTGAAACACATCCTTACGCAAAAACTTATGTCGGTGTATTTTTATTGACAGGTGGAGCTGCTGGATTGATTCATGCTGTTTCGATGAGTGAAACCCAAACTGCTTTTGCTTTAGCTAGTGAAGGTAAGGCAGGTGGTTATCTAGGTGCTTTGTTTGCAGCTCCTTTAATTGGCTCTTTAGGTTTTTGGGCAGGCGGACTGATCATTTTAGGTATTTTAATAATTGGAATTTTAATTGCCTTTAACTTTACACAATTGAAGTTTTGGCAGAAGAAAAAAGAATTAGATTTAGAAACAAAAGTTGCGGAGTTGAAAATTAATGCACTTAACGAACAAGTTGTTGCGGGTGATGCTGATCATGAAGATATAGATGAAGAAGAGTTTGCAGAAGCTGTAGACCCAGTAGTTAATCTAACAACTGGCAAGCAAAGCAAGGCAGATCTAGAAGCATCAACTATGGAATCAATTATTCTAGAAGACCGTAAAGATTGGAAGTTGCCTCTATTTGATTTGTTAGAAGAAAATAAAAGTAAAGTTGATTCTGGAGACATCGAAGCTAACGTTGCCTTAATTCAAAAAACTTTAAATGACTTTGGTATCAAAGTAGAGATGGGTGAAGTTAATGTAGGACCAACAGTTACTCAATATACTTTTGCTCCAGCGCCTGGTGTAAAGCTGGCTCAGATCTCTTCTTTACAGAGTAACTTAGCGTTGGCTTTAGCTGCGCAATCTTTGCGTATGGAATTGCCAATCCCTGGAAAAGCTTTGGTTGGTATTGAAGTTCCTAACAAAGTCAAAGCTAATGTTACCTTACGAGAAGTTATGCAAACTTCTGACTTCGTTAATCATAAGAGTAAATTAGCGATTGCCTTAGGGCGTGATGTAGCTGGTCGTCCTAATATTGTTGATTTGGGTAAAATGCCCCATCTATTAATAGCTGGTACAACTGGTTCTGGAAAAAGTGTTGCGATTAACAGTTTGATTGTTTCGTTGTTATACAGAAATACACCTCAAGATGTAAAATTTATTTTTGTAGATCCAAAACATGTAGAACTTACTCCGTATAATGGAATCCCTCATTTATTAACTCCTGCCATCACTGATGTAGACAAAGCAATCAATGCTCTAAAGTGGGTAGTATCAGAAATGGAACGACGTTATAAATTAGTCGCAGCTGTAGGTAAGAGAAACATAGATGAGTACAACGAAAAATCAGAATTGAAGTTACCATATATAGTAGTAGTGGTAGATGAATTAGCAAACTTAATGGC
>CAYQJW010000019.1:6570-11445 GCA_964418025.1 uncultured Candidatus Saccharibacteria bacterium | reverse complement strand
ACCTTAATTTTTAGGGTTCCAAATTGCTGACCAACTTTTTCTACTTTCCCTGGAAACATTTGTTCTAATAGTTCTACTAAACGCTCTGGAGAAAGTCCAAGTACTTCTATATCTACATCTTTCGGGTGACCTCCGCGCAATGTATCACGAACAAAACCACCAATCATCAAGGCTTGAGGTTGAAATTCTGGATGCTTAGGGTCTGGAGGGCAAGAAGCTATCTTAGTAGAAAATTCTAATATCGGTTTAAGAAATTCTGGATCCTGATCGAAAAGCAAAGCTTTTTGAACCTCAGGATTAGAAATATCCGGTTCAGGTTGAACTTCTTTAATATAGTGGACTGATCCTTCTGGAGTCTTCATGTTAAATTAAGTATACTAAAAATCATCTCGGAATCATATATAACATAACTACCCAATTGTAAGGTACAATTAACTTATCTAATATTTATGAATAAAAGAACTATTATATACGTTATTGGAGTGATACTTGTCGGTATACTGTTATACGCGGTTTTTAGTAATGGCAAATCAAAGCCTGAACAAACCCCTGCCATCACCCAGCCTATGACCAGCACACAACCTTTGGCAGAAGAAGAAAACAAAGCTAGCGATGAATCAACATCAACAATTGATTATCCGGTTGATTCCGCTAGCTCTCGGATCACCAAAAAATCTTATGGTACTTATGTAACTCCTAAAAACTCCCCTGTCAGCCCAGAAATATTCACTGGTTACCACACCGGTTTAGACTTCGAAACTTTCCCAAATGAAAAAGATAGTGATGTGGTAATCAAAACAATTTGCGATGGGAAATTATTAAGAAAAACCACTGCTACTGGATATGGTGGATACGCTATTCAATCTTGCGTGATTGGCGACAAAGATGTAACTGTAGTCTATGGGCACTTGCGGTTAAATAGCATTCCGGCAAAAGTCGGTGATGAGCTTAAGACTGGTGAAAAACTAGGAGTTCTAGGCACAGGATACTCGACTGAAACTAGCAATGAACGCAAACATCTTCATTTAAGTATTCATATTGGCACCTCTATTAACATTAAGGGGTACGTTCAAAATAAAAATGATTTAATACAATGGATGGACCCAAAAAAAGTTCTGGGTTTATAAATTGAGGTATACTTAATACATGGATTCAATAAAAAAAATTCGAGAAATATTACGTGGTGATATAGAAGACAGCACAAAAACAAGATCAACTTACAGCCACGATGCTAGCCTTTTCGAAATCAAACCAGAAGCTGTCGTCTTCCCTAAAGATTCAGAAGATTTATGCAAACTTGTTAAGTTTGTAGCTAGTCAAAAAAATGAACAACCAGAGCTATCCTTAACAGCAAGGAGTGGAGGTACTGATATGTCTGGTGGTGCAATAAATAACTCTATAATTGTTGCTTTTGAGAGGTATTTTAACCATCTTGGTGAAGTATCTAATGGATTAATTACCACCCAACCAGGGGTTTATTATCATGATTTTGAGCCTAAAACCTTAGCTCAGAATTTGCTCATGCCTTCCTATCCTGCCTCTAGAGAAATCTGCATGATGGGTGGAATTGTGAGTAATAATTCTGGTGGCGAGAAATCTTTGATCTATGGCAAGACAATCGACTATGTTAAACAGGTTAAGGTTGTTCTAGCTGATGGTAATGAATACACCTTTGGTCCTATTAATAGAGAACAGCTAGACGAAAAGTTAATGGCACCTGGACTCGAAGGAGAAATTTACCGATCGGTTTATACACTTGTTGCCGAACATGCACAATTAATAAAAGACGCTAAGCCTAAAGTAAGTAAAAATTCTACGGGTTACAACATATGGGATGTTTGGGACGGAACAACTTTTGACTTAAGTAAATTAATTGTTGGTGCTCAAGGAACACTAGGTTTAATTACCGAAGCAACCTTTAGCTTGGTTCCTGCAAAACCACTTTCTGGAATGATGGTTGTCTTCATGAAGTCTCTAGATAATTTAAGTGATGTGGTCAAATCTTTACTACCTCTCAAGCCTAGCAGTTTAGAATCTTTTGATGACCACACTTTAAGGTTTGCGTTTCGTTTCTTTTATACTTTTAGAAAAACATTGGGTTGGAAGAAATTTATTTTTTTAGCTATAAGTTTCATTCCTATCATAGATAACATGCTCAGATTCTTACCACACTTTCCAAAGTTGGTAATCTTAGTAGAATTCGAAGGTGAAACTCAAGATGAAATTGATGCCAAATTAGTTGCAGTAGAAAAAAGTTTAGAGCCATTCGATGTTGACACTCAGTTAGCTGAAGACAAAAAGCACGAAGAAAAGTTTTGGATTATGCGACGCGAAAGTTTTAACCTTCTTCGTAAAAACGTAAAAAGAAAACACACTGCCCCATTTATCGATGACTTAATTGTACAACCAACAGACCTACCGGAATTTTTACCCAGACTAATAAAAATCTTAGATAAATACAAACTGTTATATACAATTGCTGGCCATGTTGGTGACGGAAATTTTCACGTTATCCCTTTAATGGATTTAAGCGACCCTAGAGAACGAGAGAAAATTCCACTAGTTTTAGAAGAAGCAGTGCCACTAATTTTAGAATACGGCGGATCGCTTTCTGGAGAACACAATGATGGCTTGATAAGAGGACCATTTTTAAAAAGAATGTATAGCCCAGAAATAATGATGATGTTTAAAAAAATTAAAAACGCTTTCGATCCATTGAACATATTCAACCCACATAAGAAAATTGATGCTGACTGGGATTATTCCAAAAACCATATTAGAAGAGGGTTTTAAAGACTGGATTTGCCTAAAACAGCCTTATTTGCTATAATATTTAAAAGAAGTTAATTAAATTTATAAAAAGTTCTATGGCTAAGGGAAACAACTCTCACAAAAAAGAGGTCAAGAAACCAAAAAAAGACAAAAAAAAGAAGTAGTGCAAGCTACTTCTTTTTAAACCCTTTATTCTGTAATTACTAAGCCGGACTATTCAATAATAATTTTATGAAAATTAAATCTACACAATTAATTACTCGCGTTACTACTGGTGATGATATCCCCCATTCGGACTCCGGTGTCGATTATCGGCACGTGGCTTTTATTGGTCGCTCCAATGTTGGAAAGTCTAGTGTGATTAACGCTTTAGCGAGCAAAAAAGATTTGGCAAAATCTAGCTCTTCCCCAGGATTCACAAAATCTATTAACTTTTATTTAATCAACAAAGAATTTTATCTGGTTGATCTTCCTGGTTATGGTTATGCGCAAGGATCTTTAAAAGAACGTCACAGATTGCTTCAACTAATTGAATGGTATTTAACTTATCCAGACTTAACAGACAATCAACTTATAGTTTTAATAGTGGATGCTAAAGTTGGTCTAACCAAGGATGACTTAGAAATGTTAGTACTACTTAGACGGCTTAAAAAACATGTTGTGGTTATGGCAAACAAAATTGATAAACTTAAAAAGAATGCTGTAGCTAAACAAATTGCAGAGATTACCAAATTAGCGGATCCGTTTATGGTTATCCCGACTTCGGCTGTAGACAAAATTGGTATTCCAGCACTTACAAAAGAAATTTTTACACATGCAGACTAAGCCAAAGAACGGTAATGGCACGCATTATGATGTAATAGTAGTTGGTGGTGGCCCAGCAGGAATGATGGCAGCTGGCCGAGCCGCAGAACTTGGCGCACGAGTTGCATTAATAGAAAAAAATGATAAGCTTGGAAAAAAATTACTGATTACTGGAGGTGGTCGTTGCAATATTACCAACGCCGAGTTTGATGTTCACAAAATGGTGGCTAAGTATGGCAAAAAGGGTAAGGCCTTGTTTGGTTCTTTTAGTCGTTTTGGAGTGGAAGATACGATCAGTTTTTTTGAGGCGCGGGGTTTGGGTATAAAAGTTGAGGCAGAACAACGCGCGTTTCCTAAAAGCAATAAAGCCCAAGATGTTTGGAAAACTTTAGTTGAATATTTAAAGAGCACGGGCGTGGATGTTATCTCTAACTCCCCTGTTAAAAAGGTTTTGTTTGAACAAATAGATACTGACAATGGTGATTACACAGGCAAAATCACTGGAATCGTAGCCAGCACAGTAGGTAAAAAGAAGGTGCAAACTACTTACACTGCAACTAACTACATAATCGCCACAGGAGGCCGTTCTCGACCCGAAACAGGCTCTACAGGTGAGGGCTTTGAATGGATGACCAGCTTAGGCCACTCCGTAGAAGAAACGGACGCTGCTCTAGTTCCTGTAAAAATAAGGGAAGATTGGGTTACAAAGCTGTCTGGGTTAAGCTTCGCTAATGCTAAATTAACTGTTATTCAAGAAGGTACAAAACAAGACTCGCGTGTAGGCAAAATGTTGTTCACTCACTTTGGAATTAGCGGGCCATTAGTTTTGAATATGAGTAAGAACATTACTGAGTTATTTAAATACGCACCTGTTTCCTTAGAGTTAGATTTATATCCAGACCTAGACTTAGTCGCTTTGGATAAAAAAATGTTAACCGATTTAAGCAGTGGTCTAAACAAACAGATTAAAAATAATCTTGGCGGTCTGGTTCCTCCGAAGATGATTCCAGCTATTTTAGAACTTACAAAAATAAACCCTGAGACAGAAGGTAATAGTTTAACCAAAGAACAACGTCGTAAGATAGTGACTTTAGTTAAAGCTTTACCCATGACAGTTGATGGATTACTTGGTGTAGAAAAAGCTGTGGTAACTTCTGGTGGAGTGAGTTTAAAAGAAATTGATTTTAAAACCATGCAGTCTAAACTTTACGATAATTTATATCTCGCTGGGGACATATTAAACTTCGATCGCCCTTCTGGTGGATTTAGTTTACAAATCTGCTGGACGACAGGATATCT
>CAYQJW010000019.1:4499-6470 GCA_964418025.1 uncultured Candidatus Saccharibacteria bacterium | reverse complement strand
AAACCGCCTAACCGGCGGTTTATTTAATGAGTAGAAGCTTTTTTGCTCTTGTCCACTTCTTCACTTCTGCTTCGCGCTTTAGCGCATCCGACAACGACTTGAACTTTTCGGAGTAAACAATCTTTCCTCCACCATGTGCGCGAACATATTTTGAACCCAGTCCTGCGTTGTGGTCCTTCTCTCGCTTGCTCAAATCTTTTGTATAACCACAATAAAGGGTTTTATCTTTACATTGTAATATGTAAAAATAGTGCATTATAGCGAAGCCAAATCAATTTCTTGGTCCACTCTTACCTGAGACACAAAGTCGGGAACGTGAGAAACCATTAGCATTGCGCCTTCATATTCATCTAAAGCCTTTGCAATAATCGGTAAATGACGGAAATTAATATGGTTAGTAGGTTCATCCAAAATTAACAACCCTGGCTGTTGAAGCATTAAACGGCAGAATGCTAATAAACCTTTTTGTCCTTCAGATAATGACCCGATTTTATTACCTAATAGCTTACCGTCAAGCAAAAAGCCTGCGGCTGTGGAGCGCAAAGTATGCTCATCAAAAATCTGCATCACGTTTTTTAACGCATCAAACCCTGTTTGTTCAAAATCAAAGTTACTAAAATCTTGTTTGTAATAGCCGATCTTCACTTCTGGTGCGATCTTAAAACCTTCACCTTTTCCTGCGGCAATAGTTTCTAACAGAGTGCTCTTACCTATTCCATTCGGACCGCTAAATAAAATATGTGTATTCTTGCGTACTACGAGTTCGATATCCTTAGAAACCTTCTCTCCTTCTTTAAAAGCCGAGACGTGGTCAAATTCAATTATCTTTCCATCAAAGAAAGAGTCAAACTGTTGGGTTGGAATATTAAAGTCACGAATCGTTTTATCTTCCTTGCGAACATCTACCATATTCTCTTCTGCTTCTTCTACCGCATCTCGCATACGCTTAGCTACTGCACGAAGCTTTCCACCTTTGTGGGCAAAAACTTCTGCCTGAGAACGCTTTTCTTTAATTTGCATCTGAGCGCGAGCATTTTGAGCGTTTTCGCGTTCGATTCGTTTGCCAATTTCTTCCACTACATCATAATAGTTACCTGTATACTGCTCGATCTTTTTAGTAAAAGAGTCTAAGTACAACACGCCATCCGAAAAGGCATTTAAAAAGTCGGCATCATGAGAAATTACCAAACAAGTTTTTTCGTACATCATCAAAAACCCTGTGAGATGTTCGATACCCTGCTTGTCTAAATTGTTAGTCGGCTCGTCGAGTAATAAAATATCTGGTTCTTGGATTAGCGCATGTGCTAAAAGCAAGCGAGCTTGCTGACCACCAGAAAATTGTTTAACTTTTTTTACACTAAATTGTTCTTGAGGTAATTCTAAATGAACAACTTCCAAAACATTCTTAATATGCTTATCAAGTGCGTATTCTTTTTCGGCAAAAGCTGTTGCAAAATAATCATGAACAGTTAAGTCCATGGCTTCTTGAGGCATTACCTGTCTTGCAATCCCCACGGTAGCATCACTAGGTGTTCTATATATATCACCTTCTTTAGGGCGAAGCTCTCCAGTAATAAGTTTAAATAAAGTGCTCTTGCCAGCGCCGTTCTGCCCCATCAAAGTAATACGACTACCGGTGCGCAAAGAAAAACTAGCTTCAGTAAGAAGCTGTTTATGAGAACCATGTTCAAAGGTGACGTCTGAAAAACGTAAAATTACATTGTCTGCCATTTGGATAGTTTAACACAAAATCGTGATATAATAAAGGTGAACGAAACTTACCCGAAAGGGGGTGATAAAATTGAAATTTTTACACATAATTGCCTTCATTCTATTGGTAGTAGGTGGACTCAACTGGGGATTAGTCGGTGCTTTTGACTTTAACCTAGTAGAGAAAATCTTTGGCAGCATGCCAACAATCGAGACTATTGTTTATGTCTTGGTTGGTTTATCAGCTGTTTATTTAGCAGC
>CAYQJW010000019.1:943-4399 GCA_964418025.1 uncultured Candidatus Saccharibacteria bacterium | reverse complement strand
TCGAGCAAAAATCCTCAGTTTAAATTTTTATCTTCTGTAGTGAACTCTCAGATGCTAATTCATAAAAAAACTGGTGGAGTTGTTCCAGAAGTTGCTGCACGAGCCCACATGACAAATATCTTACCTGTGGTCCAAAAAGCTTTATCTGACGCTAAGCAAAAACTTACTGATTTGGATTACATTGCAGTTACTAGCGGTCCTGGTCTAGCAGCTTCGTTGATTGTCGGTACAGAATTTGCAAAAGGCTTGTCGTTATCTACCGACATTCCCCTCTTGCCAACAAATCACATGGACGGACACTTGTATTCTGCGTTTGCAGGCGAAACAACTTCAACATCAAAACAAACTGAGTTGACTCAACCCAACGTGCAATTCCCTGTGCTCTCTATAATTGTTTCTGGTGGCCATACCATGTTAGTGATAATGAAAGATTATAAGAATTACAAAGTAATTGGTTCGACCGTAGATGATGCGGCTGGTGAAGCTTTTGATAAAGTTGCTCGGCTATTGGGATTACCATACCCAGGTGGACCAGAGATAAGTAAACTAGCTTTATTAGGAAAAACTGATGTGGAATTTCCTCGTCCAATGATAAATAGTAAAAATTATGATTTTTCTTTTTCAGGATTAAAGACAGCTGTTCTCTATTATATAGACAAGTTAGGCACAAAACTCACACGCCAACAAAAAGCTGATATTGCTATGTCTTTTCAAAATGCTGTGGTAGATGTTCTTACATCCAAAGCACTTAGGGCCTGTAAACAATACCAGTGCAAAACCATCAGTTTATCTGGTGGCGTGGCCGCAAATAGACCTCTTCGCAAATCCCTTGAAAATCTGTGCATAACTAATAATATGAATTTTATAGTACCAGACTTTGAACTCTGTACTGATAATGCCCAAATGATTGCCTTAGCAGCTTATTTCAACCTTAGATCTGGTATAAAACCAACTCCACCAGCCAAAGTTAAAGCAGATCCATCATGGGAAATTCACTAAAATTTGATATAATATAATCAAAGCTTAACCATAAATCATGCCCTACAAATCTAATAATTCCCCAGCTGACTTTAGTGGCTACTCCAAAAATCCAAAGCCTGATCCAAAATCCCAACAAGCAATTTTTGAAGTTAAAGCAAGGTTGAATAAAAGAACAAAAATATTGTTAATTCTTTTTCTAATCTTTGCCATTGCTCAAGGTATCTATTCTTACATTACGTACAAAAAGAATAATCCTTCTATACCAGCTGGTTATGAATATATAGATAATAAAAATGGTCCTCCTACGATCGCGCCAATCTCAAAATAAAATCACAATGACAAAACACCTTAATACACAAAAAGGATTTACTTTGATTGAGCTTCTAATGGTAATTGCTATCATAGGAGTTATGTCAGCTTTCTTCGCTACGAATTTTGCCACAGCAAGAAATAAAGCTACAGATGCTGTCCGTAAAAGCAATCTTGCACAATTACAAAAAGCTTTAGATCTTTATTATAATACCAACGCTACATTTCCAACCACTGGAGGATTATGGTACGGACTTGCTGATAACGCCACTACTGGTTTTAAAGACCTCTCGGGTGCAAATGGTTATATACCTAACCTCGCTCCTACGTTCTTGCTAAAATTACCTGTGGACCCTAGCGGAGATACATCAGAATGGTCGGGTATTTTATATAGATCTGACGGAGAAAATTATGTAATACTGGCCCACGAAAATGGACCAAAAAGTTTCCCGTCCGAAGGAGAACCTTTCTATGACCCACTTAGACCAACCACTGCATGGAAAGTAACCAATAACGACCCTGCTACTGAGAAGTGGGAATGAGATTTTACAATCTTGATAGATTAGATTATACTTGCATATATAGAATAGTTCGAAGCCAAAGTAGTAGTTGTCGCTATTACACCCAGCTCATAATGGACTGGAAAGGCGCAGAAAGAAATTGCTAATTAGCTGTTAATTGTATAACAGTAGCGAGAGTAGAATCTGCCGGAGCCCCCGAAAACAGGCAAAATTAAGCCAAAAATCTAGATGGTACCGCGCTAACTATCCAATCAGCGCTCTAGACACTCTTTTGAGTGTTTTTATTATTCTGATTTTAGTTAATCAACTAACATATCAATATGAAGGAACTCGACAAATCTTATGACGCTTCTAAGTACGAAGCCGACATCTACAAACTTTGGATGGATTCTGGGTATTTTAACCCTGATAATTTACCCGACCAAAATGGTGAACCTTATACAATAATCTTACCGCCACCTAATGTAACCGGTACGCTTCATCTTGGGCATGCTTTTGAAGACACCATTCAGGATATCTTGATTCGTTTTCGTCGTATGCAAGGGCGAAAAACTTTGTGGCTACCAGGAACAGACCATGCAGCCATCGCCACCCAGACAAAAGTAGAAACTATTTTACAAAAAGAAGAAGGCAAACGCAAAACAGATTTAGGACGCGAAGCTTTCTTAAGTAAAGTTAACGACTTTGCCAAAATTAGCCACGATACAATTGTTGATCAACTCAAACGCATTGGAGCATCTCTTGATTGGAGTCGCGAAGCTTATACATTAGACGAGGCACGAGAATTAGCAGTGCGCACAGCTTTCAAAGCTATGTACGACGATGGTTTAATTTACCGTGATTATAAAGTTATTAACTGGGACCCAAAAGGACAAACAGTAATTTCTGATGACGAAATCGTGTACACAGAAAGAGACAGTGTACTTTATACATTTAAGTACAGCGAGGACTTCCCTATTTCAATTTCTACAACCCGACCCGAAACCAAAGTTGGTGATACTGCCGTAGCTGTTCACCCAGAAGACAGTCGTTACCAACAATACATTGGTAAGGAGTACGATTTAGAATTTGCCGGCGTTCCTATCCATATAAAAATAATTGCTGATGAATCAGTAGAAAAAGATTTTGGTACTGGAGCATTAGGAGTTACACCTGCACATAGCCAAATAGACAGCGAAATCGCTCAACGTCATAACTTAGAGACCAAACCAGTAATCAATGAATATGCGAAGATGGCTCTTCCTGCTCCAAACAAGGCAGGGCTAGAATTAGATGGTAAAAAAACTACCGAAGCCCGTGAAATCATAGTTGAATGGTTAAAAACTAACAGCTTGTTAGAAAACGAGCAATCGATTAAGCAAAATGTTGCTACTGCAGAGCGATCTGGTGGGATTATTGAACCATTGCCTAAAATTCAATGGTTTATGGCAGTAAATAAGCCATTTATAATCAAGCACTCGGAAATTGATGGAATTACGGCAGGCCAAGAAGTGACCCTAAAACAACTAATGCGCACGGCACTAGAAAGTAAACAGATTGGGATTTCCCCTGACCACTTCTCTAAAACTTATTATCACTGGATAGATAATTTACGGGACTGGTGTATTTCCAGACAGATATGGTTCGGACATCGAATTCCTGTTTG
>CAYQJW010000019.1:0-933 GCA_964418025.1 uncultured Candidatus Saccharibacteria bacterium | reverse complement strand
GCCTCCAACCCAGACAGACGGTGGCGGTGAATGGGTACAAGATGAAGACACTCTTGATACTTGGTTTTCGTCTGGACTATGGACCTTCTCAACTCTAGGCTGGCCTAATCAAACAGAAGGCCTAAAAACTTTCCACCCGACATCGGTAATTGCACCTGGTTATGAAATTTTATTTTTCTGGGTTGCGAGAATGATTCTAATGAGTGGTTATCACTTGGGACAAATTCCTTTTGAGCAAATTTATTTACACGGGATTGTTCGAGACAAGAACGGGAAGAAATTCAGCAAGTCGGCTAATAACGGAATTGATCCAATTGAAATGTGTGATAAATACGGAACAGATGCTCTTCGCTTTGCGTTAGTATTTAATGCGGCAGCTGGTAACGATACTTTGTTCGATGAACAAAAAGTAAAAGGGATGAAGCATTTTGGAAATAAACTTTGGAACATCACCAGATACATCTTAATGAACATTGATGAATCAACCCTAACTACTCCATCCGAACAAGCACCACTACCAAGTACCCCAGCAGACAAACTAATATTAGAACAACTTGAAGCTACAACCTCTGCAATAACAAAACACTTAGACGAATTCAGAATCCACGAAGCAGCACAAACACTTTATGATTTTATTTGGAAAGATTTTGCAGATGTGTACGTCGAAGCAAGTAAACCTCAGCTGGGACTGAATGATGACGAGACGACACCAGAGCAAAGACAAAACACCCAGAACATCCTTGTTTATGTTCTAAAAAATTCTTTGATTCTTACTCATCCATTTATGCCATTCTTAACAGAAGTACTCTGGCAAGAGTTAGTAGAAACAAAGTTAGCTGAACAAAAACATTTGTTGATCCAAAAGTGGCCACAGTAACATTGCAATGTTGAAGATAAAAACCCGCGTGACGCGGGTTTTTAAAATGTGAATAT
>CAYQJW010000018.1:0-11657 GCA_964418025.1 uncultured Candidatus Saccharibacteria bacterium | reverse complement strand
AAAAACTAGTATTATTTAGAAAAGCCCTGCGAAGGGTTTTAAAAAAGCCTTTATTTTGATAATAAACGCTTAATTAAAGGATAATATGTCAAGAATCATCAAATATTTTCGTGATGTACGAAGCGAAGTTTCTAAAGTAATCTGGCCATCTCGCCAAGATGCTATTCGTTATACCATCACAGTTATCGTATTCTCATTAGTGCTAGCCGCTATTTTAGGGGCAGCAGACTTTGGATTATTAAAAGGCTTCGAAGCCCTTATTAAGTAAAAATATGTCTAAACAACAAGTCACCGGCGAACAGCACTGGTACGTACTTCACACATATAGTGGATACGAAGATAGTGTCGCCATCAACTTAAAACAACGTATCGAAAACTTGAACATGCAAGATAAAATCTTTGATGCGATTGTTCCTAAAGAAAAAAAGATTAAAATTCGTGATGGCAAACGCACAACCTTCGAAGAAAAGATCTTCCCAGGTTACGTACTTGTTAACATGATTGTAACCGATGACTCTTGGTATGTAGTTCGTAATACTCCTAACGTAACAGGGTTCGTAGGTAGTGGAACAATTCCAACTCCAGTAGCAGCAGAAGAGTGGGCATTCTTACAAAAGCGAATGGGTGCCGAAGAACCAAAGTTCAAAGTAGACTTTGAAGTTGGTGAACTGGTTCAAATCAATGACGGACCATTCAAAGATTACGAAGGTAAAATTGGTGAATTAGACCAAGCTAAAGGTAAAGTGAAAGTAATGGTAACTATCTTTGGTCGCGAAACTCCAGTTGAACTCGATTTCCTCCAGATTAAAAAGTTATAAAAAAAGAGCAGAGCGAAAGCTCTGCTTTTATATTTGCCTAATCCAACTAATTGATCAGCTCATCTACCGTTACCTTTTCCGGCATCAGATACTCTTGGTTTTGCCAATCTCCTCGTACCGGCGGTAAAATTGGCACAACTGCCGGTAACTTTTTAAGAGATTCCTTAACGGCTAATCGCTGCTTAATTTGTTCAGACGTGATGTCGGGTGACTCGATCTTTGGGTTCACTTTTTTTACTACTGGTGCAATACAGATTATATAAAGCCATCTCAAACCCCACCAGATCGTCACAAGCGGAGCCGTAATAACAAACACGGCCAGCGAAAATATCCAGTAGAGAAACTTAGCCAACCAAAAAGTTTTCTTTACCATACTATTGTATGAATTACATTCCAGTATTTTCTCATCTCCCATGAACTCATAATATAGCAAGGGTTTCTTGCCGATGATGAAGGTTGCAGGAAAGAGCAAGGCTAGCCCAAAATTCTTGAATTCATACTCAGGAACATACAAGCTATTTTCTCCCTCTTCAAAGAACCTCCTCCATACAATCTCAAATCTTGCCCGCGGAAGAACGCTAATATTGAGGTAGAACATGCACCACAGAATTGCAAATTCAAGTAAATCAGCATACATATATAATTTTCCTCCCAATTTCGAATTTTTCAAATTATACCACTTATTCTATATTATGTCAATAAAAGAAACCTTGCCAAAACAATGTAAATAGGCTATAATTTATGCATTATTAATAAGTAGTCGGTTGCGGTTAAGACTTGCGATCTCGTCCCTAATAAGGATTACTACTCTACAAAATGGCAAAGAAGATAAAGACAATGGTAAAGTTGCAGCTCCCAGCCGGAAAAGCAACTCCAGCACCTCCTGTCGGTACAGCCCTTGGGCCCCACGGGATTAACATTGGTGATTTCACCAAGCAATTCAACGAACAAACAGCACCGATGGGTGATACTATCATTCCGGTAGAAATGACCATCTATGAAGATCGTTCGTTCACATTCATTCTTAAAACTCCTCCAGCATCTGTGTTAATCCGCAAAGCTGCTGGTCTAGCAAAAGGTTCTAGCAATCCTTTGACTACAAAAGTAGGAAAAATTTCTACTGCGCAGTTAAAAGAAATTGCAGAAACTAAAATGCCAGATCTTAATGCAGTCGATCATGATGCTGCAGAAAAGATCATTCGTGGCACAGCCCGAAGCATGGGTATCGAAATCAAAGATTAATCAAATCATTAATCAACAAATACATGAACCTATCATGGATTAAAAAGGTTTACCTATACATGGTATCCTTGATCTCTCTAGTAATTCTAGTAATTGCAGGCATCATGCTAATTAACATGGCGCTTAAAGCTTGGGTGTTTACCGAAGCCGACAATGCGTATTACTATGAACCAAAGTTAATGTGTTCTGAATCTAAGAATCCTGATGGTTCTGTGGTTCCATTAGATCCAAACTGTTCAAACCCAAACTACGAGCAAGAACAACGTGACGAAGAAGCCAAGCGTCGCTCAGCTCAACGACAGAGCAGTGCTGCTCAAGCAGTTGCCATGATCCTTGTAGCTACTCCGGTGTTCTTCTATCACTGGAAACTAGCTCGTAAAGAAGCTTAACCTATATAATAATCAATTAATTTGTGGGAGAGCATTAGCTCGTTTACCACGAAAGGAATTCAAATGAAGAAATTATCAAAGCGAACCAAAGCTAATTTGGAAAATGTAGAAAAAGACAAAGTCTATTCTATCGAAGAAGCCTTAGAGCTTGCAAAGAAAACCGCTACAACAAAATTTGTTGGTTCTGTAGAAGTTCATATCAAGACTGCAATTGACGCAAAGAAGACAGATCAAGCTATTCGTGGATCTGTAACTTTACCTCACGGAACTGGTAAGACCAAGCGAATCGCAGCATTTGTAAGTGAAGGAAAAGAAGCAGAAGCAAAAGCTGCTGGAGCTGCTATTGTTGGTGGCGAAGAGCTAATTAAGCAAATCAAAGAATCTGAAAAGACTGACTTCGATGTAGCTATTGCAGAGCCTAGCATGATGCCAAAATTGGCTGCTATCGCTAAAATCTTGGGAACTCGAGGAATGATGCCTAATCCAAAAACTGGCACTATCTCTGACAATATCACAGGAGCTATTGCAGAAATCGCAGGTGGAAAAATCAACTTTAAAAATGACAACACTGGTAACGTTCACCAAATCATTGGTAAGACTGATTTTGAAGCTCCAAAACTTTTAGAGAACTTAAAGAAGTTTATGGAAGCCCTACACGCTGCTAAGCCTTCTACTGTTAAGAAGCAGTTTATTGAAAGCTGTACGATCAATTCAACAATGGGTCCTGGAATCAAATTTAAAGCTTAGTCAATTTGCATTTCTAAACTCAAGTATAAAACGGCGCCGCAAGGTGCTGTTTTATTTTGACAAAGTTAACTCAATCATTTATGATTCGCTTAGTTTAAAACTACAGGAGGTAGTAATGCAAAACACAGAAGCAATTTTACAAGACCGCGAACTGGCAAGTAAAATTGCCAGTGGAGACGTATACGCCTTTGAAGACTTATACAAGCGTGACCATGGTAGAGTTTATGCAATCTGTTTTAGAATGACTAAAAACAAGTCTGTAGCTGAGGATCTTACTCAAGACATATTCATTCAAGTCTGGAAAAAGATCTACACCTACAAAGGTGGTTCCCAACTTTCTACATGGATCTTTCGATTGGCTGTTAACGAAGTATTGATGCACTTTCGAAAAAAGTATGTGCGACAAGAAAAAGATTCATTGGAAGATAACACCCCAGAGATAAACATTGCTAAAAGCAGGGGATACAATGACCCGGACAATCTAACAATGCTCGAATTACTAAAAGCAATCAGCAGTCTAGCTCCAGGTTATAAAAGTGCTTTGATTCTGAAAGATGTATATGGCTTTCAAGAGCAAGAAGCTGCAGATATTCTTGGTTGTTCAAAGGGAACCATAAAATCCCAAGTGCATAAGGCAAGAATAAAAGTTCGTGAGTATCTCATCGAAAAGGCTATTTAAGGCCGACCGTCCAAAATGGGCGGTTTTTTTCTTGCCAAAGCCAGCCTTTGCCTGAGCCTTAAGTTATAGTAGAATAATTCAAGAATGGTAATATTGAGTGGAAAGTATCAAATTTATGGCTATATTTAAAAAATCTGAACCAGCTCCAAAACCTATGGGTAAGTTTATTGTCATAGAAGGGTCGGGCAGTACAGACAAAAACACTCAGGTTGAACTTTTAGCAAAGACCCTGGGTAGTTATGATTATGACGGGATGGTTTTTGACTTTCCTCAATATTCATCTGTCTCCGCCGAGATGTTGACTAATTACTCAGAAGGCAAGTATGGCGATCTAAACCCCGAAGCCACTTCGATACTTTTTGCGCTCGATAGATTCGATGCTGGTTTTGATATTCGCCAACATCTGTCTGAAGGTAAAATCATTTTAGCTAACCGCTACACAAGCTCTAGTGCAGCTCATCAAGGATCAAAAATACTAGACCGCACCGACAGAATAAAATTTTATAAATGGCTAGACAATTTAGAGCACTCAATTTTTAATATTCCAAAACCTGACCTCACTATTATCCTACACAGTAGCCCAGATAAAAATGAAGCTGACACGGCTTATGCAGAAATTGCTAGCCTGTTTCCTAACACTAAGCTAGTAGAATGCTCAGAGCAGGGAACAATGCTTTCTGCCCAAGAAATTCATGCTAAAGTCTGGGAATTAGTACGTAGAATGGTTTTGAGAAATAATTCTTTTTAATACAAGCCGAAATATTCCAAGGAGGAATAATACTTTATATGATAAGTATAATTGCCGCGAGAGCAGCCAATAATGTGATTGGCGACAATAATAAATTGCCATGGCACTTACCAGAAGACCTTAAATGGTTTAAAGCAAAGACCGAAAAACGGCCGGTGATCATGGGACTGAACACTTTCTTTTCAATTCTAGCTCTACTCAAACGACCACTGCCAAATCGACCCAACTTTATTCTGAGCCAAAAGAAGCGGTCAGAAATTATTGAACTCATAGAAAGCAATCCTGAATACGGAATACCCGATTTTGAGCAAAGTGTTTTTTCAAAAACCACACACTTTCACACTTCTTTAGAGTCTGCAATCCGTGCGGCCGAAATGATAAACACCGAAGTATTCATAATAGGAGGAGCTCGGGTTTATGAGGAGGCTCTAGCATATGCTTCGAGAATATACCTAACCGAAATTCAACAAGAATTTAAAGGAGACGTATCTTTTCCGAGTTTTAACCAAAATGAATGGCATCTTATCCCAAACATTGAAGATAATAGAGTAAGAACCTTTAATAATATTGACTATTACTTTGCTACCTATTTTCGAGACTGGCGTAAACAAAAAGCCGCTTGATCCCACCCTGCATAACTTGCAGGGTTCTTTTTTTAATCCAAATTGGCTATAATTAGCAAATGAATCAAAGTCTTTCGGAACTACTAAATGAGCTCAGCAACTTAAGCCAAGAAGCCAAAAGCTTAACTAGTAAACTCAATCTTGAACAAAAACAACAACAAGCTTTAGAGCTGCAAGATCGCATGCAAGCTGCGGATTTTTGGTCGGACCAAGAGTCTGCCCAGCAAGTTTCGCAAAGTTATAACTCCATTCAAGATTTCGTGAACTTTTGGACAGCCTTGGATAATAAGATCACAGAATTACAAGAACTAATTACTAGCAACACAGATGAATCGGAAGAAACGATTAGTTATCTCAATCAACAAGTTAAAGATTTACAAGAACAATTCCACCAAAACCGATTAACAGTGATGATGTCTGGCAAGTATGATAACCATAATGCTATCTTTGCGTTACACGCAGGAGCTGGTGGAACTGATGCTCAAGACTGGACCGAAATTTTGCTAAGACAATTTTTACGTTACGCAGAAAAGCATAATTTAAAAACAGAAATTATCGACCAAAGCAAAGGTTCCGAAGCTGGGATAAAATCTGTAACTGTACATGTTAAAGGATTAAACGCTTATGGATTATTTAAAAGTGAAGCTGGTGTGCATCGCCTTGTTCGACTTTCTCCGTTTAACCCGGCACATACCCGAGAAACTTCTTTTGCTTTACTTGAACTTATTCCGGAACTTGCCGAGCAAGAAAGCCTAAAGTTAGATCCAAAAGACATTGAAATCGAAGCTAACACATCATCTGGTCATGGTGGCCAGAGTGTTAACACTACATATAGCGCTATTAGGATTACTCATATTCCTACAGGTATTCGGGTGAGTATTCAAAATGAACGAAGCCAGCATCAAAATAAAGAATTGGCCATGAAGATCTTACTAGGTAAACTCCAAGCCCTAGAAGACCAAAAACTTGCCGAAGAAAAAAAAGAACTTCGAGGTGAATTTAAATCGGCCGAGTGGGGAAATCAGATTCGTTCTTATGTTTTGCATCCATATAAAATGGTTAAAGATCATCGGACTGATTACGAAGAAAGTGATCCCGACAAAGTTTTAGATGGGAGTTTAGACAACTTTGTAGAAAAATATTTAGAAAGCCAGATTAAATAAAATAAATAAAAGACGACAGGAATGTCGTCTTTAGTTAAAGTTGTTGATGAAAATTATGTATAGAAGTTACCACTGCCCAAACTACTTGAACGCAAGCTGTGAGAAGAAGATCTCCTCGCTATTGCTGCTGGCGTTCGATGCAATTTTAGGATAGAAGAAGTATCTGTTTTATCTGTCTTCATTCCTGGGATTACATCAGAATCATCGTTACGATAGGGAATTTGATTTTTCTCTATCATGTCTATGATTTGTTTTAAACACTGCAATGTGATTAAGACGTTCATCTTTTCACAACTACGTTTGTGTTTAAATATTGACATCGCTACGAGCTGTTGCCGTTCGACACACAACTCTTTAAAACGATTAAGAAGTTTTTGACCACCCACCTTGTTAATACATTGCAAAACTTCAGCTAACGAACTTTGCTGCATATATTTTTCCTCCTAGAAAAACCAACTTTAACTGATTTAAAATATACCAAAAATAATGGATCCGGTCTAGCTTGGTGTGGTATAATTAATGTAATGATTCAATTCAAAAAAGTTACAAAATATTACGGCAATCATAAAGCCCTAAACAACATTAACCTCCAAATCGACCAGGGGGAGTTTATTTCTTTAGTGGGAATGAGTGGGGCAGGGAAGTCTACTTTGATGAAGTTAATTGTGGGAGAAGAAGAACTAGACGATGGTAGTATCCTAATCGACGACATAGACATGACCCGTATCCGCAAGAGTGACCTCCCTTATTTACGTAGAAAAATTGGAGTAGTTTTTCAGGATATAAAATTATTACCCCGCCGCACAGCTTTCGAAAATGTAGCTTTTGCCATGGAAGTTTCTGGTCACCGTAAAGAACAAATTAACAAAGATGTTCCTCGAATTTTAGATTTAGTAGGATTAACTCATAAGAGCAATAATTTTCCTAACGAAATGAGCGGTGGAGAAAAGCAACGTGTTGCAATTGCTCGAAGCTTAGCTCACCGCCCAGTACTACTTCTTGCAGATGAACCAACTGGTAACTTAGACGAAGTCAATGCAGCAGAAGTAATCGATTTATTATTGAAGATCAACGAACTAGGCACCACTGTAATTTTAGCAACGCACGCCTCCGACTTAGTAAACAAAATTAAACGACGAGTAATTACCATCGAAGGTGGTCAAGTAACACTAGAACAACAAAAAGGAAAGTATAAACTGTAAACTCTATGCGAGGATTAATTTCATTTTTTAGAATTGTTAAAAGCGGTACTACTAATTTACGCCGCAACTTATGGCTCGCTGGAGCCTCTACTTTAGTGATGACAGTGACACTGATTATTTTGTCAGTGTTAACTTTGTTATTCATCATCACCAGTTATTCAGTAGCATCCATTCAGCAAAGAGTTGATATTAGTGCCTATTTCAAAAGTGATGTGACCGAAGCAAAAGTTCTAACTATCAGAGATGAAATTAAGCAAGATTCAAGAATCAAAGAAATTAATTACGTTTCCTCAGACCAAGCCCAAGCAGCTTTTAAAGAAAAGCATAAAGGTGATCAACTAATAATCGACTCCCTAGGTGAACTTACAGAAAATCCTTTCCCAGCAACCCTACAAATCAAGGCTACTAACCTAGAAGATTTTCCCGCCATAGCTGAGTCACTCAACAGTGAAAAGTACAAGAGTGTAATCCAAGAAGTAAACTTCGAAGACAACAGAGTTATTATCGAGAGACTTAACTCCTTGTTAAAATTCATCATTACTTTTGGTTCCATACTGATGGTTGTGTTCTGTTTAATTGCAATTTTGGTAATGTTTAACACAATCGCTCTTACCATTTACAATCGTCGTGAAGAAGTCGAAATTATGAGACTCGTTGGTGCCACAAACTGGTATATCCGCGGTCCTTTTATTGTCGAAGCTTTCACATATAGTATTATTGCAGCAATTATTACCAGCGCCTTACTGATACCGATCTATTTCAACATGCTTCCTAAGATCAGTAACTACCTTACACCTGGAGCTAATATATTCAATGGTAATATCACTGTATTCCTAGGTGTGATAGCTATCCAATTAGGTATCGCTTTTGTGCTAAGCACAATCTCAAGCTTATTGGCTATGAGAAAGTACTTACGCATCTAGAGATATCCACAGCAGGATTGACTTTTCCGAAATTTCGTGTATAATAAGAAAGAGCCAAAACTCTCGGAAGAGGGTTTTTTATTTTTTTATAACTAAGTAGCTAAAAACAATCACATGAAAGTCATACTAATAAAGGACGTACCCAAGGTTGGTCGAAACGGCGAAATTAAAGAAGTTAACGCTGGTTTTGCGACCAATTTTTTAATTAAAAAAGGTTTAGCCAAGCTAGCCACAACGGATGCCCAAAAAGACCTAGAAAAAGGTAAAAAAGAACTGACCGCTAAAAAGCAAAAAGAGTTAGATAAATTACAGCTTGCAAAAAAGGAGTTGGAACGCAGAACCTTCACAGTAAAAATCAAAACAGGGGATAAGGGGCAAATCTTTGGAGGGATTCATGAAAAAGACATAGCCTCTGCAATATTCCAAAAAACAAAAATACAGTTAGAGAAGACGCAGATTGGAGCCAATAAAGGTATCAAAGAGTTAGGGGAACATATTATAAGCATTAAGCTAGGGCAGGGAATAACTGCAAATACTAAAATTAATATAGAAAGTCTATGATCGAATCAAAAAAATTAGTTGTACCGTTAATTATTCTAATAGTTTTAATCCTGCTTTATATCGGAAGCATGGTTCTTAAGACTAAAACTGAGTCAGACACCACAACAAATCAAATCTCCCAACAAGATTTAACAACAGACGAATCAACTTTAATTGAAGAACCAGAGAATGCAACTCTAAAATTTAAATACGAGCTACTGAGTTTTTATAAAGGTGGTAATCCGGAACCTAACCAAAGCTATGATGGTCAAATTATTCAGACCGACATTATGACTGGAAAAAAGACTACAGTCGTAAAAAGTATCAAAACAGCTTACCCAGCGTTAAAAGAGAATCAGTATAAAAGCTTTATTCAACTTAATCAATCTACTACCAAACCTTATTTATACTTAGGAATAGTTTACTATGCCGGAGATGCTCCAATTGGTGGAATTGTTCGATATGACGGCGATGCTAACAAGTTTACAGAATTAAAGATTAGCAAGAATTTTAATAGTTTTACTAGTACTGCAAGTAAAGAAAGTGCTTATGCAGCCAGCATTTATAATGTTAAAGATGGTGAAGATACACGATCTCTATTTTTGCTAGATTTTGATGGGGATACCATCAAAAGTTTAGCCACATTACCAAGCAATGAAACTTTTAATTTATGTGAGAAAGTTGGTTGTTTAATGCCATCCGCACCAGATATCGAATGGCTGTCCGGAGATACTTTTCGAATATCTATCTTTGACCCAGAAAAAGTTGTGAAAGATAAGAATGGTAACGAAACACAAAAACTTATTGAAACCCGTAAATTTATAATTAAATAGACTGAAGTAACTCATGTCATACCAACTCAAAACACGAAAAGCTAAAAAGTTAAATACAAAATTCATCTTTGTCTCCGGCGGAGTTATCTCTGGAGTAGGGAAGGGCGTGACGACTTCATCAATAGCTGCACTATTGCAATCTAGAGGTTACATCGTTGCTCCAGTTAAATGTGACGCCTATTTGAATGTTGATGCAGGTACCATCCGCCCTCAAGAGCATGGTGAAGTTTTTGTAACCGATGACGGTATGGAAACCGATCAAGATTTAGGTAACTACGAACGGTTTTTAAATATTGATTTATCTAAAGCTAATTATGTAACTAATGGTCAATTATTTCAAACTATAATTCAAAAGGAAAGAAATTTTGAATATGACGGTGAAGATGTCGAAGTAGCCCTGCATGTTCCAGAAGAAATTATTAATAGATTAGAACAAGCGGCTCGAGCCCTTAAAGCTGACTTTGTTATTTGCGAAATCGGAGGCACAGTGGGTGAATATCAAAATATTTTATTTATAGAAGCTAACCGTATTATGAAGTATCGTGACGGTCGCGAAACTGCCCATGTGCATGTGGGTTATTTGCCAACTCCACCTAGTATTGGAGAAATGAAATCGAAGCCAACTCAAAATTCTGTGAAGCAATTAATTTCTTCTGGTATTCAACCAGACTTCTTAGTAGCGCGAGCCGAAGGACAATTAGATGATCGTCGTAAAGAAACATTAGCCTGGACCACCAATATTCCTGTTGAGCATATTATTGCTGCACCAAACGTAGATACAATTTACCGAGTACCTAGCAATTTTGATAAAGAAGGTTTTACAGATCAACTACTCGAGCACTTTGACATGCCAAACAAAAAGCGAGACCTTAGAAAGTGGAATAACTTTGTTACTAAGATAACAAGGGTTCAACATTCTAATAAAACAGTTAAGGTAGCTGTTGTTGGTAAGTACTTTGATACAGGTGACTTTAAGTTGTCTGATGTTTATGTTTCAGTAATCGAAGCCCTAAAGCATGGCGGTTGGGCAAATAATACCAATGTAAAATTAGAATGGATATCTAGCAACACCATTGAAAAACAAGGCGCTAAAAAAATCTTAACTGGTTATGATGGAATTTGTGTACCCGGTGGATTTGGAAGTCGAGGAGTAGAAGGAATTATTCAAGCTATTGAATTTGCTCGAAAACAAAAAGTTCCTTATCTTGGTTTATGTTATGGAATGCAATTAGCAACAATTGAATTTGCTCGTAATGTAGTTCGCTTAAAAACTGCTCACACTACAGAGGTTGATCCTAAAACTCGTCATGCGGTAATTCATATTATGCCTGAACAAGAAAAGTTACTGCTTGCTCGTGAATATGGTGCAACTATGCGATTAGGTGCATGGGATTGTGTTTTAGAAAAAGGAACCAAAACAGAGCGTGCTTATGCTAAAGCGGGTTGGGTAAATCCGGATGGTCGGGGT
This sequence comes from uncultured Candidatus Saccharibacteria bacterium, assembly GCA_964418025.1. Classification (GTDB taxonomy): domain Bacteria; phylum Patescibacteriota; class Doudnabacteria; order UBA920; family UBA920; genus UBA920. The sequence goes on along the minus strand of CAYQJW010000018.1, from coordinate 282 downwards.
AAAAATAAGAATACTATTTCGGAGCGTCATCGCCACCGTTATGAATTTAATAATGAATATCGTGAACGTTTAGAAGCCAAAGGTTTGATCGTTTCTGGTACTACACCAGACGGCCAACTTGTAGAAATCATTGAATTAAAAGACCACCCATTCTTTGTGGGAACTCAGTTCCACCCAGAATTTAAATCTCGACCCCTAGATCCACACCCCTTGTTTGTGGAATTTGTTCGTGCTATCCTAAAGCAACAAAAATAGCTTTACAAATAGCTGACTCAGGAGGAA
>CAYQJW010000017.1:9267-13172 GCA_964418025.1 uncultured Candidatus Saccharibacteria bacterium | reverse complement strand
CTTAAGAAATCAAAATGACAAATAAACAAATACTAATGGCCATTGGTTTGGTGTTAATCGGTGGATTAATAGGTTGGGCTGTTGCCAGTCGCAGCTACGGAGGAGGGCCTATTGCTGGATTGCAAGGACAATATTCTTCTGCTGATTTTTCTGAGTTAACTTGTGCTGAATCAAACCAGTTCCTAGCAGATGCTTGGCAAGACTACCAAACAAGATGGGGGACTAGCGTTCTCAATCGGACTGGTGAATTGCGTGATGCCGTGATGTGGTACCAAGATGCTGTCGAGGCAAATTGTAACGAAGGCGGTCCCTTACTTGATTAATTTTAAAATGTTAAGAAAAACTCTCCTAGCTTATTAGCTAAAAAAGGGGAGTTTTTTGTATTATTGACTTATTCTTAAATATATCGTAAAATAAACGCATTGAAATTTCAGGGAGGAATATTATCAATGATCAGCAAGAAAGCCGAAGATGATTTGATGGCTCAGATTACCAGCGCTGTTGATATCCGCGAAAGAGGTAATCCATTGTTAGCTGGCGGTTTGTTAACTGAGGTTATAAATCTTTGTTATGACAACTGCCTTGATCTGATTTGCGCAAGAGCCCTTGGTGAAAGAATTGTTTGTAGTAAACACCTATTTCAAAAAGAAGGGTTGCAAATATATTTAAATCAGATGATGGACGATATCAAAAAAGGAAAGACCTTATGTGTTCCTGAGTCTGACCATGCTGTCTTTTATTTGCGTCATGGGGATGTTTGCGCGTCGTTGGGTGGGCATGCAAATGCAGAGACACTGTACTATCAAGCGCACTGCTTGGTTAATAAAGGTGGCAGGGAAGAAGCTGAATATCTTGGTCATTATGCCGAGGCTTTAGCTACCAACCCAGATGTAACCGAAGAGAAATTAGAGCTTGCCATGGATTTGCTTCGCAAAGCTTTTCTAATTCTCGATGATGTTCCAGACGAACAGCTCGATATAAAACATCGTTTGATTATTCTTTCTGGATTACATGGACGCTTAGCAAAAGTTGCTGTTAAATCTCGGTGTTATATCTTGGCGTTTAGAGCATTAACTGAGTGCTGGCGAATGTCACGCGAGTTGGCTCATAAGCACAATTACCCAATGCGGCTAGAGCAGTTTTGGCTTCGCGCGCGAGGTAGAGGAGTTTAGTTGTTATCCCGGAACATTGTTTCCGGGATTTTTTGTACAAATTTTTTCTTTGACGACGAAATGTTATTGAGCTAAAATCAGCGTAGTTTGAATGGAGGTTATATAAAATGACTCAACCACAATGGAAAAGCGTAGAAACTATTTCTCGCATGTTAAATTCGGCTTCTGTTGTCACTAATATAGTAAACAATGTCGCCGAGGAGCTAGTTCAGATACCTCAAGAAAAATTGGTGGAATTATACAGGTTTAGATCTACTACCATTCCAATTAAAAACCGTCATTTAGAAATTAATTTTTCTCAACTCAGTGATAGACAGAAAGAAGCTGTGATCGAAGGCGTTGGCGCCTTAGGAAGCGAACTAGGTTTTGAAATTGGTATCGAAGCTTGTGAATTAGGCAATCCGACAGATTTGGAGTATTGCTTAATAATCTCTGAGCCTATTGATGATGGGACTGACGGTGGAGGTGATGATGACAGTGATAGGCGAGTAGATTTGCCAACTCCATCTTCACAAGATGATTTTCAAGTTCCAAAAGTAATGGCAGCTCATGGTTGAAATCTAATTCAACTCAAAGAATGTTAATTCAAAAGAAGCGTAATTCCGCTTCTTTTTGTTTTTATTAAGTAAAAAAGCGAAACAAAAAAATCAACATTATGTGATATATCCGTGATTATGTCAATAATAGGGAAAAACCCAAATTTTCCTCAATAAAAACTTGACACTAACCAGAATATGGGATAAAATTTTGATTAAGTTCTACTAGCAATAAAGCTAGTGGTTTTAATTGCTGTAAAGTCCCTTAAATAAGACAAAAACAGCATATTGTCAATCTATTTTATGGAAAAGGCCGAACACAAGCCAAAAATTCGCATCAAGATTCGCGCATATGATCACAAGTTAATTGATCAAAGTGCAAAGCAAATCGTTGATACTGCCAAGAGAACTGGTGCCAGCGTTTCTGGTCCAGTACCTTTGCCTACCGCAAAGCGAAAGTACACAGTGCTTCGTTCTACTTTTGTACATAAAGATAGCCGAGAACAGTTCGAAATGCGTACTCATAAGCGCATGATCGATATTCTCGACCCAACCCCTAAAACCATCGATTCTCTTACTAATCTAGCTTTACCAGCTGGAGTAGATGTAGAGATCAAAATGAGTTAAAGGCGTGCCGCAAAATATAGCGGCCGCTCGGTGTGAATCTGTTCTGAAATTTTAGAGTCCAAACAGCTCAAAACTTCAGATAACTATTCGCCAAATACAAGCAAAGCATCCTAGATGATGAATTGTTTATATGTGGTGATTAGCCACATTTTTTTATTTAATAAGACGTGATGTCCACCACTTAAGTGGACCAATCAAAACTGTATGAAATTTATTGTTGGAAAAAAGTTAAATATGACAACCTACTTCGCAGAAAACGGCGAAGTTATTCCCGCTACTGTAGTCAAAGCCCCAAACATGGTGGTTACTCAGATTAAAACTGCAGACAGCAAAGATGGCTATAACGCTATTCAAGTTGGTATCAGTGCTGTTGTAGCAGGAAGTAAGAATGCAAACAAAGCAAAGACAGGTCACTCTAAAGATCTTGGTAATTTTGGAAAATTTGTTGAATTTCGTGTAGACAACCCTCAAGATTTTACTCTTGGTCAGAAGGTGGAAGTTTCTCAATTCGAAATTGGTGAAATGGTAGACGTAATTGGAGTGATGAAGGGGCGCGGTTTCGCTGGTGCGATGAAGCGACATGGTTTCCATGGATTCCCAATGAGTCACGGTCATAACCGTCCTCGTAGTGTAGGATCTATTGGTTCTCGTTACCCACAGCACGTTAACAAGGGTCGCCGCATGGCTGGTCATATGGGAACTCAACACGTTACAGTAAAAAATCTTCAAGTTGTTGATGTTGATGGTGGAAACGGTTTAATTTTAATCAAAGGTGCAGTTCCAGGAACTCGTAATGGCATGGTTCGCATTTCTACAACTGGAGTAAAGAAGCCTTTGTTTGTAGCTGTTGTTGAAGATACTAAGAAAAAGAAATAGTCTAATATCTATATGAAGATTCAAGTTTACAATCAGAACGCCGAAGCCGTAGGTGAAATGGAAGTTAGCGACAGCATCTTTGCTGTTAAGCCATCTTTGCATTTAATGGCCGAAAGTGTCCGTGCTCAAGCTAACAACGCTCGTAAAGGTTTGGCTAATACCAAAACTCGCGGTGAAGTTAGTGGTGGTGGTAAGAAACCTTGGAAGCAAAAGGGAACTGGTCGCGCTCGCGCAGGTTCTACTCGTAGCCCAATTTGGCGCCATGGTGGAGTAACCTTTGGTCCAACTTCTGATCGTAACTGGAGTGTGAAGATCAACAAGAAAGCCAAGACTAAAGCTTTATTCATGTCTTTGTCAGACAAAGCTCGTGATGGCAAATTTATTATCATCGAAGGTATCAACCTAGAAACTCCAAAGACTAAAGAATTTATCAAGGTCATGGAAGCTTTCCATTCTAAGCTTACTGTCTTAGGCAACAAGCAGATGATGGTTCTACCAAAGAAAGATGATGCGTTAATCCGTGCTTCTCGTAACCTTCAAGAAATTAACACAGCTTTTGCAACTAGTTTAAATATCACAGATATCTTAAAAGCAGATTCCATGCTTGTCATGAAAGACAGCTTGAAAGTTATCGAACGAACTTATTTAAAAGAACTAGGCAAAGCAGTTAAAGAAGAAAAGGCAGTTAAAGAAG